>PXUA01000015.1 GCA_003022435.1 Bacteroidetes bacterium SW_9_63_38 | reverse complement strand
GTCGGTCCGACTCTTCGTGTCGGTGCGGCTCTTCGTGTCGGTGCGACTCTTCGCGTCGGTCCGGCGGCCCGACGCTACTTCGGGGACGGTTCCGTCCTGCGGATAATCCTATAACCCTACACAGATTGGCGGAAACTTATTCACGGATCGGTAAGTCGTCGAACGCCTGCTGGCCCCAGCGCAGGAATTTATAGCGCTCCTTGTTACGGCGAAACTCGATCTCGCTGTTCAGCTGGACGGCGTCCGGGAGCCCGTAGTGGTCGACCTGCACCTCGGGGTTGGTGCTCTGTGGGTCGCCGCCGAGCCGCTTCATCGCCGAGCGAAGCGCCGCGAGGCCCACCACGGCGGGCACGCCGGTAAAGTCCTGCAGCAGCACGCGGGAGGGCTGGAAGGGAATGTCCTCGTCCGCCGGATTTTTGGGATCGTACGACGCCAAGTTTCGAACATCTTCCTCCGTTACAGAACGGCCGTCATGATTCCGGAGTAGGCCTTCCAACAGGATGCGGATGGAGACCGGCAGGCGGTCGAGGTCGTCGCCTGCGTCCTCAAGGGTCGAGAGCCGGTACAGTTGGGCCGAGCCGTGGCCCGTGTCGAACGTGTCGAGGGCGCTGAAGGGATTGGAATTGGGGGCTGGGGCGTGCTCATGGGACGCAAAGGAGGTTTTGTGGAATTTCGGACCCAAAATTACACTTCTCTATACGCCGTACGCTGGATTTCGTCTCCGCTGCCCGCGTGGGAGCAGGTCCATGCCTTCTGTGGGAGCATCCTCACAGACGGACGCGCCGAATTCGTGAATCGACCAAACTCCCGTCTCGACCACGCATTCAGACATTCGCACGCCTTTTAACAACGCTCCCCGAGCCATGCTGGCCGATGTCGTGAAGAACCGGCCGACTGCCATCGACATGTATCTCCCGGAGGGCAACGATCCGGAAATGGTCCGGCGGTCGCCAGAGATTTTTCGGTGCCCGAACCCTGAAATTGAAAACTGTCCGGTAGCTCGCTTTGCACACACAAAACAGAGCAGGACGGACTGTCTCTCAAACTCTGTTATTGCGAGAATAAAACCCGTCGTTTTCGTTTCCCAACAGGAGGATGTGTAAATGGGCGACCGGTCTCGACTTTGCCGCCGGGAAGGAGTAGGTTGAACTCTGCTTGGGAATCTGCTAGGTCTGCGATGGCGTGGATTCCCCGACACGGTGGATCTGGGGGCATTCTGCGCGTCGGCCCCGAGGTCGCGGCCCTAGCAACCTGTTGCGCATTGACGTTCTAGTATCTCTCTATTCAAATTTATGAAAAAAGCACGCATGCAGCGAACTCCTTTTGTGCTCTGCTGGATGTATTAAAATTTTTATGCCTAAATTTGAAGCCGTAGTGAAGGTAAACCTATGCGCAACAGCCTGCTAGTGTCGTTCGCCCTACTGATCCGGATCGTACGTTTCCCGTTCACAGATCCCTGTTGTTCGTATGGCTTCCTCTCCGTCCGGCGACGGACTCGTGCTCATGTGGAGTGGGGGAAAGGATGCGATATTGACCCTCGATGTGGTGCACAGCCAGTCGCCCCGTCGTGTCGACGCGTTGTTGACAACAGTGGTAGAGGAGGTAGAGACCGTGACGATGCACGGCACTCCACTTGCGCTCATTGAGCGACAGGCCGCGGCGCTGGATCTTCCCCTGCACGTGATGCGGGTACCGCCGAATGCGTCGAACGCCACCTACGAAGAACGACTGGAGCGCGCACTCGGCCCCCTTCTTGCGGACGGGGTGGGGATGGTCGCAGCGGGAGACCTTTTCTTGGAGGACGTAAAGGCCTACCGGGAGCGTGTCCTTAACACGATGGGGGTAAAGCCTCTCTTCCCGCTGTGGAAGCGCGACACGAGTTGGCTGGCGCGTCGCTTCATCGAGCGCGGCTATCGGGCCGTGATCACATCGGTGGATCAGACCCAGCTCCACTCGGACTTCGTGGGGCGATCGTACGACTCTTCATTTCTGGAGGAGTTGCCGGAGAGCGTCGATCCCTGCGGCGAGCACGGAGCGTTCCATACGTTTGTGGTCGACGGCCCGTCGTTCGAGGCGCCCGTCCCGATAGAAGCGGAGGAGCCGTACGGGGAGGGTCGCATGCGATACGTACAACTGCGAGAGAGGGGGGAAGACGAACAGGAGGACGAGCGCAGGTAATATGAGCGCAAATAAAAAGCCCTCCGTCCCGACCGGGACGGAGGACGGTGCCGTAGTTGGGGCGGAGAGTCCTACTCTTCGTCGTCGGACGCCGCGGCCGCTTCCTCCGACTCGGAAGACGCACCGTCGGCGACTTCGCCGTTAGACTGCTGGCCCTTAGGCTCGTGGTCCTTGGGCTCGCCGAATTCGTTTTTCCCGTCGTCGGACGACCTTTCAACCGAGGCTTCGCCTTTCTTGACCTCGAAGGAAAGCTCTTCCTCGTCGCCCTCGTGCGTGATGAGGACCTTGTCGCCCTCGCCCACCTCGTCGTGCAGGATGTCCTCGGCCATCGGGTCCTCCACGTGCTTCTGGAGGGCGCGACGGAGGGGACGGGCGCCGTACTTCGGATCGAAGCCCTTGTCCGTGAGAAACTCCTTCGCGTCCTCGTCGAACTCGAACTCCAGCCCGAGCTCCTCGGCCCGATCGAAGAGGTCTTCCGACATGATGTCGATGATCTCGAAGATATTTTCCTTGTCGAGCGGATTAAAGACAATCACATCGTCAATCCGGTTCAGGAACTCCGGATTGAAGACGTTTTTGAGCGCGTCCTCGACCGTCGACTTCATCGACGAGTAGTCCACGTCGTCGCCCGTATCGGCTTGCGAGAATCCAATGCCCTTGCCGAAGGACTTGATGTCCTCTGTGCCGATGTTGGACGTCATGATAAGGATCGTATTCCGAAAGTCGACCTCGCGGCCGAGTCCATCAGTCAGAATCCCATCGTCCAGCACCTGAAGCAGGATGTTGAAGACGTCCGGGTGGGCCTTCTCAATCTCATCGAGCAGGATCACCGAGTAGGGCTTGCGGCGTACCTTCTCAGTGAGCTGGCCGCCCTCTTCGTGCCCCACGTAGCCCGGAGGGGCCCCCACGAGACGGCTGACGGAAAATTTCTCCATGTACTCGCTCATATCAATGCGAATGAGCGAGTCCTGCGAGTCGAACAGGTACTCGGTCGTGACCTTCGCGAGTTCGGTCTTGCCGACGCCGGTCGGGCCTAGGAAGATGAAGGAGCCAATCGGCTTCTCGGGGTCCTTGAGACCGGCACGAGTGCGGCGGATAGCCTTCGAAAGCTTCTCGATGGCCTCGTCCTGCCCCACGACCCGTTCCTTGAGGGCCTCCTCCATCTGAAGGAGCTTCTGCTGCTCCGGCTCGCTGATCTTGTCGACCGGAATGCCCGTCATCATCGCCACTACTTCGGCGATGTTCTCGGAGGTCACATCGTGGATCTCGGTTTCGGCCTTCTCTTCCCACTCCTTCTTGGCCTGCTCCAACTCTTCCTGCAACGTTTTTTCCTTATCGCGCAGGCGAGCGGCCTCCTCGAAGCGCTGGCTCTTGACGACCTGATTTTTCTCCTCCTGGACGTCTTCAATCTCCTCTTCCAGCTCCAGAATCTCGGGGGGAACCTTGATGTTGGAGAGGTGGACGCGGGCGCCCGCCTCATCCATCACGTCGATCGCCTTGTCTGGGAAGAAGCGATCAGTGATATACCGGTCGCTGAGCTTCACGGCCAAATCGATGGCCTGCTCGGAGTACCGAACGTTGTGGTGCTCCTCGTAATACTGCTTGATGTTGGCAAGAATGTTCTTCGTCTCCTCCGGCGTCGACGGATCGACGACGATCTTCTGGAAGCGACGGTCGAGCGCCCCGTCCTTCTCAATGTTCTGTCTGTACTCGTCGAGCGTCGTGGCGCCGATGCACTGGATATCTCCCCGGGCGAGGGCAGGCTTGAACATGTTGGAGGCATCGAGACTGCCCGATGCACCGCCGGCCCCGACGATCGTGTGGATCTCATCGATAAAGAGCACCACCTCCGGGCTCTTCTCGATCTCCTTCATGACCGCCTTCATCCGCTCCTCGAACTGGCCGCGGTACTTGGTGCCGGCCACCAGGGAGGCAAGGTCAAGCGTCACGATCCGCTTGTCGTAAAGCACGCGGCTCACCTTGCGCTCCACGATACGCATCGCGAGGCCCTCGGCAATCGCGGTCTTCCCGACGCCGGGTTCTCCGATGAGCACGGGATTGTTCTTCTTGCGCCGGCTCAGGACCTGAGCCACACGCTCAATCTCTTTCTCACGTCCGATGATGGGGTCGAGCTCGTCTTCTTCAGCAAGCTCGGTAAGATCGCGTCCGAAGTTGTCTAACACAGGGGTCTTGCTTTTTTCCATTTCGCTTCCACTACCTTCTTGTCCATAGCCAGAGGAGAGACGACCGCCAGAGCCGCCGCCCCCGCTCGAAGAGGAGGAGGAAGCTTTGCCACTGATGATCGAGTCGAGTTCGTTGCGCACGGCGTCGTACGTCACGGAGAATCCTTGTTGCAGAATTTGAGCGGCGATGTTTTCGTCGTCGCGGAGCAGGCTGAGCAGCAAGTGCTCCGTGCCGATCACGTCACTCTTGTAAAGCTTCGCCTCAAGATACGTGATCTTGAGCACCTTTTCCGCCTGCTTCGTGAGCGGGATGTTGCCTACCGATGTGGAGCTGCTCGTGCTCCGAACCGTGTCCTCAACCGCGTCCTTGAGCTCCAGGAGATCGCAGTCGAGGTTGCGGAGAATCTTCACAGCAATGCCCTCACCCTCGCGGATGACGCCGAGTAGCAGGTGCTCCGTTCCAATGTAGTCGTGGCCGAGACGGACGGCTTCCTCACGGCTGTAGGAGATCACGTCACGGACACGGTTTGAGAAATTGCCTTCCATACCAAGCTGTTGTAAATACGAGAAGCGCCGCGAAGGCACTCGCACGAAGGGGGGAAAGGGGGAATCGTCCGTAAGACATACCGCCCACATCAACCCCGCGACGTGAAGCATTGTCAAGAGCACTAACCAGCCGTTCGCGCCCTCTGTTCCTCTGTGAACCCCGATACGAGGCGGTGGACGGAAACGGACCGGAAGCGTTACAGGAGACCCATGGTCCCAGTTTCGACCCGGAAAAGCGGGGCGGAAAAGGGTCTCCAACAGTCACGCATGGATCTCGCAAGAACCGTTCTAGCTGCCAGTCCGGCGATCGGCGGCGAGGCCGGGACTCAACTATGATCGAGAATATAACATCCGTTCAGGGGATGTCCATCGATCGGCAGGGAGCGGCATCCCGGCGCCCGGCGCAGTTACGCAGAAAAGCTGGCCCCGCAGCCGCACGTCTCGGTCGCGTTGGGATTCTCGAACGTGAAGCCGCGCGCATTCAGCCCGTCGTGATAGTTAATGGTCGTTCCCATCAAGTACAGGCCGTGGCGCTGGTCCATGTAAACCGTGATGCCGTCGATTTCGAACTTGCGATCCTTGTCGCGCTTTTTGTCGAAGCCCAGAACGTAACTCATGCCCGAACAACCACCGCCCTTGACCCCGACCCGGAGCCCGTAGCCGTCCGGGATGTTTTTCGTCCGAATAATCTTCCGGATCTCCTTCGCGGCGTTGGGACTGATGTCAATGGGCGTGTCCTGAGCGGTATCCGTTGCGGTGGCCATTGCGGCTGAATGAATGCGTGCGACAGATACAAGAAGGAATATTGGCTAGTGTATTAATGACCGGATGAAAACCCCTGTTCCGGGTATCGCGGTCCGTTGGGATGCCTGCAACCCGTTTCGCCGTGCGGAGGAGGTCGTTTTGCCGCCTTCTTTACGGAGGGAGAAAAGCGGGAGCATGGGAAGGTGAGTCCCAGCGCAGCAGTGAGCTGTTGCCCTTCTCCTCGCGTCGACTTCTGGGTCGAATTTTCCGCACGGAAGCGTAACAGGGTTGTTTTGTAGCCCCTGAGGACGGGGCGTTACTTCAAAGGCCGGGCTACGACCACGGGGGTTTTCATGCGGGCCACTGTGCCCTCTTCGGGCCGGATGGCCTCAAACAGAATCACGTAGACGCCGATACGGACCCGGTTGCCGGCGTCGTCGCGGCCATTCCACACCAGCTCTCCGGTGCGTCCCGCCAGCCGGGCGTCTTCTAGCGTGCGCACCTTACGGCCCCGAGCGTCGTAGATGCGCGCCTGGACGAGGTTGGGGACCCCGTCGAGGCGATACTGGATGCGGGTGGCCCCGTCCCGTTCGATCGAAAAAGGGCTCGGGGACACGGTCAGGGTTTGGTCGGAGGCGTCGGGGGGCGCCGAGCCGATCGCATTCGGGGCGCCGGGCGTGCCGCCGTTTGGGGCAGGGCTGCTGGTCCAGTTGTCGGCCGACTGCGCGTCGCCGCTCGGGCTGATGCGGACCAGGGCCGTGCCCTGCGTCTCCTCCAGGCTCGGCGTGTGCCAGTCGGGGCTGTACTCGATCGTCGTGATCGTGGTGGTGTCGGCGTGTAGGCGTATGAGGCCGCCGTCGTTACGGAGGCCGAGCCGGGCGGCGTCGATGGGCAGGTAGGCCACGGAGTCGGCGGCGAGGGGGGCAGACGGGAACGAAGCGGCGAGAGGGGAGGCCGACGGAGCCGTGGTTCCCTCGGGGGCCGCGGCGATGACACCGTACCCGTGGGGACGGAGGACGACCTTTCGTCCGGGCCGCAACGTGTCAGCCACGCCGTCCTCGTCCGGCCGGTCGGTCAGCACGAGATTGTGCAGGGTGAGAGGGCGGTCGCCACGATTGCGCACCTCCAGATACTCGACTTGGTCGGGCCGATCGTCGAAGTCGTCGGCCTCCGGGGCGTACATGATCTCGTTGAGAATGAGGGCGTTCGGGGTCGGCCGGTAGGCCAGTGGGCGTGTGGCGGTACTTAGCGTATTGCCCACGAGGTCGACGAGCCGGCGGGCCTGCAGGGTCGGGCTCGACGGCGGTGACTGCAGCGTGAGAGTCGCCACGGTGTCCCGGCTTAGCCGGGCATCGGTCACGGGCGTCGTCCCGACCTTGAAGGCCGAGGGCGTCACCGAGGACGGGTGGACCGGCTCCGACAGGGTGACCTCCACGACCGTCGGGGCCACCTGCTCGGCGAACACAGGCGTAGGAGCCGCCATGTCGGGGTCGTAACGGCTGTTGCGCCGCCCGGGTGTGGCACCGGCGTCTGCAGTCGAGGTCCCAAAGTTGGAGGCCACGGTCGAGGGGGCGGCGGGATCGATCCGTTCCAGCGACGCCTCGTCCGCGCCGCCCCACTCAGGGGTGTAGGGCAGCGAGTCGAGGACCGTCTGCGTGGGCGCGTCGCGCAGTAGTACAAGGTCGCCCCCGTTGTTGAGGGCCGGCGGATCCGATGGCACGAGCGGATTGACGCCCGGAAAGGCGGCCCGGAAGGCACTTTCGTCGCGGGCGAGGACGATGTGATCCCCAGGCGCCAGCATTGTGTCCGTGGGGGCGACGGGAGTAAAGTCTCGCGTATCGTCCGCGTACTCCACCTGTCCCAGGTCGATGGGGCTGTCGGACCGGTTGTACAACTCGACAAACTCGTTGGACGCCGGACTCGGGGCGTACAGGACCTCGGTGATGACGAGGGCCGTGTCCGGAATGGCCTGCCCGGACGCAGGAACCGATCCCACCGATAGCATCAAGAGGAGCAGAACGGCGAATCGAGACGTCTCCATGACCCCTGAGCGTTAAGTAAATTATACTCAAGCTAAATAAAAGACGAGTGGGCCGGGGGTGTCAAGCGGGTGAGACCAGGGCGATTGCATGTTGGCAGACCTCTGAAGATGTCGGAGGCGCGGTGTTGCCGTTGAGCGGCCCATTTGCTCGGAATGAACGGACGCGTGGAGGCATGGAGGCAGGAACGCTGTGCGCTACCGCTCTCCTGTACTCGTCATAGAGCAAGATGCAAGTGCTTTGCTCCCGGTTCCGCACGTGAAACGGTTCGGGCGGCGATGTCACAAATACATTCGACCGGCCGGACAACGGACGCGGGGAGCAGACGTTTGCAGGCCTGCTCCTGCTGGGGGATCTTTTTGTGGCGGATTGTGAGCGCGCCGTTTCGTACACGGTGTTGCGTTCTGCCTCATGCTCGGACGAGCCTCCCGAATCAACCCCGATCCTGAATTTCCCAGCCATGATCTCCGCTCCATTGCACATGCTGTCGAGGAACCAGGGACAACCGTTTTGTCTCGGGGTTCTTATACTGGCAATCTGTTGGGGCGGAGCGCCCGTATCGGCGCAGCCGCGCCCGGACGTGAGTTCCTGGGTCGAGCCGGACACCATTGTGAGCGGCGAACCGTTTACCCTCAATGTCACGGCCAGTACACCGGCGCACCGCGAGGTATGGTTCCCCGAGGCCGACCCGGACTCAGCTGTATTCGGAGACTTGACGGTGCTGCGTCGGAGTGAGGTGTTCAGCCGGCCCGTGGGCGTGATGTACGCCCTCGACAGTGTCGCGTACACCGTGAAGGTCTCGGCGCGGGACTCCGTGCGGGTTCCGCCGATTCCGGTGAAAGTCGACGCGGCCGCGGACACCGTGGAGACACAAACTCCGCCTTTCATGGTCCCGATCGTGTCCCGCGGTCTCCCTCAGGCTCTGAGTGAGGCCGACTTGGGGTCGGAACCGTTGGGGGCAGTCGGTTGGGGAATGCTGGGCATGATCGTGGTTGTCGGACTTGGGAGTGGAGTCTACGTGTGGCGACGGATTGTGATAAGCTCCAAAACAGATTCGGAGCTCCCCGTTTCCGGAGGCTCTGATTCGGCTCCTACGGTCTATGAGGCTACCCGGCAGGAACTGGAGGCCCTGAATCCCCAGGACCTGACGAAGATAGGCGGTGTTGAGTCGCTGTACGTTACGCTCACCGGCACCCTCCGGACGTATTTGTCTCGCCGGTTCGACATCCCTGCCCGCGAACGCACCACCCCGGAATTGCTCGCAGTTCTGCGCGACCACGACCACGTTCCGTCCTCGGCGACCGACCGGCTCCGGAACGTTCTCGAGGAAGCGGATCTCGTGAAGTTTGCGGGCCGACGTCCGGATGCATCCGTTGCGCGCAATCACATACGGGAGGCCCTAACCGCCCTCGATGTCATCGAGCACGGGGCAGAGGAAGGAACCGCGCGCGTCCGTTCCTGAAGCACCGGGGGCTTTTCGACAACCCCCTGGTTCTGCGCTCATGCTGGGTGCCCACGACGCGGCGAACGACGCCTGATCGCCCTGCGATGGGTACGCGAATCTGGACAAAATGCCGTCGGCTATCGTCTCTGTAGGGATGAGGCATTCGCACGACGTGTCAGGGGCCTCCAGTACTTCTGTCACCACTGTGCCTCCCGTTACCTTTTCGTAAGAGTAGCTCGGCAGTCGAGACCGGGATAACTGTCGGATACGTGTTACGTGTGGGCGGTGCGAACAGAGGGTTACATCACATTCTCAACTCGTCTGCGGGAGAAGAGTCTTGGAACGCACAGAAATTGCATCCCCCGCAGTTTCTCTCAAACAGCGGTCCCGACACGGCGTTTTCTTCAACGGCGTTTTCTTCGATGAAGACAGTCGTGGGGGATCGGTTCTCGCCCACTCATTCCTGCCGTACTATGCCTTCTCCCCCCACGGTTCTGATCATCGGCGGCGGTGCAACAGGGACCGGCATCGCCCGTGATCTCTCTCTTCGCGACCTCCACGTGGTTCTTGCTGGACGGGACGGCCTGTCGAGCGGTGCTTCCGGCCGATCTCACGGCCTCTTGCATAGTGGGGCCCGATATGCCGAGGCCGACCGAGAAGGAGCCCGGGAGTGCATTGAAGAGAACCGCACGCTCCGCGCGATTGCCGGGGCGTGCATCCAAGACACAGGGGGCCTCTTCGTACAACTCGACGGCGACGATCCCGAATACTTCGACCGGAAGCGAGCGGCCTGCGAAGAGCTCGGCATCGAGACAAAGCTGTTGACCCCGGCTGAGGTCCAGTCGGAGGTGCCGGGCTTGTCGCCCGACGTCCGGCGAGCGATGTGGGTCCCGGATGCCGTCATTTATCCGTCCCGACTGTGTGCGGCCAACGCTGCCGACGCGGAGGCGCACGGGGCTACGATTTATCCGGATGCCCCCGTTGAGGACTTGATCGTGGAGGAGGGGGGGATTCGCAAAGCCCAGTTGGGAGGCACCGCGAAGGCGACCATCGATGTGGACTACGTAGTGAACGCGACAGGAGCATGGGCCGGGACGGTGGCGGCCCTGGCGGGCGTCGACGTAGAAATGGCCCCCTCCCGCGGCGTCATGATTTCCGTTGAGTACGACCGGCTAGGCCCCGTCCTGAATCGAAGCCGCGACCCCGACGACGGCGACATCGTGGTGCCGCATGAAGACGAGGTCGTGCTGGGGACCACCAGCGTACCGGTTACCGATCCCGACGACTACGACGAAGCCGAGTGGGAGGTAGAAGTGTCCGTTCGAGAATGCGCCGAGATGCTTCCCCCTGTGGCCGACGCCCCAACCGTTCGGACGTGGTGGGGCGTGCGTCCCCTCTACGCGCCCGACGAGCAGTCCGATGAGGGGCGACGCGGTATCTCGCGTGGCTTCTTCGCGCTGGACCACGAGGAGGACGGCGTGGCCAACTTCATGAGCATCGTCGGGGGGAAGCTCACGACCTATCGCCGGATGGCGGCGGCCATATCCGACCGCGTAGCCGAGCAATTCGGGATCGACACGGAGAGTAAGACCGCTGAGCGGTCGCTGTCTCATGTCGACAACCCCGAGCGCCTGGACGCGCTCGTTGACACCTACGACGGGCAGGGCCCCACCGATGCCGACATCGTGGCCTCTCGTTCGACATCCCGTTCACGAGCATAGCGGCCTCCATGCACGCGGCCCTGCCTCCCGCTGTGGACGCTGAGGCGAACGAGCCATGCGAGGATGGGACAGGACAGGGGGCCCGGGACGTGTGCCGCACGGCGCTCCACGCCGGAACGCCGCTGCCGCGGGTGATTGTAGGGACCAGGGTGTTGAGGGCAGCGTCGGGAAGAGACGCTACCGCGCTTCGGAGGCTTGGCCGTTCTGGTCGGCGGAGGAGAAGCTGGATTGGTTCGGGGCGACGCCCTGTGAGACCCCGTCCTTCACGTGGTTCATGAGCACCCGCGCCATGAGGCGCGACGTAGGGGCCAGCGGTGTCTCGTCGATATCGAACCGGTGGTGATGGAGGGGAAAGCTCGTCTCCGGCCCCGACGCGGTGCCGACGCGGATGAAGGCGCCCGGCACGTGCCGCAGGTAGTGAGCGAAGTCCTCGCCACCCATGCTGGACTGCTGGATGTTGTGAATGGCCTGCTCGCCGAACGCGTCCCGGATGGTGTCCTCAATGTTTTCAATGGCGGCCTCGTCGTTGATCACCGGCGGCGCGCCGTCCTGGAAGTCGAGCTCCACGTGCGCGTCACGGAGGTCGCCCATCCGCTGGCACGCCTCGCGCATGTGCGTGCGAATCGTTTCTCGGTCGTCGGGACTCACAGTGCGGAGCGTGCCGCCGAATGAGGCCTCTTCCGGAATCACGTTGTGCGCCTCGCCGCCCGCCGTCTTGGTGACCGTAAAGACGGCCGGCGTGCGGGGATCGGTGATCCGGTCGGTCATCTGGTAGAACTGGTTCATCAGCTGGGAGGCCAGCCAGACCGTGTCGGTGCCCTCGTGGGGGCGAGCGGAGTGGCCGGTGCCTTCCTGTCGGATCCGCACGTCGAAGCGGTCGGAGGCCGCCGTGACCGGTCCCACCATGAGGCCGTATCGGCCCACGTCGAGCGTCGGATCCACGTGAATGCCGTATACCGCGTCGAGCCCCTCCAGCACGCCGGAACGGATCATGAGCGGGGCCCCGCTGGGGAGGCCCTCCTCGTTCGGCTGAAAGAACACACGGGCGTGGCCTTTCAGTTCGTCGCGGTGGGCGTCCAGCACGAGCGCGACTCCGATGGCGACAGCCGTGTGTGCATCGTGGCCGCAGAGATGGGCCACATTTGTGTTTCGGGAGCGGTACGACACCCGTTTCTGGTCCTGGGCCGGGAGCGCGTCGATGTCGGCCCGGTACCCGACAAAGTCGCCGGCCCCCTGACCCTCAATGTCGACGTACAGACCAGTCCCAGCGATGGGGCCGTGCACGTCGAGGCCGAACCCTTCGAGGGTTTGTCGGATGAAACGGGAGGTGTCGTGCTCGTTCATGCCGACCTCCGGGTGCATGTGGAGGTGGCGTCGGACGGTCACGAGCAGCTGAGCCAGGGGTTGTTCGCCGTCAATAGAATCGGCCACCGCGTCCGGAAGCGTGTCCGGATCGGTGGGCGAGACGGTGGACAGCATGCGGGGACTATTCTGATGCATAGCGACGGCCGGGCCTACCGGGAAGAGCGAAGTAATTCTGGACGAAACCGCCGTGGTGATACACGGGGAAAAAAGAGGAGGTTCGGTGGAGGCTTCAGCTTAATCCAAAACGCTTGCGAAGAGTCCACTCGGTGGCGAGCAGTCCGAGGAGGACGGCCAGAAAGAGGGAGGTCCGCCAGAGCTCGGCCTCTCGGGGGGCGGTGGACACCGTCGGGGCAAACGTTGAGTCGGCCCCGAGGTCTCGGGGAAAAGCGGCGGCCGTCTCAGCGGTGTAGGCGCGTCCGCCCGACCGGGCGGCAATCCGACGCATGAGGACGGGGTTGGCACGCGGCTGCTGGTACTCCAGGCGAAGGGCGCCGACCGAAAACGTACCGCTGTCGGTGCCGAGTTCGGTGCCGTCGAGGGTGGCCGTGGCGGTGTAGCGATACGTGCCTTCCGGAAGCGGGCCGACGTCGAGGGCATAGCGACCGTTGCCGAGCGGCTCCATCGTGTGCGGGTATTCCGTGCCCGTCGAGTCCGTGATCACGAGATCCAGGGTGGCCTGCGAGACCGGAGCTTGGCTCTCGTCGTACACTTGTCCGCTGAAGGTGACCGGCTCGCCGCCCTCGAACGTGGCGGTGGCGGGCCGGACCCGGACCTGCTTGTTGTCGGCGTTGGTGCTCACCCACCGCAGGAGGTTAGAAATGAGGCCGGGCCAGAGCGGGTCGGCGGCCGACAGGTCGGCGGACAGTGTGGCCCATCGCCAGGTGCCGGTGGCGAGGAGGAGGGCTGTGCGCTGTCCGGCCCGGCGGCGAACCACCAAGGCGGGGTCTTTGCGGTCGAGCGAGGGACGGACGGCTCGGGCCAGCACGCGGGCGTCAGACGTGGGGATCCAGGCCGTCGAGGGCACCTGGACGGGGGGGAGGCGCCGGAAGAGATCGGGGCTCGCTCCCTCGATCTGCAGGACGGGATGGGAGTGCTCTGTCTTCACTGGGGCAACGGTGGCCTCCGCGAACGATGAGCGTTTCGTTTCCGGCGTGGCAGGGAGAACGTTTTCGAAGTGCGTCCGCCAGGCCGATAGATCGGTCTGAGAGCCAATCACAAACAGGGCTGGGGTTCCGGTCTCCAGTTGACGGGCAACCCGGCGTACCGCGGCTTCCGGCACCACCGCACTCGGAAAGCCTGCACAGACGACCGCGTCGTAGCGATCCAGCGTGTCCGGGAGCGGGCCGCCGTAGAAGGACCCGTCTTTCTTCGGGACGCGGGCCGTGAGCGTCGTATTGGCGTCGCGGGCCAGTACGCGGCGGAGGGCGCTGTAGCTGGGAGAGGGGGTGTCGCCCAGCAGGAGCACGCGACGCTTGCTGTCGAGGACGCGGAGGCGCACCGTGCGCACGTTGTTTTCGGTCAGCGCCTCGCCGTCAACGGGGGCCGCCCGGACGGTCAGCCGGTGCAGGCCGGGTGTGTCCGGGCGGAACGCGAGGTCCAATTTCGTTTCCGCTTTCCCGTCGGGAAGCGAGACCTGGGCCGTGTCGACGGTTCGGTCGTTTGCTCGGAGCGTAGCGGTCGTCTGCGCATCCCCGAGGTCGGTTGACGTGAGGGCGACCCGGACGGGGACCTCGGTGTCGACGTAGGCACGATCGTTGGTGACCACCTGCTGGATCTGGAGGTCGCGCCGCCGGGTGGTGTCCCCGACGGTGATGGTGTGGACGGGGACCGAGAAGCGGTCGGCCACGCGAGCCGGATCGCGACCGCTGTTGTGCTGCCCATCGGACACGAGAGCGACGGCCTGCAGGTTTTGGCCCTGAACTTCCTCGCGTACGTCTTGCAGGGCGGCGCCGAGGTCCGAGCGGGTCCCCGCAAACGTAAGGGAGTCGGTCGGAGCATCCGGGAGAGGACGCAGGGCGGTGTCGAAGCCGAAGACGCGAGCCGTGCCGGGCACATTCTCCGAAAAGGGTTCCAGGAGGGGGGCGAGCCGGTTTCGGACAGCGGCGACCGAAGTGTCTGTGCCCTGTACGATACGCATGCTGCGGCTGTCATCCACCAGGACAGCCAGGGTGGGGGGCTGTTCCGTCTCCTCTACCAGCCGCAGGACCGGTTTCAGCAGCAGAAAGCAGAGAAGCACCAGACTCAGAAAGCGAAGGAGGCCGAGGCCCCACCGCTTCCCCGACGACAGGGCCGGGACGGTGTGCCGATAGCTCCAGTACGTGCCCCCCCCCGCCAGCAACACCGAGAGCCCGAGCAGCCAGGGACTGTACCCAAACGAAAACGCCATGCCGAGCGCAGAGTCGTTCGACGAACCGTGACGGGGCGGGGTTTCCCACACCCGGCCCGGTGGACGAGGTTTCGTCCACTACGGAGAGATCGCAATCGTCCCCGTGTGCTGACCGCCGCGGTGCTGGAGGCGATACAGGTACAGCCCGGGCGGAACGGTACGGAGCCGCAGCGACAGCCAGTTCGGGCCCGGCTCGACCGGGAACGTGCGCTGAACGACCGGCTCTCCGAGCGGAGACATCAGCGAAAGGCGCACCGAGGAGGTGTGTTTGGGCGCCCGGACTGGGAGGGTGAGCTGCGAGTCGGCCGGGGCCGGATACGGAGATTCGACGATCAGAGAGGGCGGCGGGGTCGCGCGGGCCCGGCGCTCCGCGGCCCGGAGTGCTGCGTTCGCATCCACGACGCCCCATCCTTTCCGATCGTCGGGCTGCTGCGCCTGAGAGGCCGTGCGGCGGAGAAGTCGGCGTACCTCAATGGGGGAGAGCGTCGGGTTCACCTGAAGCATCTGGGCGACGATGCCGGTGACCTGCGGGGCCGCAAACGAGGTGCCGCCCACCCGCGCGTGGTCCGCGTCGTCCCAGGCGGCCACCACCTCGGTTCCGGGCACCACCACGTCCGGCTTAATGCGGCCGTCGGCCGTGGGACCGCGCGAGCTGAAGTCGGCGAGCGACGAGTCCGGCGTGATCGCTCCCACCGTAATGGCCGAGTCGGCGTCCGCCGGGGTGTTCACGTAGTACCAGCACGAGTCGGGGGTGGCACAGCCGCTGTTGCCCGCACTCACGATGACGGTTATGCCGAGCTGGGCCGCCCGGTCCACGGCCCGCGTTGTGATGCCAGTGTCCCCGTCCAGATCGTCCGGGGTGTAGCTGTCCTGTCCCTCGTCGAACGTTGTGTATCCGATAGACACGTTCACCACGTCGGCCCCGCGGCGGTGCAGCCATTCGAGGCCGGCCACAAAGTAGTCCTCCTCCACATCCCGCTCGAACGAGGTATACTCGGTGGAGGCCCCCAGCACCTGCGCGCCATGGGCGGGGCCGATGAGGGTGCCGGGGGCGTGCCCGACGGCCACCGATGCCACCCCGGCCCCGTGATTGCCGCCCTGCCGGCCTTCCGCAAAGTTTCGGAGCCCGAGCAGGCGGTCGTGGCCCCGAAGATGGGTGAACGCCGGGTGCCGCAGGCCGCGGAAGTGGGCGTCCAGGAAGCCCACGCGCACCCCGTGCCCATCCAGTCCGCGGGCGAGCGGCCCCACGGCATTGATGCGAGACAGGTGGGCGGCGGACGCGCCGAGCGGAAGCTGCCCGCTGGGCGGGGCCGCACCGGAGGCGGTAACATCGGGGCTGGCGGAGGACGGTGGGCCCGTCGCCACGGGCCGCACGTGCCGGACGAAGGGCTGTTTCTGCACAATCGTTCGCTGGGGAGGAGACAGCCGAGCACTGACGGCGTGAAGCCATCGGCTGTGGACAATCGGAGTGACGCCCAGCGACTGCAGCTCGTGCAGGTACGTGGAGGTCACCGGCGCCGTGTGGTGGGGCGCGTCCGACGGCGGATCGGGCCGTTCCGCCAGTAGAATCCAATACTTCGCCGGGGGAGAGCCGCCTGCGCCGACACTCGCGCGGGGCGTGCACATCCCCAACAGGAGGAGGGCGAGCACCGACGGGAGGAGGACACGGAAGCGTGGCACGAACGCAAAGACCCTTTCGGACTAATGATGCAGGAGCCGGTTCTACCGGCACGACTCGTGACCGATCCGGATCACAGGTACGGAAGCATGAGGTAGCCCAGGTAGCCCAGGAACGCGACCAGCAGAATACTGCCACCGAGTCGCGAAATCCGCGAGTTCGTCCACGCGAGGGGGAGGAGGAGGCCGCAAAAGCCCAGCATGACCGGGAAGTCGAACTGGAGGGAGCGCGTCTCGACCTCCAACGAATGAAAGATCGACAGAAAGCCGACGACGAACAGCACGTTCAGCACGTTGCTTCCCATGACGTTGCCCACCGACATGTCAACGTCACTCTTGGCGACACTCACCATGGAGGCGGCCAACTCGGGCAGGCTCGTGCCGAGCGCCACGGCGGTGAGGCCGATGATGCCGGTGGCAATGCCGAGCCTGTGAGCCATGGCGACGGCGCTGTCAACCATGAGGTGAGCCCCCAGGGCGAGCCCGATCATGCCGCCGAGGACGTAGCCCACCTCGGCGAGGGCTGACATCTGCGGATCCGCTTCCAGGTCTCCCTCCATCTGTTCCAAAATCGCCGCGGATTCGGACTGCTGCGTGTCATAGAACAGGATGCCGCCGAGGCCGAGGAGGAGCGTTATCATGACGATCCCATCGATCGTGCCGATGACCCCGTCGAGGGCACACACATAAAACAGCACCATCACCCCCAGCATGACGGGGTATTCGCGCCGCAGGATGGCCGGTGTGACCGTGAGTGGCAACACAAGGGCACAGCTGCCCAGGATGAGGGCGACGTTGGAGATGTTGGAGCCGATGATGTTGCCGAGCGCGAGGGGGGACTCGTCGGTGAGCAGGGCAAACACGTTGACCAGAAATTCGGGCATGGACGTGCCAAGCGCCACCACCGTGAGGCCGACCACGACCGGCGGGATTCCGTACTGGAGGGCAACGCTCGAGGCCCCCTGCACGAGCCCCTCGGCCCCGAAATAGAGGATCACGAGGCCGACGACGAAAAGGAAAGCGTAGAGGAGCATCGACGATCGCCGGGAGCGTCCGTGAAGAAACGTAGAGGGCCGTGGAAGCGTGAGCGTGCGGCGAGGTTATGAGTCCAGCAGGGCGCGACCGCGAAACGAGCCGGGCAGAAGGGTCGATACCGACGCGCACTCCGGGTCGTCATTTCCACGCTCCATCCAAAGGTCCGATTCAGGAGCAAGTTCCGCGAGCCACTGGCGGCAGGCCCCGCAGGGCGTACCCTCCGGATCGTCGAGACAGGCGAGGTAGCCGCGCCGCGCCGTTCCCAGGCCGTACGACTGCAGTGTGCCGAGGGCGTTGCGCTCCGCACATAGGATGCGGGTCCAGTCGGGATGCTCGACGTTGACACCGGGCACGAGCGCACCGTTTGCCGTCTCGAAGATCACACCGACCGGATACGCCGACGCTGGCACGTGAGCGCGGCGGGCAATGCGACGCGCGGCGGCGAGACCGTCGGTCGGGGAGGAAAGTGCGCGGTCCAGATGGGGATCGCAGGCCTCTTCCGGGGTGGGAAGGTCGTCGACAGAGGCCTCCGAGAGATGCCATACGTCGTCGGGGTCGAAACGAAACGGCCCGGACGACAGCTGCTCGACGTATGCCTCTTCCTCGGGACGAGCGGGGCGGGACAGCGCCAGCGCGACGATGTCGTCGGCACGTCCCAGCGCGACCGCCGTGGTGTGGGCGTTAAGGAGGGCCGGCAGGGTCAGTGAGTACGAGGCACTTTCTACGCGGACTCCCGGAATCCAGGCCCCGTCTCGAAGCACAGCCACTGCGGCGGTCGGGGCGTCGGAAAACGGGGTGCGGGCGTCCGCTGTACAACGGGCAGCAAGACTGCGGTAGGACGAGAAGAGCGGGTTTGAGTTCACGCGTTGTGCAGATAGAAGCCACGTGACGAGTAACGGCAAAGTCCCCCCACCGGTCGCTGTTTTGACTCCGGGTCCGCTGCGGGCGACGGGCACCGATGACGACCACGATTCAGAACGGAACCCTTCCTGAGAACCCGGAGTCAAGACGACAGACTAGGCGGCACGGCCCCTATCCGGCGAGTCGGGAGCGTTCAGTTTTGACCTGTTCGAGGAGCTGCGGATCGTGCTCCACTAGACGTTCGAGGAGGGTCACGATCTCGTCCCGCTCCAGATCCTGCGTCAGGCTGCGGACCCGCGTCGACTCCGACACCGGGATCTCTTCCTGCGTGAGGGTTTTCAACAGCACCGCCACGATGTGCTTACACCAGCTGCCTTCATGGTAGGGGCAAGTGCACTGCACCTTGCGGATGTCGTTCTCGTCAAACCTGATTTGCACGAGGTAGGGATGCACGTCGCTGCCCTGAACCTGCGCCTTCAACGTGTGCTCGTCGGGCCGCTTGATGGACCGGACGGCGCCGTCGGACAGGTACTCCTGGCCGCGCTCAAAGGACCCGTCGGCCGTGTGGGCTTGGATGTTTTCCCGTGTCAGATTCGGAATGGTCATGGCGAGTAACCGGTGTGCATTTCAGTCGAAGAAAACGGTTGAAAAATGAAAATGGCCCCTACGTCCTACGCCGGGGTGGAGGACCGTTCGACGTGGTCGAGGAAGTTGTCGAAAATCTGCTTTGCCGAGTCGGCCGCCGCGACATTCTCGTCGGTGCAGGTGCTGTGAGCAGCATGGAGGGCGTCCTGGGACAGAGTCGTCTTGGAGTTGATCATCGCCTCCGCGGTTTGCAGGTCGTACTCCGGATGAAACTGGACCGCGTACACCTGGTCGTGGCGGAAGGCCTGCACGCCCGTCTCGTTAGAGGCCAGCAGTGTGGCACCCGTCGGCAACCCCACCACGTGGTCGGAGTGGCTGGCAAATGCAGTGAAGGGGGAGGGGAGGCCGTCCCAGATCGGATCCTCCACCTCCTGGGTAATCTGGACGTAGCCCAGTTCGTAGGAGCCGCCCTTGACGGTCCCGCCGAGAACCTGGGCCAGTAACTGGTGGCCCCAACACACGCCGAGGATGGGAAGACCATCGGCGATGGCTCCCTCCACCCATCGGCTCAGCGGTTCGATCCACTCGCGCTCCTTGTCGTACACCGACGACTGCGATCCGCTAATGAGGACGCCGTCGAAGGACGGAATCGGTCCGTCCTCCGTGCGAACGGGACCGGTGGCGCCGATCGGCGGAGGGATTTCTCCTTCATTGGCATCGTAGATGGTAAGCGACGCCTTCACGTCCCGCGGAAAATTGCGCTTGGCGTGAGGCGTGCCGAGCGAGGCGTCGATGAGGGCGAGGTGCATATGCCGATGAAAGCCTGAGTCGGTGTGGATGTCGTTCCGTCTTTGCATCACCGACAGGTTGTACGGACGTTCCGGGCCGCCTCGGATTTTTTCTGCACCGAACGCGGAGGCATGGCAGCCCCGACGAGGGGCGGACTCAAACGGGGGCATCCGTTCAGAACCGAAAAGAAGAAAAATGAAGGTTGAATTTCAGTCCTTGGTCCCTCATTATAAGGAAAAGTTTCTGCTCAAACGGATAGCATCTATTATGACATCGTTTTCGAAATTCAGCATCGTGCTCGCCTTCTTGGTCTTCCTCGGATGTGGTGGTGGAGGCGGGGGCGACTCGGCAGAAAAGCTTGCGTACAACGGCACCATCTCTGAGGTCAAGAGCGGAGATCAGATCGTAACCGTTCAGGTTCCAGACTCAGTTGCGAGCGGCGGGAGTGTCGAACTCACGTTCACAGACACGACTGAAGTCGTGAACAAGATGTTCGCTTCGCAGCCGTTCGACTCGCTTGCCGTGGATCAGGAGATTCGGGTGAACGCCAAGAAGGACGGTGACAAGCACGTCCCCACCCAGTTGACGATTCTCAACTGAGGGACATCAGGAATTATCTCGGGTAGGTGGGTACAGGAGAGACGCTCTTGAAGGGCCTTCACGGGCAGAGTCGGCGGGCGTGATCGATTCCAGCAGTTCGTAGAGCATCCTTCAATTGTTTTGAGATAGTTCCTCTTGACCCTGGCACCCAGCAGGGCCCGGCGTTCCCCGTCCATCACTTCCGCTGGAACGGCGACGCGACACTTTCGTCGGAACGGCGACGCGAGATTCCTGGACAGACGCCGATGCATACATGCACCACGCCCTTCGGGCCGGGTGGAGGACAGTCGTCCTCCATCGGGCCCGATTCTGTTTGGGGACGGACGGGGGCTGTTGAGCCCGTCCGTGGGCGAAGCGAGGGCGATGAGCAGAGGGGGGCGTTCGTCAGTTTCCCTTCAAGGCAATGTTGTCGGTCCCGAAGATCCGCTGGGCTCCCTTCATGAACTCGGCGGTCGGTTCGACCACGTACGCCCGGCTCCGCAGGCGTTCCTGGCCGCGCAGTTCGGGGGCGTCCACGTCGAAGTAGAGCTTGCAGTTGCCGGGGCTGCGCTCGCAGAAGGATTGGAATTCTTGTAGTTCCCGAGGCATCACCTCATCGAGGTTGACGGTGAGCACGACCTCGCTCACCATCTGCTCGCGCACCTTCCACATCGGGTTGATTTCCTTCGCGATCACATTCACGGTGCCGCCGCGTACCTCGACATTGCCCTTGACGAGGACGACCTTGTCGACCTTCAGGTAGGGCTGGACGCGGTCGAGGATGTTGGAGAAGATGACCATCTCGCCCTCGCCGGTAAAGTCCTCGATATTGGCGAAGGCGATGGGTTTGCCCGACTTCGTCGTGTTGCGGCTGACCTCGGTGATGATGCCGCAGAAGGTGCGCACCGGGCCGCGGTTGCGGCCGTCTCCCGACGACTGTCGGGACTGCTCGATCGTTTCTTCCAGCTTGTCCGGCTCGCCGAAGTGGGCGGTGGCGAAGGCCTCCGCCTCAGCCTGGTACTCGTCGAGCGGATGGCCGGAGACGTAAAAGCCGAGCACCTCGTGCTCTTTTTTGAGGCGCTTGGCTTTGGGCCACGTCTCGACCTCGGAGGGCAGGCCCGGCTCCATCGCCTCCGCGCCGGCGTCTCCGTCGCCGAAGAGGGAGTTCTGGCCGGCCATGCGGTCGTGCTGGATTTTCTGGCCGTACTGGACGGCCGTGTCCATGCCCTCGATCAGCTGGGCGCGGTGGCCCTCCAGGTCGTCGAGCGCGCCGGCCTGGGCCAGGGCCTCGAGCGTGCGCTTGTTGACCGCGCCCAGGTCCACGTTCTTCGTGACGTCGAAGATGTCCTCAAACGGGCCGTGCTCCTCCCGGGCCTCAATGATCTTGTCGATGGCTTTCTCGCCCGCGTTCTTGATGGCGGCGAGGCCGAAGCGGACCTTCCCATCTTGGCCAGCTGAGCTGGCCTGTACCGTGAAGTAGGCCTTGCTGTCGTTGATGGAGGGGGACAGCACCTCCAGGTCCATGCTGCGGGCCTCCTCCAGCACCTTCGACAGCTTGTCGGTGTTGGACATCTCGTTGGTCATCGCCGCCGCCATGAACTCCGGCGGGAAGTGGGCCTTGAGGTAGGCCGTCTGGTAGGCGACCAGGGAGTACGCGGCGGCGTGCGAGCGGTTGAAGCCGTACCCGGCGAACTCGTTGATGATGTCGAACAGCTCGTTCGCCTCGTCCGCGTCGATGTCGTTTTCTTCCTTGCAGCCCTCGACGAATTTCTCGCGCTGCTTGCGCATGAGCTTTTCCTTCTTCTTGCCCATGGCGCGGCGCAGGATGTCGGCCTCCCCCAGGGAAAACCCGGCCAGCTTCTGCGCCATCTTCATGACCTGCTCCTGGAAGACGGCGATGCCGTAGGTGGGCTCCAGGATGTCTTCGAGGAGGGGATGCGGGTACTCCACCTCTTCCCGCCCGTGCTTGCGGGCCACGTAGGTGGGAATATTTTCCATGGGCCCCGGACGGTAGAGGGCGTTCATGGCAATGAGGTCGTCGATCTCCGTCGGCTTCAGCTTGCGGAGGTGCTCCCGCATGCCGGTCGACTCGAACTGAAAGATGGAGACGGTGTCGCCCCGCTGGAAGAGCTCGAAGGTCGTTTCGTCGTCGAGCGGAATGTCGTCGATGTCGATCTCGATGTCGCGCGTTTCCCCGACGAGGTCGACGGTGTCCTCGATGAGGGTGAGCGTCTTGAGGCCCAGGAAGTCCATCTTCAGCAGGCCGAATTCCTCCACCCAGTCGCCGTCGTACTGGGTAGTGACGACCTCTTCGCCCTTGCTCTTGGCGACGGAGACGGGCACGTAGTCGCTGATGGTACCCGGGGCGATGATGACGCCGGCGGCGTGGACGCCGGTGTGCCGCACCGAGCCCTCCAGCACCTCGGCGTACTGCATCATCTTGCGCACCTCGGGGTCGTCGGCGTCCTTGAGGGCGCGGAAGTCGGGGTTGCCCTCGAAGGCGCTCTCCAGGTCGACGCCCGGCCCCTCGGGGATCATCTTCGCAATCTCATCGGCGCGGTCGAGGGGAATGTCCAGCACGCGCGACACGTCGCGCACTACCGTCTTGGCGCCCATCGTGCCGAAGGTGATGATCTGGCAGACGTTTTCCTGCCCGTACTTCTCGACCACGTAGTCGATGACCTTCGAGCGGCCCCGATCGTCGAAGTCGATGTCGATGTCCGGCATCGAGACGCGCTCCGGGTTCAGGAAGCGCTCGAAAAGGAGGTCGTACTCGATGGGGTCGACGTCCGTGATGCCGAGGCAGTAGGAGACGCACGACCCGGCAGCCGAGCCGCGGCCCGGCCCTACGCGCACGTCGAGCTCGCGGGCGGCGTCCGTGAAGTCCTGCACGATGAGGAAGTAGCCGGAGTAGCCCTCGTCGGCGATAATGCCGAGCTCGTGGTCGAGGCGGTCCACCACGTTTTGGGGCAGCGGGTCGCCGTAGCGCTCCTTGGCCCGCTCGAAGGTGACGTGCCGCAGGTACGCGTCCATGTCCTCAAACCCACTGGGGATGGGGTAGTGGGGCATGAGAAGGTCGCCCATCGGCAGGTCGAACTTGCACTTGTCCGCGACCTCGTTGGTGGTGACGAGCGCCTCCCGCTGGAAGTCCTTCGGGATGCCGGTAAGGGCCTCGGTCATTTCCTCCTCGCCCTTCAGGTAGAACTGGTCGTTGCTGAAGCGCATCCGGTTGGGGTCCTTGTAGTCGGCCCCGGTCTGGAGGCAGAGGAGGATGTCCTGCGCCTCGTGGTCCTGCTGGTCGACGTAGTGGACGTCGTTGGTGGCCAGCAGTTTTACGTCGTACTCCTTGCGCCACTTGAGCAAGACCTCGTTGACCGTCTGCTGGTCGTCGATGTCGTGGTCCTGGATCTCGATGTAGTAGTCGTCCCCGAAGATGTCGAGGTACTCTTCGAACAGCTCGCGGGCCTTCTCTTCGCCCTCGTTGAGGATGGCCTGCGGCACGTGGCCCTGGAGGCAGCAGGTGGTGGCCACGAGCCCTTCGTGGTACTCGCGCAGGAGGTCGCGGTCGATGCGCGGCTTGTAGTAGAAGCCCTCCGTGAACGAGAGGGAGGAGAGCGTCATCAGGTTCTCGTAGCCAATCTGGTTCTTGGCCAGGAGGACCTGGTGGTAGCGCGTCGAGTCGCTTTGGTCGTCGATGCCGCTGGGGGTAAGGTAAAACTCGCACCCGATGATGGGCTGGACGCCCGAGTCCTTCGCCGTCGTGTAGAACTCGGGCACCCCGTAGAGATTGCCGTGGTCGGTGATCGCGACGGCGGGGATGTCGCGGCGCTCGGCGCTTTCGATGAGGTTGTCGATGCCGGCGGCGCCGTCGAGCAGGGAGTACTGCGTGTGGCAGTGGAGGTGGGAAACGTCGGGCATACAGGCGGGACGGCGGTGATGCGGGAGACGGGGCGACGGGGAGGCACAACGTCACGAGGTGCCCCCGACACGATCGTGCAAGAAAAACCCTGTTGGCGTAGGCGTCAATCGAAATGTTTGTGCGTGTGGGCGGGGAGAGGAGAAAGGCGAGAGGCGATGGGCGAGAGGCGATGGGCGAGAGGCGGAGGATGCGGATTGGGATCGAGAATCGGGGACGTACGAGGAAAGGGAAGAGGCGAGAGGGGAAAGGCGAGAGGGGAAAGGCGAGGGGGGAAGCGGGGCGGTTGCCTGATGGATAGGATTGTACCCGGACGAGAATCGAGGATCGACGTGGCGTCGTACGGGGCGATTCATTCTGCTGAGAGGGTGTCGAGGGGGCGTTCTGTTCCTGCCTGTTTACTGTTGAGCATGTGCAGGTACACCTGGGTGGTGCGGAGGTCCTCGTGGCCGAGCAGATCCTGGACCGTACGGATGTCGGTCCCTTGTTCCAGAAGGTGAGTGGCAAACGAGTGTCTCAACGTGTGGCAGCTTGCCGCCTTGGTACTGTCCGCTGCGCGAACCGCGCGTTTGACGGCCTTCTGGACTGCGGAGGGAGATCGGTGGTGCCGTTTGAGTTGACCGCTTCTCGGATCTTTGGATCGCGAGCGGGACGGGAAGACGTACTGCCAGCCCCACTCATCGGCGGCGTTTGGATACTTGCGTTCGAGGGCCTTCGGCATGGAGGCTGTGCCGTATCCTGCCGCTTGATCTTCCTTCCACCGTGCTCGGCTCTTGCGGAGCTGGCGACGGAGCGGTGCTTGAGGCACGTCGGGAACAGTGTCGTCCGGTCTTTCTTGCCCTTGCCCTGTCGAACGACGATCTGACCGTAGTCGAAGTCGAGGTCCTCTGCCCGCTCAAAGTCTGTGATCGCTTCCCAGTCTCGTCCGAGCACGCCCCGGTAGAGAAAGAGAAGTGCGCTCAGTGCCTGGTTTTGGGTGGAGGCTGCGAGATGGCGGTCCGTAGCGAGGTACGACAGATACGCTCGCACCTCCTGTTTGTCCAGGTGTTGCGGATGTGTGGTATCGTGGTACTTGACGTATCGTACGATCCAGCGGGTGTACGATTGCTCCGTGCGATAGCTATAGCCCTTCCGATGACAACGGGCTCGGACACGATCGAGGAGAGAGGGAGACGACGCCGAGTCGGACGATGGCATGACCGGTTGATTGCGGGGGAGGGACAGGCTACTGAACTCGACCGCGAGCCCGCGAGTCTCTAACGTAAAAACACGTGCAGGGCGTTCAGCATAACGTCTTATGCTGATATGATCGGGATAAGACGATTCGGTGTTCTCGTAAACGTATGTCTGTGTCGACCTTGCCGGTAAGAAAATTTACGTTATACCGAACCATTCCGTGATACGACACGGACTCGATCGCTATAAGATGTGTTATGCAGTTTGAATTTACGTTGCTGGATCGAATTCCAGTCACAGGACGTAGAATTCTAAAACAGGTTCTATTATAACCGCTTCTTTTCTGATGGATACAAGCCGTCCCACACATGGAAAGCAGGTCGTATCGCGGAATCCTGATGTGCTGGGTGGAGCACTCGTGTTTTCAGGGACTCGCGTCCCCGTTCAAACGTTGATCGATTATCTGAAAGCAGGAGAAGCGCTCGATCGGTTTCTGGAGGGATTTCCAACCGTCACGCGGGAACAGGCCGAAGCGTATCTCGACATGACGCTGCAGGATGCAGACGCTCATGCCGAAGCAGGAGAAGCAACAGTTGTGACTGCATAACACATCGCTACAGCTGAAAATGGGCCGGTGCCGCTGTCGGGCGAGGTCGGCTGTGCGGGTTCGGCTTCGTCGGTCGGAAGTGGCGAGGCGAGCGAATGGAAACTTCGTCGGCCGATGTAGATTTCTTACAGCAGATTCTGTCGGGCCTTTTCGTGCCCATTTCAGCTGAGCTCCGCCGTTATGTGGCCCGCGCGGGGCCATTTGAACCGAATTGTTCGATTCAGCGTAGGTACCGTTGAAGCGTCAATATCTGAAGCGTCAATATTCCTGCATCCGTTGCCCGAATCATGAACGTTGCTGAGAAGATCAACAAGCAAGTCCAGCGCCTTCCGGAGCAAACGCAGGCCGAGGTGCTCGACTTTGTGGAGTATCTGCTCACGAAAACTGAGCAGAAGTCGGCTCATGGAGAGGACCAGGATTGGACCCGGTTGTCGCTCGCTTCTGCAATGCGGGGAATGGAGGAAGATCCCGAGCCTGAGTATACGGAAGCAGATCTCAAAGAGCGCTTTTCGTCGTCGTGAAGGAGCCCGGTCAAATTGTTTTGTTTCGGTTTCCGCGTACGGATTTAGCAGAGGGCAAGCTTCGCCCGGCTCTGTTGATTCGCGAAGCTCCGGGTCCCTACGACGATTGGCTGATCTGTATGATCTCTTCACAGTTGCACCAGCAGATCGAGGGATTCGATGAGCTAATCGAGGAAGGGGACAGCGATCTCCAGCAATCCGGACTAAAGAAGACGAGCGTTGTGCGAATCAGTCGCTTGGCAGTTGTAGAGGGAGAAGTCCTTGAGGGACGTATTGGACGAATCAGCCCTGATCGGATGCAGCGGATTCAGAGGCGGCTTGGAGAGTGGATGGCAGAAGGCAAGAGAAAATGAATGGCGCATTGGGGCCGCATAACACGCCCGCTACAGCTGAAAATGGGTTGATGCCGCTGTCGAGCGAAGTCAGCCGACTGGTTTCGCCTCCGTTGATCGAGAGTGGCGACGCGAGCGAATAGAAACTTCGCGAGAGGAGGCTGATGGTTAAGCGTATCAAACTCTGTCGGGCCTTTTCCCGCCCATTTCAGATGGGCTTGATCGTTATGCCTCTTTCTTTTCATCCTGGAGCCACGCGTGACTCCCCAGATGTATCTAAGTTACTGGTTCTCGCTGTCTTCGGCACCGGAATGCTAATTGTCGGATGTGAAGAAGCTCCGAGGGCGTGCACAGACGAGTTTGTCACCTATTCAGTGACAGTACTTTCCCCTAATGGACAGCCAGCTGACTCCGTTGTGATCGATGTCCGCAACGCCAATACCGGAAAGGAATACGATGTGTGCGAGGCTCTTTCTCAGTGTAATGACCCGGAAGAGAGACGCTACGTGGAAAAGGGAGAGTATTTCATCTTCCACGATGGGCTTGAAGCAAGTCCATTAGGGAGCGACGTAGCGGTGACGGGTTCGAAGGACGGTCCTACATTCCGTGCCGACTACGTTTTTCGCGAAGGAGAATGCCATGTACAAAAGGAAATGGGTTCGGAGCAGGTAATGCTGAGCGAATGATTCCTTTCATGCATCAGTGAGGCGTAACCCCTCGATGTAGCTGAAAAAGGGCGCGGGCCATTTTCAAACGAGGTACGTTGGTCGGTTTCGCTTCTACTATTCGGAAGTGCCGCCCCCAGCGAATGGACACTTCGATACCGGCGTTAGGTCATCGACATGCAGGTGAATTGACGTTTTCCCTGACCTTTACGAGCTAATCTCCGCCGTTATAGTGCGAGGATCTTGACATTGAGCAGCGACGGATCTATCCTGGTTGTCCAATTGTACAACCAGTGAGTTTGTAGCCTGCCATGAAAGTCGTGGTCGATACCTCGGCGGTCATTGCTGTTCTCCTGGGAGAGTCCCATCGGGAGCAGATCATCCGGAAAACCGAGGGCGCAGATCTGATTTCGCCGGACACGCTCCATTGGGAAGTGGGAAATGCCTTCTCGGCGATGTTTAAGCGGGATCGTCTTGACGTTGAGACCGCCGAAGAGGCGCTCCGGCGATACGACGAAATTCCGATCCAGCGGGTTCAGGTCCCTTTGCCCGGGGCCGTTCGGGTCGCCGATCAATACGACTTGTATGCGTATGATGCCTACATGCTTGTGGCCGCGAGGCATCACCAGGCGCCCCTTTTGACGCTGGATGGTGGACTGAAAGAGGCCGCTCGCAGTTCTGGAATCGATCTTGTGGAGGTGGAGACATGACTGTATACACGTATTCGGAAGCCCGTCAGAATCTTGCCGATCTGCTGGACCGGGCGGGGAAGGAAGGAGAGATCCGGATTCGCCGACGAGATGGGCGTGAGTACGTGATTCGCCCGCAGGAGAGGCACGGATCGCCCCTTGACGTGCCACCGGTGGGCGTTCAGGTCAATGCGGAGGAGATCGTTGGTGCCGTCCGAGAGGGGCGGGAGCGTGCCGGGCGGTAGACTCTGTTCGCGCTATAACACGCCCGCTACAGCTGAAAATGGGCTGGTGCCGCTGTCGGGGGAGGCCATCGAAGCGGGGTTGGGAATCTGTGTGCCTTTATGAGATTAATCACCGGACTCAATCCTTCTCGGGGAATGCTTCCAAGGGACGACAGAAAATCCTTTCGGCCTTGAAGAAAGAGCCGCCTGGATGCTCCTCGGAACGGAACGACCGAAATTTCTCATGTTTGATCCCGACAGCTGTCGGGATGCACGTCCGCTCTTCGAAAACGATAGAGGGCACGAGAAGAGCATCAGTGTACTGCGGTTAATCTCATAACCCTACAGAGATTCCCTGCTTCTGCTGGTCCGGAGTGGCGACGCTTGCGAATGGACACTTCACCTGTCGATTCTGTTTGAACGGAGCGAGTGTTATCGGACGGTTTCCCGTCCATTTCAGCTGAACGCTCACGTTATGAAAGAAATAACCGATTTTGGAATGTCGTCGTGGGTAAATATGGAATATGTACGCGTGGAAGACCGTCTGAGCGGGAGGAAAACCGCATTGCGTCGACGCTCCAGAGTACGGCATGCGGTTTGAAGCATTGCGAGACGTGCAATTGTGTTTCCCAACTGTCCCACGTTTATGTCGATCTCTCCCCTCGTTCCGCTTCTGCTCACGGTCTGCTGGGTACTGCCTGCACTGATTGCCGCGGTGTTGTACCGGGTCGAGGAGGCCTCGCCCCGCACAGCCGTCTCGCAGAACGACATGAACACTTCTGTGAAAGGCATCCGTGCCGAGGTGCTTCAGCTCGATTTGGAGGCCCTGGATCAGGATTGGCGACGCGCCGGGTGGGACGGGCCGACGGCCCGCGTTCGGTCGCGCGTCGTGGATGCCTCCCACGAGGTGATGGTGATCACGCCGTACGCGGAGACATCGGTGTCTGTGGGGGTTGAGGAGGAGCACAGCCGCCGGTGTTCGTTGTGCCTGAACTGACCGGAGCATTCGGGCGCGACCGCCTGGCGCGCCAATGTCGCTCGTTTATCTGCATTCAGCTGATAGGAAGAAGAAGGTGCCTGTCCGCATGAATCGGACAAAGTTAGGCGGACGGAGGCCGGAATGTGTGTCTTTCACGACGCCCGGGAACGTCGTACGTACGTGCAAGTGATAACCGGTTAGCCTCATGGTCGCAGACTTCCGTTCGGTACGACTCGGTCTTTCGTGCTCGATCCCCAAGTTCTTGCCCGACCCGGGACCGTTTTACTCGACACGGCCCGGCCCGACGCCGCGAATCGCCGAAGCTGGTGCTTTGCGTCGCCGTCCCGCATGTTGACGGCCTCCACGGTAGACGAGGTGGCGGCCCTGCTCAATGAAGTGTCGGCGATTACGGCAGACGGGGCCTACGTTGCTGGCTATCTGTCGTACGAGGCCGGGGCTGCCTTCGTAGATCTTTCCCTGAACGCTACGACGGAGAAGCCGCTGGCCTGGTTCGGCGTCTACGAGGCGCCCGAGCCCCTGGCGCCGTCGGAGGTGGCGACCGGGTTGTCTGCGGTGTCCGGGGACGCTGCCGTGACCGACCTGCAGTTCGGCGTGTCCCGCGACGAATACACCTCCGCCGTCGAGCGGGTGCGTCACCACATTGGCGAGGGCGATGTCTATCAGATCAACTACACGGCGCCTGTCGACTTTCGGCTGGACGGGGATCCGCGCGTGCTGTATCGGCGACTGCGGCAGCGCCAGCACGTGCCGTACGGCGCGTATTTGAACCTCGGCGACCATAAGATTCTCTCGTGCTCCCCGGAGCTGTTTTTCCGTCAGGACGGGCGGCAGGTGGTCACGCGGCCCATGAAGGGCACGATCCGGCGGGGGCGGACCCGAACCGAGGATCAAGTCCTGCAGGAGCAGCTGGCTGCCGACCCGAAGAACCGGGCGGAGAATCTTATGATCGTGGACCTCCTCCGCAACGACCTGTCGGTGTGTTGCGAGCCGGGGTCGGTGACGGTGCCGTCGCTCTACACCACTGAGCCGTACGACACGGTGACGCAGATGACGTCGGCGGTGGAGGGAACCCTGCGTCCGGATCAGGATGTGGCGTCAGTCCTCCGGGCCCTGTTTCCGTGCGGGTCCGTGACTGGCGCGCCGAAGCGGCGGGCGATGCGGCTCATTCGCTCGCTCGAATCGACGCCGCGGGGGGTGTACTGTGGAGCGATCGGCATGATCGGGCCGTCCACGGCGACGTTCAATGTGGCGATCCGCACGGCCGTGCTGAATGGGGATGAGGGACGCATGGGGGTGGGCAGCGGGATCGTGTGGGACTCGGAGCCGACGGCGGAGTACGACGAGTGTACGCTCAAAACCCAGTTTCTGACCCCCTCGGCCGCCAGCTCGCAAATCGCCGATCCGGACCACGATCCGCGCCTGATCGAGACGATGCGGTTCGACGGCATTCAGGTCCCTCTGCTTGATCGGCACGTGGCCCGACTGGCCGACTCGGCCGCGTACTTCGGGTACCCCTTCGACGAAGAGCGTTTTCGGCGGCATGTGGACCGGGCGACGACCGGAACCGGGCCGGGTGTGATGCTCAAGGTGCGGGCTACGCTCGACCGCTGGGGCCGGATCGACGTGTCGGCGGCGCCGCTGCCGGAGGAGCGGGACGAGCCCTGGACCCTGACCGTCGCGGACCGCCGTGTAAACCGCACCGATCCGTTCTTCTACCACAAGACCACGCACCGGCACGTCTACGATCAGGCCCTCGCGGCTGCGCAGGCCGAGGGATTCGACGAGGCGATTCTGTTGAACCGGGACGGGGAGGTGACCGAAGGGACATACAGCAACCTGTTCGTGCAGATGGGGGACCAGCTGTTGACGCCGCCGGTCGATTCCGGGCTGCTGGCCGGCGTCTACCGGGACTACGTGCTGGAGGCGCAGCCGCAGGCGCAGGAACAGGTGCTCACGCTCGACGACCTCTCCGACGCGGACGCTCTGTTTTGCTGCAACGGCCTGCGGGGATGGTGTCCGGCCGTCATGGAGGGGGCGCCGGTGGCGGCGGAATAGTCCCGGCGAGGGGGGGGCGGGTGAACAGGTTGGAAGAAGTCCAGGAGCGGAGGAGACGTTGTTGCCGCTGCGCTTCCATGTGCTCGGAATGAGTGGGGGCGTGGACGCAGGGAGGCCGTCCGGCTGTGCACCATTCATCCTCTTTTGGACTGCGGGGTCTATCTCCGCTGCCGGGCTCAGCCCGGCCGTGCGGAGGTACCCCACGTCGCCGCGTCCACCTTCTGGACCGAGGCGGTCTATCTCCGCGTGTGCGGAGGTACCTGCTTGCACGTTTAGCCGGCGTTGGGATAAACAGGTCTATCTCCGCGTGTGCGGAGGTACCCCGTCCCCAACCCCTACAGGAAGAAAATTCCCGGGTCTATCTCCGCGTGTGCGGAGGTACCCCCCTAACATAATGCGCCCTTGCCCCTCCACGAGGTCTATCTCCGCGTGTGCGGAGGTACCATCTGGCACCTCCGACACGCCCGAGGAATGCTAGGTCTATCTCCGCGTGTGCGGAGGTACCCGACGAAGGGAGCTGCGAATCGGCCAGCACGGAGGTCTATCTCCGCGTGTGCGGAGGTACCCCTCCGGCATGCTCTGAATGGCCTTCTGAACTGGGTCTATCTCCGCGTGTGCGGAGGTACCACCATTTCGCGTATCTCCTCCCTGGAAGGCTGAGGTCTATCTCCGCGTGTGCGGAGGTACCCCGAAACTACGGCAGAGGACGCTAGAAATGCCGGGTCTATCTCCGCGTGTGCGGAGGTACCCGCGTCAGGAAGCGCTCTGCGCACCCGCTTACGGGTCTATCTCCGCGTGTGCGGAGGTACCATCGCCGTCATCGGCCTTTTTCGCCCGGAAGTGGGTCTATCTCCGCGTGTGCGGAGGTACCCTTCTTCGATCGACACCTCTTTTCCTTCACGGAGGTCTATCTCCGCGTGTGCGGAGGTACCGGAGTCGAGATCAAGTGACTAAGATCGCAGCAGGGTCTATCTCCGCGTGTGCGGAGGTACCTCCGAGCGGATTTGAGCGAGATCGAGCAGAAGAGGTCTATCTCCGCGTGTGCGGAGGTACCGCCGCTCAAGAAAATCTTCCATGTCGGCCAGCAGGTCTATCTCCGCGTGTGCGGAGGTACCGGGATGAAGGAGATCGCAAAACAGATGGAGGAAGGTCTATCTCCGCGTGTGCGGAGGTACCTTTATGGCCTCAGCGTCCACGCTTCCACCCCGGGGTCTATCTCCGCGTGTGCGGAGGTACCGCCGGCGACGGCGTGGGGCATGCGCTGGCGCACGGTCTATCTCCGCGTGTGCGGAGGTACCCGCCGTCGTCGTGCCATTCCACAACGTGAGTGAGGTCTATCTCCGCGTGTGCGGAGGTACCTTGCTGACGAATACCAGAAGATCAATGGCACGGGGTCTATCTCCGCGTGTGCGGAGGTACCTTGTGGGTGCTGGATGTCTGACATGGTCTCAGAGGTCTATCTCCGCGTGTGCGGAGGTACCATGGTTCCTCAACCCTCACCGCCCAGAATATAAGGTCTATCTCCGCGTGTGCGGAGGTACCAGCTGTACGTTCCTGCAACCAACTCCAACAAGAGGTCTATCTCCGCGTGTGCGGAGGTACCGGCATCAGGCGCGCGCACGTGTACCATGAAAAGGGTCTATCTCCGCGTGTGCGGAGGTACCGGGAGGGAGGGGATGGGTATGTAGTGAGAGAGGGGTCTATCTCCGCGTGTGCGGAGGTACCTGAATCGTATCCTGCGGGTAGCGGACCGTCACGGGTCTATCTCCGCGTGTGCGGAGGTACCAAACCACCGGGCGGTGTCCCGGTGCAGGTAAGAGGTCTATCTCCGCGTGTGCGGAGGTACCACCAGCGTGTAGTTCGGGTACCCGTCGTACTCGGGTCTATCTCCGCGTGTGCGGAGGTACCGCGACCTGCCCCATGCGCTACAGACCCTTTGGAGGTCTATCTCCGCGTGTGCGGAGGTACCAGCTTTTGAAAGAATAGAAGCTAGCAATGCCCGGGTCTATCTCCGCGTGTGCGGAGGTACCAAGGAGCCATGATGAGCACTTAATCGGAATGAGGGTCTATCTCCGCGTGTGCGGAGGTACCAGGACTTGAGAGAGGCTTCCGGTGTCGATAACAGGTCTATCTCCGCGTGTGCGGAGGTACCAGCGACCGGTCATCGACACGGCCGCGACTCATGGGTCTATCTCCGCGTGTGCGGAGGTACCCGCGTGCCCACAGGCTTTACCGTGAGCGGATGCGGTCTATCTCCGCGTGTGCGGAGGTACCGGGTAAGGACTTTCTCAGGCCCTGCCATCTCAAGGTCTATCTCCGCGTGTGCGGAGGTACCGAACGTGGGTATGAGGTTGTAATCCGGACTCAGGGTCTATCTCCGCGTGTGCGGAGGTACCCCGCGGGAGCTGAGGAGGATCTGACTCACCGAAGGTCTATCTCCGCGTGTGCGGAGGTACCGAAAACCCGATCTGGCACAAAGACGGCTCTAAGGGTCTATCTCCGCGTGTGCGGAGGTACCGTGTGATCGGAGCGGGGCGCAGCTGATTCGAGAGGTCTATCTCCGCGTGTGCGGAGGTACCTTCGGCCCCGGCGCGGTGGCCCGGTCCGGCCGGGGTCTATCTCCGCGTGTGCGGAGGTACCAAGGCGAAACGCCGACCTTCCACTTTGCGACGGGGTCTATCTCCGCGTGTGCGGAGGTACCGAAAGGGAGGATATGAGAATCACGAACTTGCGGGGTCTATCTCCGCGTGTGCGGAGGTACCTCATTTTTGCGCACCCGTTTCGTGCCGTCTGAAGGTCTATCTCCGCGTGTGCGGAGGTACCAACCGGAAGGAGAGATCAGAACCGCGAGGAAGGGGTCTATCTCCGCGTGTGCGGAGGTACCCATTATTGAGCGGACGATTGCGGAGGCGATCAGGGTCTATCTCCGCGTGTGCGGAGGTACCCGGCGAGGCCCCTGGGCACCCCACCGCCCAGTAGGTCTATCTCCGCGTGTGCGGAGGTACCCGGGGGAGGCTAAAGATAGAAGCGAAAAAGAGGGGTCTATCTCCGCGTGTGCGGAGGTACCCACTCTACCGGTTCAGATTGTGGGATCGTGCGGGGTCTATCTCCGCGTGTGCGGAGGTACCACACGCAGGACCATGGCCGAGATCGAGACACGAGGTCTATCTCCGCGTGTGCGGAGGTACCCCCCCTGTTGCACTGTCGCCGCGAGGCTTCCCAGGTCTATCTCCGCGTGTGCGGAGGTACCTAGAAGAGGCTCTTGTTCGTACATGCGATGCAAGGTCTATCTCCGCGTGTGCGGAGGTACCTCCACGGCGCTCCGACATGGATCCAAAATCGACGGTCTATCTCCGCGTGTGCGGAGGTACCATGGTTCCTCAACCCTCACCGCCCAGAATATAAGGTCTATCTCCGCGTGTGCGGAGGTACCGATTTATGGTTATCCCTATCATCAGTAGATTCAGGTCTATCTCCGCGTGTGCGGAGGTACCCCCAAGACGTGCCCGCCGATGAGATTGAGAGCGGGTCTATCTCCGCGTGTGCGGAGGTACCCTGGGGGGCGCGCTCGGGATTGGAAGCGGGAACGGTCTATCTCCGCGTGTGCGGAGGTACCTCCCACTTCGCAAGCGTCAGCTCATTGGCCTCAGGTCTATCTCCGCGTGTGCGGAGGTACCCCCGCCAACGCTTGCGTAAGGTCAGAGGTAAACGGTCTATCTCCGCGTGTGCGGAGGTACCCCCGTCACGCCGGACTTACTGCCCTCTGACAAAGGTCTATCTCCGCGTGTGCGGAGGTACCGTACTTCTCATGGCGAAAAGAGATCCAGAAGGAGGTCTATCTCCGCGTGTGCGGAGGTACCTTCGCGTCTTTTCCCGCGTACCCTTTGCTGAACGGTCTATCTCCGCGTGTGCGGAGGTACCCCGGCACGTCTTTATCGGAAGTCTTGCGGTCAGGGTCTATCTCCGCGTGTGCGGAGGTACCGAAAACGGGAAGCGAAAAAAGCTCTTCGGGAAGGGTCTATCTCCGCGTGTGCGGAGGTACCCGCTGTCACGACGCACGCGTTTACAGGCGCGGGGGTCTATCTCCGCGTGTGCGGAGGTACCGGCATCAGGCGCGCGCACGTGTACCATGAAAAGGGTCTATCTCCGCGTGTGCGGAGGTACCATAATGGTGCGCGGGAGAAAACGTCCCGGCACCGGTCTATCTCCGCGTGTGCGGAGGTACCTTCCAAGATAATCAATGTACTTCTTGAGTTTTGGGTCTATCTCCGCGTGTGCGGAGGTACCAGTATGAGCTCAAGGGGGTATCCGAAGAGATCGGGTCTATCTCCGCGTGTGCGGAGGTACCACGATGATCGGGACTTGACCCTCTCCGATCTCGGGTCTATCTCCGCGTGTGCGGAGGTACCCGAAACAGACAAGTCCTCCACGTATCAGGGCCAGGTCTATCTCCGCGTGTGCGGAGGTACCACTGCTACAATTTGTCAGGGACAAGCCGAGGTCAGATCGCGTCGCTGCCTCTATGGGCCTATCCACGACAAACCGTCAGGGAGGTCCAATCATGTCCGGACCCCCGTATACTATACTGAATGTGACCCGGAACGTCCAGTTGGCCCCGCTTCTTGCTCTACTGTGACCACGAGAGCCTGAGAGCACCGCGTTCTTGCCTCCATGCATCCACGCGTCCGCTCATTTCGGGTAGAGGGAGAATTCAGCGGCAACCTCGCCTCCTGCGTTTGCGGACACCTCCCAAATGCAATCGCCCTGCAACGGCCGGTTCGTGGTTGATTTCCCGGTCGCGTACAGGTTACATTTGCAGTGGACTTGACGGAAGCGGTTCCGGGTCGCTCGTTCTCCGTCGCTTCCGATCGTTTTGATTTGCTTCACCCTCCGCTGCACAGCCTTATGCCTGAACAGGACGCCGAAGTTACTGCCGCGTATTCCGGTCGCGACGCCGTGTACGAGCCCTCCGACGCCTTCAAGGCGCGGGCCCACATCTCGTCGATGGAGGAGTACGAAGAGATGTACGAACGCTCCATCGAGAACCCGGAGGCCTTCTGGGACGAGCAGGCCGACCGGATCGACTGGTTCGAGCCCTACGATACAGTGCGGGACGTGTCCTACGAGCCGCGCGACGTAGACATCAACTGGTACGAGGGCGGCGTCACCAACGCCTGCTACAACGCCGTCGACCGGCATCTGGACGACAAGGCGGACCAGACAGCCCTGATTTTCGAGCCGGACGATCCGCGCGAGCAGGAGACGCAGCACATTACCTATGCGGACCTGCACCGCGAGGTCTCCCGCTTTGCGAACGTCCTTAAGAAGCAGGGGGTGGAGAAGGGCGACCGGGTGACGATTTACCTGCCGATGATTCCGGAGGCGGCCTACGCGATGCTGGCCTGTGCCCGCATTGGGGCCATCCACTCGGTCGTATTCGCTGGCTTCTCGCCGGATTCGCTGGCGGACCGCATTCTGGACTGCGAGTCCGACTACCTGATTACGGCCGACGAGGGGCGGCGCGGCGGCGGCACGGTGCCGCTCAAGGACAACGCCGACGAGGCGCTGGAGCGCTGCGACCGCGTGGAGACGGTACTCGTGGTGCAGCACACCGGCGCGGATGTGAACTGGACGGAGGGGCGCGACCTCTGGTACCACGAGGAGGCGGAGACGGTCTCTGACGAGTGCGAGCCCGTGCCGATGGGCGCCGAGGACCCCCTGTTTATCCTCTACACGTCCGGTTCCACCGGCAAGCCGAAGGGCGTCCTCCACACCACCGGCGGCTACCTCGTGTACACGAGCATGACGCACGAGTACGTGTTCGACCTGCAGGAGGACGATGTCTTCTGGTGCACGGCCGACGTGGGCTGGATCACGGGCCACAGCTACATCGTCTACGGCCCGCTCGTGAACGGCTCCACGCAGGTCTTCTTCGAGGGCACGCCGACGCATCCGGGGCCGTCTCGCCTCTGGGACGTGGTCGACAAGCACGACGTAAGCATCTTCTACACCGCGCCGACGGCCATTCGGGCGCTCATGCGTCACGGCAAGGCGCCCGTCGAATCGACGGGCCGGTCGTCGCTTCGTCTGCTCGGCACGGTCGGTGAGCCGATCAATCCGGAGGCCTGGCGCTGGTACCACAACGTGGTGGGCAACGGCAACTGCCCGATCGTCGACACCTGGTGGCAGACCGAGACCGGCGGCATCATGATTACGCCGCTGCCCGGGGCGACTCCGCAGAAGCCGGGCTCAGCGTCGAAGCCGTTCTTCGGCATTCAGCCCAAAATTGTGAACAAGGCCGGCGACGAGCAGACGGGCGCCAGCGAAGGCATTCTCGTAATCGAGGATTCCTGGCCGGGCCAGATGCGTACGGTCTACCAGAACCGCGAGCGGTTTCAGAACACCTACTTCTCGCAGTACCCCGGCCACTACTACACCGGCGACGGCTGCCGGCGCGACGAGGATGGCTACTACTGGATCACGGGCCGCGTGGACGACGTGCTCAACGTGAGCGGCCATAGAATCGGCACCGCCGAGCTCGAAAGTGCGCTGGTATCGCACGACGACGTGGCGGAGGCGGCGGTGGTGGGCTATCCGCACGAGGTGAAGGGACAGGGCATCTACGCGTACGTGACGCTCGTTCGGGGCGTGAGCGCGTCCGAGGCCCTTCGCGAGGAGCTGGTGCAGCACGTGCGGTCGGAGATCGGGCCGATTGCGAAGCCCGACCACGTTCAGTTCACGTCGTCGCTGCCGAAGACCCGGTCCGGCAAGATCATGCGCCGCATCATCCGCAAGATCGCTGCGGGCGAGTACGATGACCTCGGCGATACGTCGACGCTCGCCGACCCGGGCGTCGTGGAGACGCTGATTGAGGAGCGGAAGGGCGTGGACGTTCAGGGAAGTGAGTAACCCCAACTCCGCAGTGTAGCTCAGCTCCACAGCTCCGTTGGGGGATGGGAGTGTGGGGGCGACGCACGAGTGCGTCTGTGCGTGGGAACCATGTGCTTATCGTGGCTCCCCATACTCCCCTCCGCCCACGTGAGAACCCAATTCGGTCGAATATCTCGTGCCGTGCGTTTCCCGGCAGGACCCCGTCGCCGATTCGTCGTCCCGGCAAAGGGAGAGTGTTATTCGAGTGTGGGGATGAGCCACATGCTGCGTCCCGTCTCCGGCCCCGAGAGGGTGCGGGGGACGGGACGCTCTGTTTCGAGGCGAGAGCGCGCGAAGGTGCGGCTGGGGGCGTAGCGGTGGCGACGCACCGTGAGAGGTCCTCCGGGGGTCATCCAGCCCTCCCACGTATCCGGCGCGGGCCCGATCGGCAGCGGATCCACGAGCGAGGGGCCTCCGGCAAGGGTCGAGGGATGGCCGCGTCCGGTTCGGGTTAACGGCGCGTACCGCGTAGAGCGTAGCTCTTGCAGCGAGGCATCGACCAAAGAGTCGGCCGACCAGACTGGGAAGAAGCGACGGTCCTGCGCGCGTCGTTCCCACCGCCAGAGCCGGGCGTCCGGCCCGAGCTGTGTGCGCAGGGTGTCGAGCGCCTGGCGGAATGCTTGTCGCAGTCGGTAGTCGGCGAAGTACGTGCTCGTGTCGCGGAGGGTAGGGACGTGTCCCAGCTCTTGGCTGTATGCCCGCATCCATTCCTCAAACAGGAGGGCCCCGATGCTCTGCGCGTCGTAGCGGTGATTCCAGTTGCGGACGTAGGTGGCCGTGTTGCCGACGGTGCGGCTCTGCTCGGAGAGACGGCGGAGTGAGGGTTCGACGTGCGGGAGGAGCTGGGCGGCCCAGGCGCTCGAATCGTTGGCGGCCCACTGGGCTACGCGCACAGAGTCGGTGCCGTGGAGGTGTGAGCGGAGGGCTCGGGCCTGAAAGCGAGTCCAGGGCACGGAGCGCCCGACGACGGCTGTGTGCGGTCCGGTCACAGTGACGGGCGGGGTGCCCAGAATTTGCCAGCTGCCGTCCGCGGTTGTGCCCAAGCCGTCGGCTGCAAACAGGGTAAAGGTGGACGCCGCCGCGTCCCGGGGGGACAGGCTGCCGCGACGCAGCCAGGCCCCGAGGTCGCTCTCTGTGGAGAACCCCGGCCACTGGACCGTCCAGGCCGTATCGGGAACGGGGACGGTCGTGCGGTCGATCGTGTCGGCGGCGGGCGCGGGGACGCGCATCGAGTCGACGTTCCGGGAGGCAGCGGTTGGGGCGAGGGGAAGGCCGGTGTTCAGGCGCTCCACCCGGACGAGCTGCTCGTCGGCTCCGGTTGGGTCCAGGCGCTCATACCAGTCTGTGAGGGCGCTCGAGTCGAAAGGCACGCGGCGCAGTTGGCGTCGGCTGTGCAGGAGGGACGCCCAGGCCCGGGAGGGCGAGGTGCCGGTTGGGAAGAGGAGGGTGCCGGGAAGGGTGGCCCAAGACCGGCGAGGGCCGTTGGGCTGTTGCCAGATTGCCTCCTGCACGATCGGCAGGGCGGAAGCGCCGAGCATATGACGCTGAAAGAGGGCCGGGCGGGTGGTATCGGACGCCTGTCCGGGGTGGGCCGCCCAGGCGACGCTGCGCGACCAGCCGTGTAGGTGCAGCCAGCGCCGCAGGGTGCGGTCGGTCTCGGTAAACGCCTCGACTGCCGATGGGGCGTCGGGGGGAGGCGTAAGGGGGGAGGTCCCCACCCAGGCCAGCAGGCGCTGCACCAGAAGCGTGTGCCAGGGTGCCCACGAGCGAGGACGCACGTCCAGCAGGATGAAGGCATCCGAGTTGCGAACGGTACGGGTCTGCAGGGCAGCATTCATCCCTTGCGCGTAGGCCCGAAGGATGCGTTTACGGGAGGCCGGCAGCGATTCGTACGCCGTGCGGGCGTGTCGGGCCAGACCGAGCCGTCGGACGTGACGATCCAACGGGAGGACGCCGGTCCCGAACCATTCGCTGAGACGACCGAGGGCCGTCTGTTGCCAGAGCGTGGCCGTCCAGCCGCGATTCAGCCCGTGGGTGTAGCCGAGCGCGGTCACTGCCGCCGCGGCGCTGTCGGCCTCAATGACGGGGACGGACGCCTCCGTCCAGTGGATGCGGACACTGTCGGACAGGCCGGTTACGGGTCGGGGCGACGTGTAGGGCGAGGGAGTGCTCACGATCCACCACGTGAGGACGCCCCCCAGTAGAACCGTGGAGAAACCGAGACCAAGGCGCAACGAACGAGACACGAAACCGGAAGCGACGGATGGAAAGGGAGGCAGAGCAGTCCGAGACTACGCCGTGTCGGGGCCTTGATCCGCCCATGCCGCGAAGTCGGATTGCGACTTGGCGTTCAGGCACTGGCCGGGCGTAAGCCATCCCTTTCGTCCGACGCGGACCCCCCACGCCACATACTCCAGTTCGGCGGTGGCGTGGGCGTCCGGGTTGATCGAGATGAGCACCCCGGCGTCCGTGGCGCGGTGCACCCAGCGCCAATCCAGGTCCAGACGGTATGGGTTGGCGTTCAATTCGATCGCGACATCGTGGGCCGCGCACGCCTCGATGACCCGCTCATGGTCCAGGGGATATCCCTCTCGCGAGAGCAGGAGGCGTCCGGTGGGGTGACCCAGGATGCGGGTATGCGGGTTCTCGACGGCCGTCACCACGCGGTCGGTGGCCTCGACCTCCGTCATACTGAAGCCGGTATGCACACTGGCGACGACAAAGTCGAAGAGGGCCAGCACGTCCTCCTCGTAGTCGAGGGACCCGTCCTTCAAGATGTCGCTTTCGATGCCGTGAAAAACACGGACCTCGTCCCTCTCGTCGTTGAGGGCCTGGACCTCGTCGTGCTGTTGGCGTACTTCGGCTGGTGAGAGGCCGCTCGCAATCTGGAGGGACTGGCTGTGGTCGCAGATGCCGAAGTAGGAGTAGCCGAGGGCTTCGGCAGCTTCGGCCATGGCAGACAGCGAGTCGGCGCCGTCGCTGTAGGTGGAGTGGTTGTGCAGACAGCCCTGTAGATCGTCGACAGTGAGGAGGTTCGGCAGGGTACCGACGGCGGCTGCATCCAGTTCGCCGTTGTGCGCGCGGAGCTCGGGCGGGATGACGGGCAGGTCAACTGCCCCGAAGAGCGCGTCTTCGGTCGCGTGGACGTCGGGGGCGCCGAACCGGTCGGTCCAGGCGCCGACGTGAGCGGCGGTCCCGGTGGTGCGCCACCACTCGGTACCGAACGTGTCGGGCGTGGTCCAGTGGAGCCGGAGTGGAATGCCGTCGGGCAGCGTGGCGCTGAGAACGCCGTCGTCGCGGGTTGGGGGGGTCTCGACCTGCTCCGCGATCCAGTCGCTCACCACCTCCGGGGCCGTCGTCGATACGATCAGGTCGATGTGCTCGACGATTTCGCGGTGTCGGCGGAGGGCGCCGGTGAATTCAGCCCGCTCAACAGCGTCGAGGGCCCGGAGCGAATTACGGACGGAGGCGGCCGCCGACCAGGCGTCCGCGAGTCGCCACTTGTCCTCGTAGGCCCGGAGTTGCCGAAGGTTCTCGAGAATGTTTTGTTGCGTTTTGGGACCGAAGCCGCTGAGGGAGGTAATGTGATCGTCGGTAGCGGCCCTCTCCAGCTCGTCGAGCGATGTGATCTCCAGCTCCTGCCAGAGCCGACGGGTGCGCTTGGTGCCGAGCCCGTTCACCTTGAGGACATCGAGCAGCCCGGGGGGAAGGGCGTTCAGGAGCTCGTCGTGGAGGGGAAAGGTTCCCGTCTCGACAATGTCGGTCACGTGGTCGACCATCGCGTCGCCGATGCCGTCCACGTCCGAGAGGCTGCCGTCGGAGAGGCGCTTCGGGACGGCGTCGTCGAGGGCGCCGAGGGCGCGGGCGGCCCGTGAGAAGGCCCGGGCACGATGCGGGTTGCCGTCCGTCAGTTCAATGAGGTCGGCCGTCTCCTCGAGAACAGCCCCAATGTCTTTGTTCGTCATAGAAGTCCAGAGAGCAAGAGAAACAGTGCACACGGCACAACGAAGAAGTCTCCTCTCTAAAAGATAGGCGCCGCACCGGGGGATTCCAATGGGGGCCCCGCCTGTAGGAACACCCTTGATGAGATTCGGACGAGCTGGGACAGCTGGGAAGACAGGGCACAACGACGACAGGGCACAACAATGAAGAAACGGACGCCAACCGGGGGATCTCGCCTTGCCGTGATAAATACAATGACTTGATCGCTGTAGCACCTCTGCTTAACAGCGCCAACCAGATGACACGCACACGCTATCTGCTGGCGGGGCTGGGATTGATTCTGATTGGAGGGCTCGTGGGGAAGTGGACGCACAAACCCGAGCCGACGGATGCGCAGTCGAAGGGAGTGCAGACGCTTCGGTCGGCGTACGAGACGATTCGGACGTCCTATGTCGAGCCGCTCTCAGCTGATAGCTTGGTTCGGGCGTCGATCAGTGGGATGACCGAGTCGCTCGATCCATTTTCCGTGTATATCTCCGCCGACCGGATGACGCAGGTCAAAGAGTCGTTCCGCGGCTCGTTTGAGGGCATTGGCATCAGCTACGAGCTGATTGACGGCCCTCGCAATAAGGATACAATCGCGGTGGTGTCAGTGGTTGAGGAGGGCCCAAGTGCCGAAGCGGGGCTCCGGGCGGGGGACCGGATCGTAGAGGTCAACGACACGAGTGCCGTCGGGTGGCCGCACGAAAAGATCCAGCGTCGGCTAAAGGGACCGCAAGGGAGCCGGGTGAACGTGACGCTCCGGCGTCCCGGCGCGGACGCCCCGGTGCAGACCACCATCACGCGAGATACGGTGCCGCTGGAGACGGTGCCGGCCACCTACATGATCGAGGACCGGACGGGATACATCCGTCTGGAGCGGTTTGCGGAACCCACCCACCGCGAAGTGACCGACGCGCTGGACCGCCTGGAGGACGAGGGTATGGAGCGTCTGGTGCTGGATCTGCGGGGCAATTCCGGCGGGCTCATGTCGATGGCCGAGAAGGTGGCCGACGCGTTTCTGGTGGACGACCAACTGATCGTGGAGGCGCGCAGTCGGCACGAGGGGTACGGCGGCGCCCGGTACGCGACGACCGAAGGACGGTTTGAGCGGAAGCCCGTCATTGTGCTCGTCGACGAACGCTCGGCGTCCGCCAGCGAGATTGTGGCCGGGGCGCTGCAGGATCACGACCGGGCCCTGATCATGGGGCGGCGCACGTTCGGAAAGGGGCTGATTCAGCGGCAGTTTGGACTCGGGGACGGGAGCACGCTCCGGCTCACCGTGGCCCGATTCTATACGCCGTCGGGACGGCTTCTTCAGCGCCCGCACGGGCAGGACCGCGACTCGCTCTCGACGACGGATCGAGACCCGTCGGAGGTGGTGGATTCGCTCGTGCACCGGACCGACGCCGGACGCCCCGTCATCGGCGGGGGCGGGATTCAGCCGGATCGCGTCGTGACTGCTCCGGATCGCTCACCCTACTGGACGGCGGTCTCGTCGGCCGACCTTCTCCGCAGCTTTGCGCGGCAGTGGACCGATGCCCGTGCCGATTCGCTGCGTCGCCGGTGGGGAGGGCGCGAGGAGGCGTTCGTGTACGACTTTGCGCTGCCGGATTCGACCTACGACGCTTTTGTCCAGGCTGCTGCCGCCCGCGGCGTTTCAGAGGCGGATTCTACGGGGGGAAGCGCCTCCGACTTTACGACGGCGGAGATATCGGCCGCACGGCCCGCTGTCGAAGCGACGATCAAAGCGTATGTGGGCCAACGCTTATTCGGCGAAGACATGCGGCGTCGCATTCAGAATCGGAGCGACCCCGTCGTGCAGCAGGCCCTGCAGTCCTGGGATACGGCGCGAGCATGGGCGGAGCGCTACCCGATTAAGTAGGAAGCGTGAAGGAAGACCGAATGATATTATGGCTGGATTACGTCCGTTGACATGCTCTCACGGGCTCTCTATACTAGTCCGACGGATGTGACCCGGCCGACCCACACAGGCGGGTCAGTGTGTGCCCTGTGGGATCCGTTGTGCACTGCCCGGGGCGTCGTCGGCGGACCGAACGGAGGTCCTTGCCAACGACCCCTTGTGAAAGCGGTCATCGATCCGTTCTGCCTCCAGTGACATTGCACAACTGGTCCGACGGTTTCGAGTCTCGGTCATCGGACGCCACAATCGTTAGCATTTGCCAGCGTCGGGCGACACTGAGTATTCTCCACGCGAGCGATCTGGACGGAAGTACCGATCCGTGAGAACGTACGTAAGCGGCGTTCTTCAGTCTGTTGAGAACCGTGCGCAGCTAAAATCGAAATCGGAGGGCAGAGACGTATTCAACGGGTCGGCTGCGTCACGAAATTTACAATTTCTATCGCCTCAGTTGTGCCGCATAGCCTCGCTATGCACGTCCGCTAGCCTCTTCCGAACGCATCAATCATTGATTCGAGAGTAATATCCACTTATGGTCATTTTGGATACACTGGCGGTCCAACTGCTTCTGTTGATGCCGCAGGCGGCCCAAGCCGGGGGCGGGAACGGAGGGGCTATCAACGTGCTTGTGGAACGGTTCAATGAAGGCGGGCCCTGGATGTGGCCGGTCCTCGTCTGTCTCATTATCGGGCTTGCCATCTCGTTTGAGCGCATTATCTCGTTGAACCTCGCGGACATCGACACCGACGACTTCGTGGGTCGCGTGAAGGAGGCGTTAGAAAAGGACGGCATCGCCGCCGCCGAGGATGTGTGCGCTCGGGAGCGGGGGCCGGTGGCGTCGGTCTTTCAGGCCGGGCTGCTCCGGGCCGATGAGGGCGTCGACGCTGTGGAGGAGGCGGTCGTCTCCTACGGCTCCATCGAAATGAGCTTCCTGGAGCGGGGCCTCGTCTGGCTCTCCCTCTTCATCAGCGTCGCGCCGATGTTGGGCTTTCTCGGGACCGTCATCGGCATGATTCAGGCCTTTGACGCCATTGAGACGGCCGGCGACATCTCGCCGCGGCTGGTGGCAGGGGGCATCAAGGTGGCCCTTCTCACCACGGCCTTCGGGCTGATCGTGGCCGTCATCCTGCAGTTCTTCTACAACTACGCGGTGTCTAAGATCGATCGCATCGTGGCCGAGATGGAGGACGCGTCGATTGAACTGGTGGACGCACTCGTGGCGCTGGAGCAGGATGAGTCCATCACCAGCGAGAGGGCCGTCCCGGAGGCCCTCGGGGAGAATCAGTAGCCGCGTGCCGGGAACGCTGTCGGAATGCCGGTGCCTCTCGAACGAACGACTGTGTTGTCATGAATTATGTTCTGCCCTTTGCCCTGTGGAGTGCCCTCGCGCTGGTGGGGCTCAGCGTCTTTGGCATCGCGGCCGCTGGGCTGCGCAGCCTCTGGTACGGAAAGGTGGAGACCCTGACGGTCGGCCTCGTTGCGCTGCCGGGGGGAGTTTTCGTGGCGCTGCGTGCCGTGATGGGGAGCTGGGCGGAGGCTGGGATGTATACGCTCGCGGTCCTTTTCGCTGTGCTTCTCCTTGCCATGGTCGGGGCGGGGGGGCGCCAGTTTGTTCGAGGCGCCTTCGAGTAGTGTCGTCGCGCCCCCGTTCCGTCTTGGTGTTGGCATCGCGGAGGGGCATGAACCGACGGCCCGGCCCGTCGGAAGACGGCAGCCGAGCAGGTCGATGAACTCTGACGGCTGGCCGTGACGGCACGATGCGAGCACCGGGGGCGTTTCCAGACGCATGCAGATCCTTTCACTTGGAACCGGTATTATGCCTGGACTGCTTGAAAAACGACGCGAGGACCGGGAAGAGGCGGAGATCCCGACGGCCGGAATGGCCGACATCGCGTTTCTCCTGCTTATTTTCTTTCTGGTGACGACCACGATCAACGTGGACACCGGGATCGGCATGACGCTACCGCCGAAGCTCGATCCCGACCAGAAGCCCCCGCCGGTGAAGGAGCGGAATCTGTTCAAGATTCTGGTGAATGCCAAAGGAGAACTGCTTGTCGAGGAGGAGCCGGCAGATATCGCCCAGCTTCGGAGACGGGTGAAGAAGCACATTCTGAATTACGGGGAATCGCCCGACCTGTCGGACAGTCCCAGCGATGCGGTGATCTCCATCAAGACGGACACCAAGACGCCCTACAGCACCTACATCGACGTGCTGGATGAGGTCTGGATGTCGTATCGCGAAATCTGGACCCAGATCGCGCGCACCGGACAGACGCCGCAGGGCGAGTCCGTGGGGCTGGCGAAGACCTACAGCAGCTACCAGGAATACTACAATACGCTTGAGCCGGGCGACCCGAACAAGATTCGCGATGCTTTCGGGGCTCAGATTTCCATTGCGGAGCCCGATACCGGAGATTGATTCCAACTCTGCAAGCTCCATCCCGCCGCGGTGCACATGCACTCGGGATGACGGCCCGCTTTCGTCTGAGACGTTTCCGATTGACCCTACCGCTTCATGGCTCGCTTTCAGCGCCGCAGCACGGACACAGATCCGGAGTTTACAACTGCGTCCCTCCCTGACATTGTGTTCATGCTGCTGATCTTCTTCATGGTCTCGACGGTCTTGCGGGAGCAGAACATCAAGGTGCGCACCCGGCTGCCGCAGGCCGAGGCCCTGACGAAAATTGATCAGAAGCGCCTGATCTCAAAGATCCACATCGGGCCGATCAAGACGGGGGAGGAGCAGGGCGAGACGGCGATTCAGATTGACGACGCCCTGATTGAAAAGCGGACGGCCATCCGCAACATCATGTACAACAAGCTGCAGGAGCAGCCGAAGCTCATTGCGTCGTTGAAGGTGGACGAGGAGTCGGAGATGGGCATCGTGAACGAGGTGCAGCAGGAGCTCCGGGAGGCCGGGGCGCTGCGCATCAACTATTCGTCGAATCGGGAGAACCCGCCCGAGTAAGCACCGTATTCTATTTCGGAAGAAATAGCTCTGCCTTTTGGCAGGGCTTTTTTGTTTGCGGTCTTTCTCAACAACCGGTTTCTGAGTCCATGGCACACCGTGTCACTCTTCTTCCCGGTGATGGAATTGGTCCTGAGGTTACGGACGCCACCGTGACGGTGCTGGAGGCAACGGGCATTGACTTTGACTGGGACCGGCACCAGGTGCTGGGCCAGATGGCGGTCGAACGGGGGCGGCCCGCACTGCCTCCCGACGTGCTGGCGTCGATCGAGTCGACGGGGGTGGCCCTAAAGGGGCCGGTGACGACGCCTGTGGGCGAGGGTTTTACGAGTGTGAATGTACAGCTCCGCCAGCACCTCAATCTATACGCCAACGTTCGTCCTTGTGCCACCATCCCGGGGCTCGACACTCGCTTCGACGACGTGGACCTCGTCATTGTGCGCGAGAATATCGAGGGCCTGTATTCCGGCATCGAGCATTTCGACGAACGGCTCCAGATTGCGGACTCCATCGCACGGGTGACGCGCCAGGGGACGGAGCAGATTCTGCGGTTTTGTTTTGAGTATGCCCGGCGGCACGACCGTGAGCGGGTGACGCTGGCCCACAAGGCCAACATCCTCAAGAAAACCTCCGGCCTCTTTCTGGAAATCGGTCGCGAGATTGCGGAGGACTACCCGGACATCACGTTCGATGACCGCATCATCGACGCGCTCTGCATGGAGCTGGTGATGCACCCGGACCGCTACGACTGCATCGTAAGCACGAACCTGTTCGGGGACATTCTCAGTGATCTCGGCGCCGGGCTGATTGGCGGGCTCGGGGTGACGGCAGGGGCCAACGTGGGGGACGACCACGCGGTCTTCGAGGCCGTGCACGGGAGCGCGCCCGACATTGCCGGGCAGAACGTGGCCAACCCGACGGCCCTCATGAAGTCGGCCACGATGATGCTCCGGCACCTGGACGAGGAGGCGGCCGCCGACGCGATCGACGAATCACTGCTGACCCTCTACCGTGAGCAGACATCGCTGACGCCGGACGTGGGAGGCGAGGCGAGCACCACCGAGTTTGCCGAGGTCGTTGCGGATCGGGTTGCGGATCGGCGGTCGGCGTAGCGTCCGGGCGGCACTCCACTGTCTGATCTTCTTTCACTGGGACGACGACGGTTCATCATGATTCAGCGCATCCAGACGGTCTATCTTTCTCTGGGCATTCTGACCCTGGCGGCCCTCGGCTTCTTTGGGTGGCCATGGTCAAGCGAGGCGGCCTCGACGTATGTCTGGTTCGTCCCGTCAATAATCGGACTTACTGTGCTCACCTCTGGAACGGCGCTCTGGTCGATCTTTCTGTATGAGACGCGGGAGTGGCAGCGCACGGTGGTGATGTGGGTGCAAATTGGAACCGTATTGCTCGGAGCGACGCTGTACGGCGGGCTGTACCTCACGTCTGAGTTGGCCGTGCGCGGTCCGACGGGCGTTCAGTGGGGACGAGCAGTGGTGCTGGTGCTCCCCCTCGGGGCGTACGTGTTTTTTCTGCTTGCCCGCCGTGGCATCGAACACGACATCGAACTCGTAAAGTCGATGGATCGGCTCCGATAATACCAACTCCGCAGCCGTACTTGTTTAATGGGACAGCTCCGTTGGGGATGTAAGTATGGGAGTGTGCAGGCAGTGTCCCGACTACTGTCAGGGTATGTGGGGGACGCACGAGTGCGCCTATGCCCATATGCTTGGGACCGTACGCCTTCTTTCCGATCCTGAACTTTGTCCCCGGATTTGGTATCTGTAGGTTTGCCAGATTATCTACGGGATGCCATCGTTTTTTCGAAAGCGACTGCCCATTTCACGATGCTTCGCTACTTCCCCAATCCTGGTGTTCATCCCGACAGCCGTCGCGGATGAACTAAAAAGATCAAGGCCACGCGGGATGACCCGCAAGGAGCCCCTGTGAAGAAACGGCCTGACGCTTGTCTACGCTGTCGCTTCGCTCCGACAGGCGTCCAGGCGGCCGTTTCTTCAAGGCCGATCGGGCTTCCTACCAGACCTTCAAGGTAGGCTGGGCAAGGAGACCCGTCCGGTGATTAATCTCGCAAAGTCACACATACCAGATCCGGTAGATTCATTCTGATTCGTGAACTGGCTCTGTAGCGCCGTTGGGTTCCAACGGCGCTACGAGTCCCTTTTCTGCGATGTAGGACAGAAAAAACGGCTGATTGCGACGGAGATCATACTGCTCTGTACCGGAAGTTTGCCGTCGGCGTCGGTATGAGAGACGTGCGCGTCTGTGCACATCAGCCCGACGACGAGGGGGGCGACGGGGCAAGGACCCGGAACCGGTTGACGGGAAGGTCCGCGAATGTAGTGCGGCCCCGGAGGTAGTACTCAATAGGCAGAATGCCGCGGTACGGGGGGAGTACGGCGTCGGAATTGCTCATGGGGCGGGCGTTCCCGTAGTGGGACCGCATCTGAAAGGCGTCTCTGTAAGCCCGGAGAATAGCCGTCGCCTCGCGGATGTTGCCGCCTGCGAACGCTTTCGCCAGGGCGGCGCCGTCACACGCTAGGCGGAGGGGGAGAGTGCGTCGCCACTCGGACGGCGGCAGGTTTTTGTAGAGAAGCAGGAGGCTGTTGCGGAAGTTGTAGTACGCCTTGCGGGGGGAGCCCTGCGGGAGCGAGGCGCCGCCGATGTGGTAGACTGTGCTTCGGGGCTGTACGTGCACGCGGTAGCCGTGCCGCTGCAGGCGCCAGCACAGGTCGATCTCTTCCATGTGCATCTCGAACCGGTCGTCGAGGAGCCCGACCTCGTCCAGGGCCGAGCGGCGGAGGAGGAGGGCGGCTCCAGTGGCCCAGAATACGTCGCGGGCGTCATCGTACTGGCCGCGGTCGGCCTCCATCGTGTTCAGGAGGCGACCGCGCGTGAAGGGGTACCCCAGCCGATCCAGGTAGCCGCCGGCGGCGCCCGCGTACTCGAACCGGCCGCGATCGTCGTACTGCAGGAGCTTCGGCTGGACCGCGGCCACGTCCGGCTGGTCCTCCATCGTCTCCACGAGGGGCCGCAGCCAGCCGGGAGGAACCTGGACATCGTTGTTGAGCAGGAGCACGAGATCGCCCGTGGCGTGGGGAAGGGCGGCGTTGTTGCCGCGGGCGAAGAGCCAATTCTCGGGGTGGCGCACGACTTTGACGGACGGATATTCCTGGGCGACCCAGGCGGCGGAGCCGTCCGTCGAGGCGTTGTCGGTAAAGATGATCTCCAGATTGGGGTAGTCGGTCGCCACGACGGACGGGAGGCATTGCTGCACCACCGACTTCGCGTTCCAGGACACGATGACGATGGAGACGCGGGGGCGGGCCATGGAGGCGTGGTACGAAGTCAGAGTTATTAACAGGGGGGCGCTGGAGGCGGAAGGCGGTATTCCCTTCCGTTCAGGGTGCCCGCGCCGGGCGTGTCGACACAGACGTTGTTGCCTGCGTTTCGAAGCGTGGATGCGTGGCGGCAGTGAGGCTTCGCGCGAAACGCCTCGAACGCCGATGTTCGGGCGGGCGGAGCGCTGATGAGGCACATTGCTTCGGTCCGAACATAACAGACACGGACTGTAGATTGCATCCGGGGCGGGGACGCTCCGGTCAGATTCGCCGAGATTCGATTCGCGCTGCCGTTCCCGTCGCCGATCACGTTTTTGTCTCTCCATGTCCGACTCCGCCGCCACGATGGACGATGCCCGGGAGGTGCTGCGGCGGCGGTGGGGGTACGAGTCGTTCCGGCCGGGGCAGCAGGAGATTCTGACGGCGCTTCTCGACGGGGACGATGTCCTCGGCATTTTGCCGACCGGCGGGGGGAAGTCGCTCTGCTACCAGATCCCGGCGCTACTCACGGACGGGCTGGTGTTGGTGATCTCGCCGCTGATCGCGCTCATGCAGGATCAGGTCGAGGGCCTTCAGGCCGAGGGTGTGGAGGCGACGTTTATCAATAGCACGTTGCCGCGCTACGAGGCCGAGCAGCGGTGGAATAACGCTGAGCATGGGCAGTACGATCTGCTCTACATGGCGCCCGAGCGGATGACGACGGAGGTCTTTCAGGCCCGAGCCGAGCGGCTGGACGTCTCGCTTCTGGCGGTGGACGAGGCCCACTGCGTCAGCGAATGGGGCCACCACTTCCGTCCGGCCTACCGGGAGATTTCGGCGGCACGGGGGCTGATTGGGGAGCCGCCCACCCTGGCGGTGACGGCCACGGCGACGCCGGAGGTGCGGGATGACATCTGTGACCTGCTGGAGATGCCGGACGCGACGGAGGTGGTACGCGGGTTCGACCGGCCCAACCTCGTGTGGTCGGTCTTCCGCACCGAGCACAAGTGGGCTAAGCTGAAGGACATCGTGACGGGCGTGGGGGGCAGTGGCATCGTCTACACCGCCACGCGCCGCGGGGTGGAGCGCTGGACGCAGCGCCTGCAGCAGGAGGGCGTGTCCGCTGCCGGGTATCACGGGCGCATGAGCAGCGAGGAGCGGACCGCCCGGCAGCAGGACTGGATCGCGGACGAGGTGCGGGTTATGGTGGCCACCAACGCGTTCGGCATGGGCATCGACGAGCCGGACGTGCGGTCTGTGGTACACATGGACGTGCCGTCCTCGCTGGAAGCGTACTACCAGGAGGCCGGGCGGGCGGGGCGCGACGGGGAGCGCGCGTACGCGGTGCTTCTGTTTCAGGAGCCGGACGCCGAGACGCAGGAGGCGCTCATCGCGTCCTCGCACCCGACGGCCGAGGAGGTGCGACAGGTGTACGATGCGGTCTGCAACGTCGGGCAGGTTCCGGTGGGATCGGAGCCGGACGAGCCGCTCGTCGTCAACCAGAGTGCCGTTCAGAAGATCACTGAGTTCTCGCGGTCGAAGGTGGATACCGCCGCCGAATTGCTGGATCGGGCCGACGCGTGGTCCCGATTGCCGAACCGCTCGCACCACGGGATGATTCGGTTTGAGAAAGGAATCGGGGCGGTGCGTCGATACGCCGACGGCCTCGACAACCAGGCCCTTGCGGACTTCGTTCGCACCCTGTTGCGACAGGTGCACGCCGATGCGTTTTCGGACTGGTGGCCCCTCGACGTTCGGTCCCTGTCGGACCGCGCGGAGGTGTCGCAGGACCGGCTCAATCGGGGGCTTCAGTATCTGGAGGAGCGGGGACTGCTTCGCTGGCAGCCGCCCGGAAATGCGCTCCGTGTAGAATTGGCCTTCCCCCGGGCCCGCAAGCTGCCGGTCGACGGTCGTGCCGTGCAGGCGGCCCGGCAGCGCGCCGAGACGCGGTTGCGCTCCATGCTCCGCTACGCCCGCTCGAACACCTGCCGCCGCCGCTTCCTGCTGACCTACTTCGGGGAACAGGCCGCGACGCAGTGCGGGGCGTGCGACGTGTGCTTGGGGCGGCACGATCCGCCGGTCGTGACCGCGGCCCAGGAAGAGGAGCTCCGGCGCATCCTGACGCAGATTCAGGACAATGTGCCGCGGGCCGACTGGTTTGCCCAGCGCGAGGTGCCGCGCCACGAGGTGGACGTGCTCGTGAACTGGCTGACGGAGCGCGGCTACATCCGAATGACCGATCCTCTGCACGGCCGGTTCGAGCTCACCGACGCCGGGCGCGATCACCTCGATTGACGCCGGCTCCGCAGGATGCCCGTTCGGCCCTGATGACTTCAGGACAGTCCGGGATGGACTGAAGTCGGTGAGACGTGGCGACGATGAGGCTACCTGGACGACGATGAGCGGGATGAAGGCTCCGGCAGGCGCTCTTCAATAGAGCGCAGTGTGTCCACGACGGCGTCGTAGATCGAGGAGAACGCCTTCGGATGAGTCGAGTAGTGCTCCAACGTCCGTTCAAACTCCGTGCGGGACACGCCGTAATTCACAAGAACCGTATCCGCCGCTGCCGGCGGGAGGCCGATCGCCTGCCGGCGCTGTCCGTTCAGAAGATGCAGCTCGATGAGGATGCGAGTGAACGTCGTGTCGGCCACAGGAGGCTCCTCGGACGAAAGGACGCTGCAGCCAGTCCCGAGCAGGGCGCCCCCGCCGAGGACGGCGCACAAAAGGATGGGGGCCAGGAGACGGCACGGGACGGAGGGGGGGAACCGTCTCATTCAGACGAAGAAGTGGGGGATGCAGAGGAGCGTTCGGATTGAGTGCGGAAGGTGGTTGCCATCCCCTCCATCTGCCGGAGAAACTGGAGCCTGTCGAAACCGGGCGCGAAGACCGATCCGTGGAGGAGATAGACCCGATCGGTGGGCTGATCATGAAAGGCGTAGGCCAGAAAAGGGCCTCCGCCGCCGACCCCGATAAAGCCGTTGCCGTCCTTCGCTGGTTTTACCATGCGCCAGAGCCCGCGCATCTCGTAGCCGTACCGGTCCAGCACATCCGTCTGTTCCGTTGTAAGTGGGCGTCGATCGTCGATGCGGACGAACCCGGCCACGTTGCCGCGCATGTACCGCCGCGTCAGCGAATCGTGGGTGGTGTGGATCCACTCCGGCGTGATCTGATCAGGAGACGCGTTTTCCTCGTAGTACACAAAGAACTCACGGCGGGTCTCGGGGAGGAGGCGTCGCAGCCAGACGAATCCGCTCGACGCCGTCGTGGTGTCGATGGCAATCTGGAAGTCGTGCTGCATGTTCACGGCGAACCCGTGGTGCCGCATGAGGGTGTCCTCAACGGCGTACTGGCGCGCGTCGTCGTACATGTCGCGCTTCATGCGCTGAAGGGTCACCGCCTTCATCGTAGCCTTGATGTCGGCTCCCTGCTGGGACAGTGTCTCCACGAGACCGCTCGAATCGGCCGCGGTCACGAAAAAGACCCGCTGGCTCCGCCGCCAGAGGTTGGGTTTCTCCACGACGGCGGTTTGCCCGTTCCGGACGGCTGCGCGGGCCTCGTCCGAGAGGCGACGACGGAGGAAGTTGGCCTCGTTGCTGGTGTCGCTCAGCGGGGCGACAACGACGATGTTTTTTAGGTCCTGAACGCTTTCGTACGTCCGTTCCGATAAGAGCTCCAGGTGTCGAGAGGTGAAGTAGCGCTCAGGCTGCGGCAGGGTCTCGACCCAAGGGGTGACCGTCTTGCGGAAGGTGGTGCCGACGGCCCCGGTCCAGTGGCTGCTGTCCATGACCACCGTGACCTCGCTTTCTTTTCCAATTGCCCGGGGGCGGTAGTCGCCGCTGCATCCCCCTAAGACCAGCAGCAGGAGTGCACCGGCCGAGCAGGCGACTACACAGAAGCGCTTGATCATGAGGGGACGGTAGGGAAGGAAAGGACGCGGCAGGTTCGGACGCGGAGGGAGTCCTCAAGAAGCGGTCGCCGGGACGCCGTGCTTGAGTTCGTGGGCGAACGTCTCTACGGCGTCGAGTCGGTCGGTGTCGGAGAGAGTGTCGTCCGCCCACAGTTCCTCGACCCGATTGATGAGGGCCGACCCGACGATGAAGCCGTCGGTGTTGCGGCTCAGTCGCATCGCGTCCTCGTGGCTCTTGATGCCGAAGCCCACGAGGATGGGGTTGTCCGCGACCAGCGAGCGCGCCCGCTGCAGGTACTCGTCGATCGTGGGCGTGCCGTCGAGGTCGCTGCCGGTGAGGCCGGTCACGCTTACGGCGTAGACGAAGCCAGTGGCGCGGCGGTCGACGGCGCGGATTCTATCGTCGGACGAGTTGGGGGCGATGAGAAAGACAAGGTCCAGGTCGTAGTTGGCGGCGGCCTCGGTCAGGGGATCGCTCTCCTCAGGGGGCAGGTCCGGAAGAATGAGGCCGTCCACCCCGGCGGCCGCGGCGTCGCGGCAGAAGTCGCCAATTCCGTACTTCAGAAGGGGATTGACGTACCCCATCAGGAGCAGCGGCGTGTCGCTCTCGGCCCGGAAGGCTTCAGCCCGTCGGAAGGTGTCTTGCATCTTTACACCGTTCGCGAGGGCGCGCGCACTGGCCCGCTGGATGGGGCGCCCTTCGGCGAGCGGATCGCTGAACGGCATGCCCAACTCAATAAAATCGACGCCGCCCCGGTCGAGCGCATGGAGGAGGGGCACGGTGGCGTCCGTTTCCGGAAACCCGTCGGTCAAAAACAGGCCCATGGCCTTTTCGTCGCGGGCGAGAAGGCGGTCGAACGTGTCGTCGAGTCGGGACATTCGCGTGTGGGGGCGTGTGTGAGTGTGGGCGTGTGCGTGCAGGAGCAGCCGACCGGGGAGGTCCGCAGAACAGAATTGCTGCCGTCAAACAAAACAATCAATATCCCAATCGTCGCAGGGGGAGAATCGGTTTTCAGGCTGACGAACGCAGGAGGCTATCGGATTATACTGATCGGCATCCGCATTACAGGTTTTCGGCGATGGTCTCCATGTCCTTGTCGCCGCGGCCGGAGCAGTTGAAGACGATGACCGCACCGTCGCCCCGTTCGTCCGCGAGTCGACGCGCGAGGTCGGGCAGGAGGTGCACGGCGTGGGCCGTCTCCAGGGCCGGAATGATGCCCTCCGTCTCCGAGAGGCGCTGCACGCCGGCCAGGGCCTCGTCGTCCGTCACCGGGTGATACTGCACGCGGTCGGTGTCGCGGAGGTAGGCGTGCTCGGGACCGACGCCCGGATAGTCGAGCCCGGCGGAGAGGGAGTGGGCGAGCTCAATTTGCCCTTCCTCGTCCTGCAGCAGATAGCTCATGGCGCCGTGTAGAACGCCGGGGGAGCCCTCCGCCAGCGTCGCGGCGTGATTGTCGTAGAGCCCCTGCCCAGCGGCCTCCGCACCGTGCATCTCCACCTCGTCGTCATTGATGAAGGGATGCCAGATCCCCATCGCATTGGAGCCGCCGCCTACGCAGGCGACAATAGCGTCGGGGGTCTCGCGGCCCTCGACCTCACGAAGCTGGTCGCGGGTCTCCGTGCCGATCACGCGGTGGAAGTCCCGTACCATCGTGGGGTAGGGGTGCGGGCCGACGACCGATCCGATGATGTAGAACGTGTCGGACGGGTTGGAGACCCAGTCGCGAATGGCCTCGCTGGTAGCTTCCTTGAGCGTCTCGCTGCCCGTATTGACTGCCCGCACCTCCGCCCCCAGCAGTTCCATCCGCTCCACGTTGAGCCGCTGCCGCTCGATGTCCTCCGCGCCCATGTAGATGATACAGTCGACCCCGAACTTGGCGCAGACCGTCGCCGTGGCCACCCCGTGCTGACCGGCCCCCGTCTCGGCAATGATTCGCTCCTTGCCCATGCGGGTGGCCAGCATAATCTGACCGATCGTGTTATTGATCTTGTGCGCGCCGGTGTGGCAGAGGTCCTCCCGCTTCGCGTAGATGCGGGCACCGCCGATGTTCTCCGTCAGCCGGTCACAGAAGCTGAGCGGCGTGGGGCGACCGGCGTACTCCCGCAGGTGGTGACGAAATTCCTCTTGGAATTCCGGGTCATCTTTGTAGGTTCTATAGGCATCCTTGAGATCCTCGAGAACTGGCACAAGAGTTTCAGGTACGTAGGCACCACCGTAGTTCCCGAAGTGCCCGTCTGCATCCGGGGCGGCGTACGCTTCAGTCTGAGAAATTGTATCAGGCATAGCAGGAGAAGGATCGATCAGAAAAACAGGAGAAGACAGGAAAGAACCTAAGCCGACTTATCGGCCATCTCGTTCTGAACAGCGCGGAACTCATCCAGGAAGGCATCAATCTTCGTAAAGCTCTTTTCGCCGGGCGCGTCTTCCAGACTGCTGGAGAGGTCGACGGCATACGGGCGCATCGTCTCCACGGCGCGGCGGACGTTGTCGGCGTTGAGGCCGCCGGCCAGAAACAGCGGGTACTCGTCGGAAAATTCGCGGGCCAGACGCCAGTTGAACGACTCGCCGGTGCCGCCCCAGACGCTGGAGTCGTGAGTATCGAGCAAAAAGTAGTCGGCCGTGTCTTCGTACCGCTCGAATAGAGTGCGCAGCTGTTCCGGGGAAGCGTCGTTGCGGACGTGAATGGCCTTGATCACTGGACAGTCGACCTGCTCGACCACGTGGGGCGGCTCTTGACCGTGCAACTGCGCGAGTTCGAACCCGGCCTCGGCCACGGCCTCATTGATCTGTGACGCGCCGTCGTTGACGAACACGCCGACCGGAGACGGGCCGTGAACCCACTCGACGATGTCGCTCGCAAGGGAGGGCGGGGCGTAGCGGGGGCTGTCCTCGTGTTGGATGAACCCAAGGTAGTCCGCCCCGGCCCCGGCCAAATACCGAGCGTCTTCGAGCTCCGTGATGCCGCAAACCTTTAGCTTCATAATGTTATTGTACGTATGTGTAGATGTATGTAGGTGCGTATGTAGTTGATATAAGGCAGAGCGGACGACGAGGGCGTTGAACACTGCCGAGGTGTACGGCGACAACAAGAACGCGCACACTTGCTACATGCCCCGACAGTAGTCGGGACATTGCCTACACACTTGCACACCTATATACTTAGGTTCTTTGTTCGAGAGCAATTTGTTTGGCATCATCGCGGAGGGCAGACACCGCCTCGCCGGGATTCTCGGCCCGCATGAAGTGTTCGCCGATGAGGACGCCGTTGATGCCTGCGTTGCGCAGGCGGACGAGCGTCTCGGGGTCACTGAGCCCACTCTCCGCCACCCGGCCCACGTCGCGGGGGATCTGCTCGAAGATCCGGAGCGAGTTGTCGATGTCCACCTCGAAGGTCGTGAGGTCGCGGTTGTTGACGCCGAGGATTGTAACTTGGTCCCAATCGATCTTCTGGAGGTCGTCCTCGGAGTACACCTCGACGAGGCAGGAGAGGCCCAGCTCGGTGGCCGTCGCGTGCAGTTCTGAAAGCTGTCCGGAATCCAGGGCGGTGGCGATGAGCAGCACGGCGTCGGCCCCCACGGCTTTGGCCTCAACCAGCTGGTAGGAATCGATGATGAAGTCTTTTCGCAGGAGCGGCACGTCCGGCACGTGCGCCCGGACCCACGCCAGATACTCCAGTGCCCCGTCAAAGTACTGCGGTTCGGTGAGGACGCTAATGGCCGACGCGTCGTGGGCGGCATACTGCTGGGCGATCCACGCCGGGTCGAAGTCGTCCCGAATCTGCCCTTTCGAGGGCGAGGCCTTTTTGATTTCGGCGATGAACGACATACCGCGTTCCTGGAGGGCCTCCACGAGGGAGTGGGGCTCCCGGTCGGCGTACGCGGGCCGGTCCTTGAGCTCAGCGACCGGGGTGTCTTGCTTTCGGTGCTCGACCAGGTCTCGGGTGTCGGCGATGATGTCGTCGAGGATGTTGCTCACGGCGGGGCCGGGGCGGGCGGTTGTGGGGAGAGGAGCGAAAGGCGAGGGGGAGCAAAGCGCTACGCGGTCGGGGCTTTTTGCGACACCTCTGCGAGCGATTCGAGCCTGTCGAGGGCGGCGCCGGATTCGATGCTCTCGTTGGCTGCCTTGATGCACGCGTCGATGTCGTCGAACGCGTCGCTGGCGTGAAGGGCATACGCGGCATTCAGTACCACCACGTGCCGCCGGGGGCTATGATCCTCTCCGGCGAGAATGTCGTGCAGGATTTTTGCATTCTCTTGAGCGTCGCCGCCCCGCAGGGCGGTGGCCCCGCCCCGCTGGATGTTGTGCTCCTCCGGGCTGACCTCGCGGCTCCGGGGGACCGGGTTTTCGTCGGAGGCGTCGTATTCGAACAGGGTCGTGGCGGCGCAGACGCTGACCTCGTCCATGCCGTCCTTGGAGTGGAGTGTAATTACGTGGTCGGCATCCAGTTGCGCGAGGATGCGCACCATCATCTGCGCGGTCCGCGTGTCGAAGGCGCCTACGAGTTGCCGCGTGACGCCGGCCGGGTTGCAGAGGGGACCCAGGATGTTGAAGAAGGTCTGGACGCCGAGGGACTGGCGCACCGGCATCACGTGCTTCATGGCCGGGTGGAAGAAGGGCGCAAAGAGGAAGGCGATGCCCACCTCGTCTAGACACCGCTCCACGCCCTCTTTTCCCAGTTCAATCTCCACGCCCAGCTCTTCGAGCACATCGGCGGAGCCGGACTTGGAGGACACCGAGCGGTTGCCGTGCTTGGCCACGGGCACCCCGGCGCCGGCGGCCACGAGGGAGGCGGTGGTGGAGATGTTGAACGTGTCGGCCCCGTCGCCGCCGGTCCCGCAGAGGTCGATGGCGTGCGGGTCGTCGAGCTCCACATCAATGGCGAGCTCGCGCATGCCCTTCGTGAAGCCGACGAGCTCGTCCAATGTCTCGTCGCGGGTGCGGAGGCCCATCAGCAGGGCGGCGATGTGCTTGTCGTCGGCGTCGCCGCTCATCATGTCCCGCATGGCGGCTTCAGCCTGCGAGCGGGAGAGCGGATCGCCGTCGGCAATGGTGTCGAGAAACTCCTTCACGGTGTGGTCGGGTCGTCGGTCCGAAAGACTGTGAGAACAGTAGTAGGTCGGGAGGAACGTGTTGCAGCGTCAATATACAAGTCAGCCCATTCTACCCGTACAGCCAGCGTGATGCGTGAAGGCGTGAGGCGTGACCATCGTGCGGTTCCGTAGGCCCCTCCGTATGGCACAGGCAGCCTCACGCAATACGGATTACGCAATACGTTCTTTCCGCACCGGCATTCCTGCAACGGCAGTGTCTGCAGGCTTCAGTATAGGAATACGCGTGGGTCTTACTGAGCGGTCGCGAGGCGTTCGTCGTCCCACACCACCGAGAGCCAGTTTTCCACAATGGTAGGCCCGGCTTTCGTCATCACACTCTCGGGGTGAAACTGGATGCCGTAGATCGGATGGGTGTGATGCTGGAGGCCCATGATGGTGCCGTCGTCCGTTTCCGCCGTAATCTCGAGGGCGTCGTGCGGAACCGTGTCCGGGTCGACGACGAGGGAGTGGTATCGGGTGGCATCGAACGACGCTTCGACACCGTCGAAGAGGCCGGTGCCGGTGTGCTGGACGGGGCTCGTCTTGCCGTGCATCAGCTCATCGGCCTGCACGATGTCGCCACCGAAGACCTCGCCAATGGCCTGGTGGCCGAGGCATACGCCGAGGATGGGCGTCGTGTCGCCGAGGGCCTCAATGACCGGCTCGGTCAGGCCCGCGTCGGCCGGGCGGCCCGGACCGGGGGAGATGACGACCCCGTCCGGGGCCATCGCCTCCACCTCGTCGATCGTCTTGTCGTCGTTCCGAATCACCTCCAGGTCGTCGGTGTGCCGGCCCACGAGGTGGACCAGGTTGTACGTGAACGAGTCGTAGTTGTCGATGATCAGAATCATGGCAGCGTGTGGGCGTGATTGCGTGTGGGAGTATGGAAGTGTGGGCGTGTGTGCGTGCAGGTGGGGGGAAGCACTTATTCAATCGGGGAGGGATCCGTTTTGTACTCGGACGGTGCTTCCTGTACCTGGTCCGCGGGGCCCGCGGGGCCGCACCAGTCATCGGCGTTCGTCATCATCGTCACGAGGCTTGCGGAAATCTGGTCGTACATCGTATCCAGGTCCGAATAGGACTCCTGGTCAATGTATTCGTGATCCAGGGCGGCGTCGAGCCAAGCGCGCGTCTCGGTGGTTTCGGCGTCCGCGTCGCTCAGCTTGCTGATAAAGTGTTTGGGGGATCGTTGTTTGCGCCACGCTTCGGCCACGTTCGCGAATACAGATCGAGACGATCGTCGAATCTGGTCGGTAAGGGCGTATCGCTCTTCTTTGGGCCAGGACTTTGTGCACTGAAAGATCTTCCGCGCCGCACGAAAGGCATCCTGATAAACCCGAAGGTCCCGAAAGGACTCAACCATTCTGGGAAAACCGCTCATTTCTGAAGAAAAACACTCCCAAACTCACATACCCCCACACTCCCACACCCCCAAACGAAGTTAGCGAGTGCGAACGAGACCGGTTAAGTCCCGCACCCGCTCCAGGATCGGCCTCGCGCGGGCGCGGGCTCGCTCGGCACCGGTGCGGAGGATGTCGCGGACGTAGTCGGGGCGCTGTTCGAGCTCCTTGCGTCGCTCGCGGGCCTCGGCGAAGAAGTCCTTCAGGAGGCGGAGCAGGTCCTGTTTGGCGTGTCCGTAGCCGTAGCCCCCGTCGCGGTACTTCTGGGCGATCTCCACCGCTTCCTCGTTGTCGGCCACCAGCTTGATCAGGGAGAACACATTGCAACTCTCTGGGTCCTTCGGCGCGTCGAGGGGCTTCGAGTCCGTGACAATGCTCATCACCTTGTCCTTGAGGTTGTCCCCCTCGTCGAAGATCCCGATCGTGTTGCCGTAGCTTTTGGACATCTTCTGGCCGTCGATGCCGGGCACCACGGCCACGTCGTCGAGAATGTGCGGCTCCGGCTCCGGAAATAGGGGCTCGCCGTCGGGGCAGAAGGTGTTGTTGAAGCGGCGCGCGAGGTCGCGGGCAATCTCCAGGTTCTGCTTCTGGTCCGCGCCCACCGGGACGAGGGTGCCGCCGTACGCCAGGATGTCGGCGGCCTGGAGCACCGGGTAGTTGAAGAGCCCGGCGTTGGGGGTGAGCCCGGCGTTGACCTTTTCCTTGTAGGCCACGCCCTTTTCCAGGCGGCTCGTGGGGAGGAGGTTGAAGAAGAGCCAGGTCAGCTCCGTCACCTCCGGCACGTCGCTCTGCACGAAGAGGGCGGCCTCCTCCGGGTCGAACCCGAGCGCCAAGTAGTCGAGGGCCACGTCGAAGGTGTGCTGCCGCAGCGCCTCCGGGTCGTCGACCGACGTCATCGCGTGGTAGTTCACGATGAAGTAGTACGCCTCGTGCTCGGCGTGCAGGTCGATGTGCTGGCGGAGGGCGCCGAAGTAGTTGCCGAGGTGCAGGCGGCCGGAGGGCTGGATGCCGGAGACGACGACCGTGTCCGGATCCGTATCGGTGTCCGTCTCGGCGGGGGAAGCAGTGTCAGGGGCGTCCATGGAAACAGGGGCAGGATGAAACGATCACGCGCAGGGCGAGAGGGTTATCTTCAATGGTGTGAAGTTGTTTTTGTGAAGTCTGCCAACCGATCTATGCACTGATGCAATCTTCCACTTCGTCGTTTCAAAGAATCATCAGCCTGGATCAGGAGCTTTCTTCCCCATCTTATGTCCATTTTGGAAGGCCCCAAAATGCACCGAAGGCTTTCGGTGCTGGATGGCAAAAAATGGCCTGAGGTCCGCGCTTACTCCACTGAAATTTATCAAACTCTCCCGACCGGCAATCTGAGATCGCCTTTGTCGGGCCCAGACATGATAAATTTCGGTCGTTTCGTAAGCATGGACCTTCGGGCGGCCATTTTCTGAAGGCCGTGGAAGTCGATTACCGATAAATCTTCGAGTTTCAGCTGGAAAGGACTCCTTCAAACAGAAAACTTCACGCTTTTGAGCTATCCGTTCTGCGCTCGATTGATGAGGTCGCCGAGCAGCGTCAGGCGCTCGTCGCTGTTGCTCGTGAGCGCTTCGAGGATGCCGCGCGTCCGCATCTGGTGCTCATGCTCCTGGCGCTCGTGAACGAGGGCCTCGTTGAGCTCCGTTTCCAGGTCCTCCAGCTGGGACAGCATCGCCAGATCGTCGGGGCCCAGGGTGAAGTCCTCCGGCTCCAGGTCCGTCCCGTTTTCGGGCGAGCCGCCGCAACTCAAGATGGTCTCGCTGAGCTTGCCCACGTCGGTTCGTGCCGTCTTCTGGACCCGCTTCAGGGCCTCGGTGACGGCATTGTCGGAGTGGGTTCGGATGACGTACCGATAGTTGTGGTTCAGCTTCAGAAACTGTAGCAGCACGGGGTTGAGGCGCTCGACCGTCTCGGCGCGGCTGAGGGTCTGTCCGGCCCAGCCGCGACCGAGGAGCACTTCCTTGATCGGATTCGGCATTGGCAGGGGAAGGTCTGTTCGGAAAAACGACGATGGGTGTACCGGTGGGGCGGTGGGAAGTTTGGGGGGAAGCGTTATGGGTGACTCGTGATGCGCGATTCGTGAGGCACCCCGCGGGCAGTTCTTTCCCTCGGTCCGGGCGCGTGATGCAGGGTGCGTAGTTCGTATTGCGTATTGCGGGCGCAGACCGGCCTCAGGAGGTGCACGGCCCGTCTTCAGGGGGCTGCTGGGAGGCGATCCTATCGAACACGTGCATACGAGGGAGTGATCTCGAATTCGTCTGTAATGGCCAAGCGTGCAGGTCGGGCCGCACGGGGAGAGGCATGTTGTCTTCACGCCCATACGCCCCCACGCCCACACGCACTTCCCCAACGAGTCGCGTCATCAGCGCTCGCGCAGCGTAGAAGCGTAGAAAGAGTCTCACTGTAAAGGGAGAGCATTCTACTTAGAGCAATCCATCCGCGGCGACGTGCATGGCCTGGCGGAGGGCGGCGGCCTTGTTCCAGGTTTCGTCGTACTCGGTGGCGGGATCGCTGTCGGCCACGATGCCGGCGCCCGCCTGGACGTGGGCCGTCTGGTCGGCGACCACCATCGTGCGGATGGCGATGCAGGTGTCGAGCGTGCCGGAGAAGTCGACGTAGCCGACCGCGCCCGCGTATGCTCCGCGCCGCGACGGCTCCAGGGTGTCGATGATCTCCATGGCCCGCACCTTTGGCGCGCCGCTCACGGTGCCCGCCGGGAAGCAGGCCGCGAGAACGTCCATCGGACCACGATCCTCGGCCAGCCGGCCCTTGACCGACGACACGATGTGCATGACGTGCGAGTAGCGCTCCACGTACGCGTAGTTGTCCACCTCGACGCTGTCGTAGCTACAGACGCGCCCGAGGTCGTTGCGGCCCAGGTCCACGAGCATGAGGTGCTCGGCCCGCTCCTTGGGGTCGTTGAGCAGCTCGTCGGCCAGAGCGGCGTCCTCGTCTTCGTCCTCACCGCGCGGACGCGTGCCGGCAATGGGCAGCACCTCGGCGGTGTCGTCCTCCGCCCGCACCAGCACCTCGGGGGAGGAGCCCACGAGGGCGTGGTCGTCGAGGTCTATGTAGAAGAGGTAGGGGGAGGGGTTGACCTGCCGGAGGGCGCGGTAGAGGTTGAAGCGGTCGCCCTCGAAGGCGGTCGAGAACCGCTGCGACAGCACGACCTGAAAGATGTCGCCGCGCTGGACGTGCTCCTTCGCGGTGCGCACCGCGTCCTCGAAGACCGGGCGGTCGAAGTTGGAGTGCAGCTCGCCCTCGGTCCACTCGACGGGATCGGGGTGGGCGGGGGGGCGCTTGAGGTCGTCCTCCAGCGCGGCCAGCCGGTCCTGCGCCTCCTCGTAGGCGGCGCGGAGATTCGTGTCGTCGTCCACGAACACGTTGGCCAGCATCACGACCTGATGCTTGACGTGGTCGAAGGCCGCCACGGTGTCGTAGAAGCACCAGACCGCGTCCGGGAGGCCCAGCTCGTCGGGCGGGGCGTCCGGGAGGTGCTCCACGAGGCGGACGCCGTCGTAGCCGAGGTAGCCGACGGCGCCGCCGCGGAGGCGGGGCAGGTCGGGGATGTCGACCTCCGAGTACCGATCCATGTAGGCGTCCAGCACCTCAAAAATATTCCCCATAGGCGCGTCGAGGCCGCGCTCGGCGTCCGGCGTACGGCGCTCGTCGATCTCGACGGTGGCGCCGAAGTTGGTGGCCGTGACGACGCGGTACGGGTTGCGACTCAGGAAGGAGTACCGCGCCAGCTTCTCGCCGCCCTCCACGCTCTCGAAGAGAAAGCTGTAGTCCGAATCTTCGCGGAGGGAGAGGAAGGCCGAGACTGGCGTGAGGAGGTCGGCACTGCGGCGTACGGACACCGGCACCACGAGTCGATCGTCGCCCGCGGCGCGGGCGGACTCCACATGTTGGGTAAACTCGTCGAACGTCATGGGGGAAGGCAGGCATGAGCCAAAAGAAAAACCCGCTGCCGGGCAGAGCAGCGGGTCCAGAGCAATAGGGGCACGCGGGACGACGCCAAGCGCTTACGCACACCGGCGGCTCTGGACCCGTCGAGAGGGCCACCAGGACCGCCAGCCGTGTGTAGAGAGGGCCGTGTTCATCATAGGATGGTGAGTGTACGACACAGCGGGGAGTGGATCAAGAGGGCGGTTTGAAATTCCGTTGATGCGGCGGGCGGGCCGGTCGGAGGGGATCGGGGGATGGGGGCTCCGGGCCGGTTTCAATCGCCGGGTGGTGTGTGGGCGTGTGGGAGGACGGGAGGGAAGAGTGGAGGGAGTCGATCAAACGAGGAGGTCGTTGTCCTGGGAAGGTCGGCACAGGCCTCCCAGAATCGAGAGGGGGTACGAGAGGTCACAGCTGACTTGGGTCAAACGTCTCCGAGTCGCCGGCGTCGTGTTCTGCCAGGGCGTCCTCCGCCAGTCGCCCGAGTTCAGGTGTAGTGGACGGGTTATGCCTCCTCATCAATTGCTCGCTTCACGCCTTCAAACACCTGCTGATTGATCCGTCCTTTCCTCTTCAGCTCGGTAATCATTTGACTCGCTTGATTCGGACCGATGATCTCTCCTCGAACCGCCTGAAGAAGCTGGCCCGCACTTCCGGAAATGCCGAGTCCAATTTCTCGTGCAACTGTGCGACCTGCTTCCTCCTCAATGAGTAGCGGAAGATCAAACTCCACCGCAAGCTCGACTACTTCCCGCTCGCCCGGATCGAGATGCTCTGTCGCGTCCCGTTTGGAACGTCTAGACGCTTCTACCTGCAGAAGGTCACCGATTCCAAAGTGGGACAGGTAGGCCTCTCCGCTTCCGAAGGCCCCTGCCGCCAATTCCCGGAGCACTTCTGGAGGGATGAGGACGTTGTCGTAGAGTTGCCCGAGAAACGTGTAGCCTCCCTCAATCTTCTCCAGCGAGATGAGCAGACTGGTACCAGAAACGACGCGCCTCGGCCTTTTCACGTGTCGAGCTCTGTCTGAACGTTTTCCTCGTTGTCGACCAGAACGGAAAATCCGTAACGCGGCAACATATCCTCGAAGTCGCGCCGGCTCATTCCCAAAATCTGCCGTGCTTCACGCCTAGAAAGCTTGCCATTGCTGTAAAGCGTAGCCACGAGGGCCTCCCGGGCATACGTCTCGTCAATATCTCCAAACCGGTCGGGGAGATCGACCGTCACTTTCATCGGAATCCAGGCTCGTTAGCTGGTGAGAACGTATATCGGCTAAAACGCACCATTCGACGATCAGTTCAGCAGCGGAGGCATAACGGGGCGAGCTGAGGTGCGGAGGGCGGGAGAACACTAACAGAGCCTGTATCGCACAGACGACATCATCGGTTCAAGTCTCCACTAAACGGCATAGCCACTCCCGACCAGCGATACCAACCTCTACAGACCTCGATTGACAGAGGCAGAAGCCCTCCGTCAGCTCTAGCGGCTGGGTTATGTAGCTTGACCTGTTACTCTTTAGTCGGTCTTCCCTGTGCGCTCTCGATCCACCAATTGTATTCTACTCCTTTATCTCTGGGAACAATTTCAAGTCCGAACTCGCCGGTACTATTCGGCCCGATATCTACATCATCTTGATAGATACGAGACACTTCTTTACCTCCAGGGACTGTACCAACCCTGACTTTTACTCTCGTCACCTGAATCTTATCGTTACCGTTGTATATTTTTCCGCCAAACTCGCTACCGTATTCAAGACCTGCTCTACCTGACAACTTTTTAAGTTCACTCGCAGTAAGTGAACGCTTGTTCGATTTTGACGGTACAGCTTCCGGAAATTTCTCACGACAGGACCTAATCACCGCCTGAACCGCAAGTTCGTTCATTTCGTCGTTAACATTTTCCAGAACGCAGTCGTCATAGGATTCAGGTCCTTTATCCTCACAACCGGAGAGGCTGATCGCCACGAAAAGTAGAAAAGCGGATATTCTCATCAGTCCAAACCAGAAGTAACCGTAGCTACATAACGTGATAGCTCAGGGGCGAAGGGCCAGGAAACCGTCTGGTCCAGACTCACTGACACGAAAAGCACAGGTCGCCGAAGTATCCATCTAATGACTTCGTCGTTCCAACCAGCGAAGTCGAACCCGTCCAACTAAACCCGACCGATAGTGGCACTGGCCCTTCGTCGCCTGTAGCGGCGTGTTATACCCGACCCCTGCACCATACATCCTACCCACTACATCCTACTCGGCTCTGAATGCGTCGGGCTTGATTAACTCCCTTCCCGAAATTTCGCAGGCTACATGATGAATGAACTGAGCTGGAGCGACTCGTAGGAATTCGGTTAGTAGCCAGTTCTGCTGATTCTCCAAGTGCGTTGACAGTCTCAGTGGATTGTATCTAGCTAACTCACTCAAACGATGCATTGCCCCGAAAAGTAAAGGCAAGAGGGGCTTATCCACTCCCTTGCTCAGTTCGCCGTGCTTTTTCAGATACCACCTGTTTCTGACTGCGAATATTGGGAAAACGTGCTTTCTTACGGATCGATTATGTCTTTTAAGCTTCTCTAAGGATTTTTCGAGGTCGTTCTCTTCCCAGTAGAAACGCTTTTTCTTGCGGACTACGTATTTTTCACTAATACCCTCGTCTTTTTCGAACCCAGGTGGTAGCATCCGTTTGGTTGCCTTGTTAGTGTATTTTTCGTTTAGATCAGCACTAAACCACGCTTCATTTGAGCTTTCTTTCTGTACGATCAGAGTTTGCTTTATCGGAACGAATAGCGTCGTTGGGGTTGAATAAGTCAGTTGGAATGCTCTATGGACAAATGGAATGTGGTACAAGATTTTGTACAAAGTGTATTCGTTCGATTGATCGACTTGCTCCCCTAAAAGTCCGCAGAGGGCGGGTAAAACACCTCCAGTCTTGAATCTGATTATCTCATTTCCAAGGGCGATATTTCCCGTCTCCGTCGAGCCTGTGACACCGTGATCTTCACTGTACGAGCTGTCTTTGGTCTCTAAAAGCGCCTTAGTTGCATTCAAAAAGCAGTAGTAGGATGTGAGCGGAGAGGATGTCTCCGGAAGATCAGTGGATGCGCTGTAGAGTTGCTTGGCTTGCTGCCAATAGAATATTGCCTCTTTATCATGTCTTCTGCGCAGTAGAAGCTCAATATAGTCCCACGGATCTCCACTCAAGACAGGTTTGGCCGAGAAATCTGGATCTGATACTGCTGAGTGGAGATGGAGTCGCCGCCCCTCAAGTCTTATTGGATTGTGCGGCATCCTAGCGCATTTTGATCTTATTCAGCGGCAGCTCGGTATAACGTGATAGATCAGCTGAAATGGGCGGGAAAAGGTCCGACAGAATTTGACACGCTTGATCAGCAGCATCGTCTCGCGAAGTTTCCACTCGCTGGCGCCGCCACTCTGGACCGACGAAGACAAACCCGCTTGGCCGACTTCGCCCGAAAACGGCACCAGCCCATTTTCAGCTGTAGCGATGTGTTATGCGGCTTTCTTAACACCGCCTCTGGGCTTCGGCCGTTGGTTGTAGCCAATCTCCGGATCGTTAGACTGGTACTCCCTGATGTACTCCTTCTCTTTTCGTCGGACTTCTTTGTCTGAAGCAGTCTCCGACTCCCACAGGATTTCTTTCCGAATCGTGAAGTCGCGACGTTCTTCCCGAGTAAAGTCCTGTTCGATGAGTTCGTTGCTTGCGCTTCCGAAGTAGTTTATGCTATCGGTCAGATCGCTACCGATGTATATCTTCCCATTCGGATACGTGATTTTGTAGATCACTTTCATCGACATGGGTACTTCATGACCTAGGCTACGTGGGTATAGAAAATGATTTTCAAAACCGAGAGGTCCCTTTCCCCCACCTTCGATATCAAGCCAAATACATTCGGTGCCGCATAACGGGGCGAGCTGACCGGAGCAGATCTGCCGCGTGACGCAGTCAGCTCGCCCCGATATGTGCGGAGGGAGCGTAGCGACGGTAGCACATATCGTCGTAGATCAGCTGAAATGGGCAGGAAAACGATCTATAATAGTGCACAGCCGGATCGAACTACTTCGTCAAACGAAGTTCCCATGCGCCGGCATCACTGCTCTCGATCTGCGACACCGAACCCACCTAGATGACTTCGTTCGACAGCGGCACCAGCCCATTTTCAGCTGTAGCGCAGGGTTATGCATTGCGATTCCCGCGGCGACGCTTCGTTTCTTCAAGCACGTCCTCAAGCGTCCAGTCTTTGAACAGCTCCTTCCGTTCCTCAGTGTAGTTCACCGATCCGGTGGTAAACTGCTGAAGGAAACGCGCCGTCTTCGCCACTCCCAACTCCTTCATAAGAAGCTGGAGGGCTTCGTCGTTGAGATCGTCAAGCGGTTCAATCTCAGCGTTCATGACTCGACCTCTTCTATGAGGGCAATTGGTGTGAGCACTCGTGTGTGTTCTGTTTCGGCTCCGCTCCCGCGCCGGAGCAATTGATCATCCGTTGTGCAAAACATGTCGGCCTCTGCTTCGACCGCAGACGCCAGATGCAACGCATCGAAGGGGCGCAAGCCCGTATTCTCGTACTGACGGGCTCGGGATTCGATCTGTGAATCCGTTTCCACGAAGCGCGCAGCGTGCGCGAGGACACCGAAAGCAAATCGACGACGTCTTGAATGAGGGTTCCGCTCAGTTTCAATCCGGAGCGTCTCGGAAGCGAGTAAATCCAGATCTCCCTGCTCGACGAGTTGAATCGCTCGCAGCACCGCTTCCGACTCCATCGCGATGCGGAGCTGCGACTGGTCGTCGAACGGACGCTGAATGGAGCAGGTATCCAGGTAGATGAGCATGTGTGGAAACTACAAGATCGCCCATCTTTACTCAAGCGACTGTGCTCGCAATGCATAACGGGGCGAGCTGACCGGAGCAGATCTGCCGCGTGACGCAGTCAGCTCGCCCCGATATGTGCGGAGGGAGCGTAGCGACGGTAGCACATATCGGTGCGAGCTTAGCTGTGGAGGGCGTCGGTTCCCCTGAATAGAGCCGATCCCTTCAACTGACTGCGTCGGATGAAGGGTCCACCCGCCACCGCGACCACTCTCGACTTTTGACAAGCATCCCGCCGGCCGCACCCCAACTGATCGCGGCCCCGGCCCTCCATCAGCTACAGCGCAGGGTTACCCTGCGAGGTGGCACCCGCACTGACAAACAAGCACATGCGCTCCTGCGCCGAACGGACGAAGGGCGCGAGTAGGACAAAAGCACCGGATGCCGTCCCGCCCGACACCGGCACACGGCGATCCCGGCACACCGAGTAGGCCCTGCCGCCGGGGCTTGACCACCGGCAGGCGAAAGGCAAGAGCCGCCCCCAAAGTCCGGATTGTCGAAGCCGACTCTTCTGCCCTCTGAAGAATGGCGTCTCTCCCCCGTGCCCGCCGGCAGAAATCCCGGTTCCGTCCTCCGACAAAAAGCACCATCCAACCCTCAATATTGGTGCTGAAAGCTCCCTCCGACCTCCCACAACTGACAGAAGCAGATACACGCAGGGTAACTTAGTCTTATATCAACCTCCTTGACATAGGAGATAATATCCCGACTACTTCGGCATATCACCGTATAGAAGTTGGGCTGCACTTCATGATAGGGAGGCGTCAGTTCCGCTGGGGGTGATGATCGTACGGGCGTGTCAGAGTTATACGGACCAAGGAAGGTTTTCACCGACGGATGAAGGGAATGTCTTTTTTCGCCCAAGAGTATGGGGCGGGAATACGTCCGTAGCCGGGTATTGATCGGAGGTGCAATTTCCATTCCGAGCGTGTCGGTGAGATCGCGGAGGCGGAGCGCCCATACCTTGAGGGCGGCCTCGCGGACGATGGCTGTGCTCATTGTGGATGGGTCCCCGGTGCGCTCGGTACAGAGGAGGGGGATCTCCTCGATCTCGAAGCTCGCCTGCCAGGTGCGGTCGTGCATCCGCATCAGAAGGGGGCGCCGCCAGAGAGGATGCGGTCGAGGGGCAGGGCCTCCAGCACCTGCTAATCAGGACGGGATTGGAAGGGAGGTGCGAGTGTTGATGAGACCGGATTTTATCGCTGGGTCAACGCGAGCCAACCACCTATCGTCTGCAGGCACTTCTATTTTCGACGCCTTGTTGGCGGTTCCGTCCGATTGTCAGGATGGGCGGTTACGTTGAACCTTCTGGTTTCCGCTCAGAGATCCCCTTTTCTTGTTTCTCGGTCTTCCATGAGGCCCGTCGTTCCTTCGCCGCCTGGAAAATCCGGTCGATGTCGAAGTCATCACGTCAGGCAATTTCCTCCCGCACACGTTCGACTTCATTGCTGATTTCATCCGTCATTGCTGGCCTCCATGAGTTTCTCGGGGCGGCGGTTCGTGTCCGTTGGAATGGCATATCTGCTCCGTTTGATCGCCCGACTGATTCGGGAGAACGGGCCCCATCCCGGATGCGACGGCGGCCGTCAAAGCGTGCCGGTGAGGTTGCGGAGGCGGAGCTCCCATACCTTGAAGGCGGCCTCGCGGACAATGGCCTTGCTCATTTTGGACTGGCCCTCGGTGCGCTCGGTAAAGATGACGGGGATCTCTTCGATCTCAAAGCCCGCCTGCCAGGTGCGGTAGTGCATTTCGACCTGGAAGGCGTAGCCGTCGGAGTTGACGCGGTCGAGGGGCAGGGCCTCCAGGACGCGCCGGTGAAAGCACTTGAACCCAGCGGTCACGTCGCGGACGGGCAGGCGGGTGATGGCCCGCGTGTAGATGCCGGCGGCGTAGGAGAGGACGAGGCGGGGGAGGGGCCAGTTGATGACCCGGACGCCCCCCACGTAGCGGGACCCCACGGCGAGGTCGGCCGTGCCGGACTCCACGGTCTCGATCAGGCGCGGCAGGTCGTCGGGGTCATGCGAGAGGTCGGCGTCCATCTCGCAGATAAAGGTGTAGTCGCGGGCCAGGGCGTACCGAAAGCCGCGGAGGTAGGCCGTGCCGAGGCCGAGCTTCCCGGCGCGCTCGATCAGGTCCACGCGGTCCGGGTGCTCCTCCGTCGCCGTCCGGACGATGTCCGCGGTGCCGTCGGTCGAGTTGTCGTCCACGACGAGGATCGAGATGGGGGTGGGCTGGGCGAGAACGAGGTCCAGCACCCGGCCGATGTTGTCGGCCTCGTTGTAGGTCGGAATGATGACCAGGGCGTCGGTCGTCGACTCGGGGGCCGAAGAAGGAGACACCGGTGCACAGTAGTAATGAGAGGGGTAGGCGACAGGCCCGGAGGGGACTAAACCCCTGGGCCGTGGTTCATCGGCGTTTCGGTCAGTCAAGTCGACGCCAAACCTAATCGGTGACGGCGGGAATGGCAACGTTCTTTCCGTGGATCCGTGCAATCAAGAAAGACGCAATATTGACACGGAAATGGGCCTCACCAATCTGAGATCGAGCCGATTTGAGATCGGCAAGGACGACTTCGACGGGCCCATACCTAGATCTCCAAAATCCAGGAGTCCTAGGATTTCGGATTTCCTTTTTAGATGGAGAGTGGTAGTTCCCCCTACCCACGCACGGATCAGTAAGTCCACTCATCGGGTCCGTGTGGCTAAAAGAAACAGTCGTGCGCGAGGAGAACCGGAAACAATCGTCCGAGACCCAATCCCCGCGAAGATTGTTCGGAGTTGAAACCGAGCCCTGGGGATCAGATACAAGGGCGTGGAAAATTGCTTCTCTCGTCACAATCGGCGACTTTATACTTCCCGGCGTGCGATTGACCCGGGCCGTTCACGGCGCTGGAGACTGAGGACCCTCCAGTTCGTGTTTCGCTGGCTTCCCTTTCACGATCTCGACGCGAGAAATGGCTGATCAGAATGAAAAAACCAAAACCGACGGGACGGACGAGGCCGGCAAGGCTGCCGAGGCTGCGACGACTGAACCGCAGCCAAGCCCGCTTTCGGACAATGGCGAGTCCGAGGCGTCCCGCCAACACCCCTGGACGGAGCAGTCCATCGACATCCCGGACGGCCCGATTGAGGAGACGCTTTCCTTTGAGACCTACCCGGCCGATCAGTTCGAGCACGACGAGCTGGGGTTCGACGACGACGAGGCTTTCGATCTCTTGCGCAGCATGCTGTTGCAGCGGCGGTTCGAGAACCGCTGTCGGCAAATGTACCAGCGCCAGAAGATCTCCGGATTCCTGCACCTGTACATCGGGCAGGAGGCGGTCTCGACGGGAAGTGTAAATGCCATCCGGCTCGGGGAGGACTCTATCATCACGGCCTACCGCGACCACGGCATGGGGCTGGCGATGGGGATCGATCCGGAAGACGGGATGAGCGAACTGTTCGGTAAGAGAACCGGATGCTCCAAGGGCAAGGGCGGATCGATGCACTTCTTTGATCATGACCGGAAGATGATGGGGGGGCACGGCATCGTCGGGGCGCACATTCCGCTGTCCACAGGCATCGCCTTTGCCGAGAAGTACCAGGGCACCGACAACGTGTGCCTCTGTTTCTTCGGGGATGGGGCCATGCACCAGGGCGCCTTCCGTGAGGCCTGCAACCTCGCCGGCATTTATGACCTGCCCATTGTTTTCATCTGCGAAAACAACCAGTACGCGATGGGGACGGCCGTGGACCGCGCCTTCGCGAAGCCCGACCTCTTCAAGCACGGCTACAACTTTGACTTCCCGTGTTCGCTGGCAAGCGGGATGGATGTCTTTAGCGTCAATAAGGCTGTGGGCGACCACATCGAGAGCTATGCCCGTGAAGGTCAGCCGTCGATGCTGGAGGTGCGTACCTATCGGTACCAGGGCCACTCGATCACCGACCCGGCCGACTACCGGGCCGAGGGGGAGCTCGACGAACGACAGAGCGAGGATGCAATCGTTCGCCTCCAGCAGTACCTTATCAACCACGATTTGGCCACGGAGGACGAGATCGACGCCCTCGACGACGAGGTGAAGCAGGAGGTCTCTGATGCGCTCGACGCCGCCGATGCCGCCGACTTCCCCGATGAGGAGGCCATCTACGACGACGTGTACTCGCAGGACGATTATCCCTTCATCGCTTGACGGTGGTGAGGGACGAGTGTCGATTTTCGAATTGATGGTTCGGCACTCGGGCGACGGGTATTCGACAATAGCACTTCGAAATTCGACACTGACGACTCATGGCAACGCTGCAGTTTCGCGAAGCGCTTCGCGCCGCGATGACCGAGGAGATGGAGCGCGACGACGACATCTTCCTCATTGGGGAGGAGGTCGCCGAGTACGACGGCGCCTACAAGGTGAGCAAGGGCATGCTCGATCAGTTCGGTCCACAGCGGGTCATCGACACGCCCATCAGCGAGCTTGGATTTGCGGGGCTCGGTGTTGGGGCGGCGATGAACGGCCTCCGGCCGATCGTCGAGTTCATGACGTTCAACTTTTCGTACGTCGGCTTCGACCAGGTCGTCAACAACGCTCCGAACGTTCGGTACATGTCGGGCGGGCAGTTTGAGATGCCCATCGTGTTTCGGGGGCCGAACGGCGCGGCCGGGCAGTTGGCGGCCACCCACTCCAACTCCACGGAGGCGCTCTACTCAAACTTTCCCGGCCTGAAGGTCGTGTCGCCCTCGATTCCGGACGACGGAAAGGGATTGCTCAAGACGGCCATCCGCGAGGACGATCCCGTCATCTTTCTGGAGAGCGAGTTGATGTACGGGCTCAAGGACGAGGTCAGCGAAGAGGCCGACTACACGATTCCGCTCGGCTCGGCCCGCGTGGCCCGTGAGGGCAGCGACGTGACCATCGTGGCCCACAGCAAGAGCCACCACGTGGCCATGGATGCGGCCGAACAGCTGGCGGAGAAGGGCTACGAGGCCGAGGTCATCGACCCCCGGACCATCAAGCCGCTCGATATCGACGCGATCGTAGAGTCGGTGGTCAAGACCAACCGGCTGGTCGTCATCGATGAAAGCAACCCGTTCGCTAGCGTAGCGTCGGAGATCACCCATCGGGTGCAGGATCGGGCATTCGACTATCTCGACGCGCCGATCCTGCGCGTGACCGCGCCGGACGTGCCGGCCCCTTACGCCCCCAACCTCATGGATGCCTACATGCCTGGGGCCGACGAAACAGTCGACAAGTGCCTCCGCGTCCTCTATGCGGAATAGCGATGTGCGAGTGTCGATTGCCGAATGATCGCACGCGAATCAACGTCCGGATGATCGCACGCGAATCAACGTCCGGCCTCTGCTTGCGGCTGTACACGATCCGCAGCCGAGACGGAAAGTGGTGTGCGAACGTTCCCCGGATCGGTACGGCCGTTCATCGACACTCCCACCCACGCCTTTCACTCGACATTCGCAACTCGAAACTCGTAACCGTACTATGGCAATCCTGATCGAAATGCCGAAGCTGAGCGACACCATGGAGGAGGGGGTTCTCTCTGCATGGCTCATGGACGAGGGAGACGAGGTGTCGTCCGGCGACGTGCTCGCGCAGGTGGAGACCGACAAGGCGACGATGGACCTAGAGGCCTTCGATGAGGGCGTGCTTCTGAAGAAAGTGATCGACGAGGGCGATTCGGTGCCCATTGGGCAGCTCATCGCCGTGATCGGAGAGGCCGACGAGGATATTTCCGACATTCTGGACGACCAGGGCGGCGATGGGGCCGCCGGGGCTGACGAGACTGACGATGCAGCCGCATCCGATGCAGCCGCATCGTCCGAGCCGACGCCGTCGTCCCCCGACTCCGATGTGGTCGAAGACCCGGCCGGCGATGGCCAGTTGGGGGATCGCACACCTGAGCCGGTGCCGGCCGGCACCGACGCGGAGGGCCGGCGCATCAAGGCCTCGCCGCTCGCGCGCCGCATCGCGGAGGAGCACGGCGTGGATCTGAGTCAGGTGGACGGCTCCGGGCCGGAGGGACGCATCATCCGGCGCGATGTGGAGGCGCGGATCGAAGAGGGGCCCCCCGCCGCCGAACCGGCGCCCCAGCCCGACGTGGAGACACCGTCCTACGACCTGCCCGACGACGAGGCGCCGTACGAGTCGCATGACATCTCTCAGATGCGGAAGACGATTGCGCGCCGCCTGGCCGAGAGCAAGTACACGGCGCCGCACTTTTACGAAACGGTCGATATCGACATGGAGAAGGCGATCGCGCTCCGGGCGGAGCTCAATGAGCTTGCTGAGGAGCAGGATCGCACGAAGATCTCCTTCAACGACCTCGTGACGAAGGCCTGCGCGCTGTCGCTCCAGAAACATCCCTACGTCAACGCCTCGTACCTTCCGGACGAAGGCGAGATTCGCACCTACAACCAGGTCCACATCGGTATCGCCGTGGCCATCGACGAGGGCCTCATCACGCCGGTGGTTCGGAACGCCGACCAGAAGGGCATGACCGAAATCGCGCGCGAGACCCGAGAGCTCGCCGCGCGCGCACAGGACAATGACCTGGAGCCGGAGGAGTTTGAGGGGGCGACCTTCACGACCAGCAACCTCGGCATGTTCGGCATCGAGGAATTTACCGCCATTGTCAACCCGCCGAACTCGGCGATTCTGGCCATCGGGGCGATCCGCGACACGCCCGTTGTAGAGGACGGCGAGGTCGTGCCCGGCAAGCGCATGAAGGTGACGCTGTCCTGCGATCATAGGGTCGTGGATGGGGCCATTGGGGCGCAGTTCCTCAGCACCCTCCGCTCGTACCTTGAGGAGCCGATGAACCTTCTTCTGTAGTTTCGATCATGCTGAGTCGGTCGTCTCGCAGACCGATCAGCGCATGCCATGACGATTGCGCACTTTTCGGATCTGCACTTCGGGCGCATCGGCCACCCTGGGGTGGTAGACGCACTCGTAGAAGAGGTGAACCGGGGGGATGTTACCCTCGCGGTGCTGAGCGGGGATTTGACGCAGCGGGCACAATCCCGAGAGTTCAAAGCCGCTCAGGAGCTGCTCGCGTCCCTGGACCCGCCCACGCTGGTGGTACCGGGCAACCACGACGTGCATCCCTGGTGGCATCCCATCCGTCGGCTTCGCACCCCGCTGTCGCGGTACCAGGCATATATCACCGACGACCTCGCGCCGACGTTCGACACTGACGGAGTGGCCGCACTGGGGATCAGTACGGCGCACGGGTTCACGATCAAGAGCGGCCGGGTCGCGGACGCCGACCGGAAGGCCATCCGGGATTATTTTGGGCCGATGGATGAGGAGCGCTTCAAGGTGCTCGTGCTCCACCACCACCTTACGAAGATGCAGTCGCTGGGGCCGCACGACATTGTGGGACAGGCCCGCCGCACTCTTCAGACCGCCGTGGAGGAAGAGGTTGATCTCATCCTCTGCGGCCATCTCCACGTTTCCCGTATCGAGCCCGTCGAGATCATCCCTGCCGACCACCGTGTCGTTGTGGCCAGTGCGGGCACGGCCACCAGCAACCGCTGGCGCACCGGGTACGAGTCGACCAATTTCTACAACCGGATTACCATCTCCCCCGAGGCGTTTACCATCGAGGAGCGGCGGTACGTGCCAGAGGACGAACAGTTTACGCGGGATGGCGTGACGCGCTTCGACCGAAGGGCCGCGGCCGATTCGGCTCCTACCCGTACTGATTCGTGACCGCCGCTCCGGGAGGCTCCGGCAACGCACAGGTGCCTCTGCACAGCACAGGCAGTCTCCCGCAGTATGTGTTACGCCATACACTCTTTGACATCGGGAATTCCGCAACAGCAGTAGCTGGTGGCTTCGGTATAGGGGGAAGCACTGACACAGAAGTATGTGCATGAAGCTCATGTGCTTGGATCCGTACGCATACTCCCCACTCCCGAATTTTGCTGTCGGATTTGGTCGCCGATCCCACGTTCGAGTCGCGCCTACCAACCCAAACCCCCATACGACGGATACTCTCATGGCCCTACACGATCCTCACCATCTGCCGTCATCTCCCCCACACGGGAACTGTATGGGTCTGTCTGTGCACGGACCAGTAAGCTCAGATCCAGTTCCTGAGTTCGAAGCCCGGATTTGGCTTCAGACCAAATATATTGCGGTCTGCGGAGCGGTCAGCATGTGGTCCGCGAACGGATCGGGCCCGGCCATGGGCACGACACCCGGTCTATGACCAGGAAGAGAAGCAGACTCGAACCTCTGGTCTTTTCTGAGACAACTATGACAACGGACCTGCCGAAAAACGGCGTAATGGATCCCGGTAATTATTGTGCATGCGTGTCCTGAAAAGATCGAAGGGCTTCCGGAAAAGGAAGACACTGCGATTTCTGGCATTTTTGGACGCGGGTCCCGAGCAAATTTCCTGTTCGCACGTGAAAAAGACGGTTTCGTGTGATATCGTGTAGGTGTATTTTCCCCATCGCCGATGGCAAACGTCGGTGGTGAGGAGTGTCACTGAGGGAGGAGTGCCGGCATTCGTCAGTCTTCTTCATTGATCCGGTCGCGTGTATGACGACGACCCAGACGACCGAAATCAACCAGCTGCTGCGTCCAGAACAGGTGCGCATCGGTCTGCCGGGACAAACGAAGACCGAGGTGATTGAGGCTATCGTGCAGGTGCTCGATGATCACGAGAGCATCAGCAGCCTCGAAGCAATCCGCTCGGCGATTTTTGAACGCGAGCAGATGATGTCGACTGGGGTCGGGAAGGGGCTCGGACTCCCGCACGCCAAGACATCGGCGGCCACTGAAACGGTCGCGGCGTTCGCGACAACCGCCGAGCCCGTTGACTTCGGAGCCATCGACAATGAACCGGTGCGTTTGTTGTTGCTGCTGGTGGGGCCTGAGGAGCATAAATCGCAGCACGTTAAGATCCTTGGGCGCATCTCTCGCCTCGTGAGCCGGGATGATCTGCGCAAGCGACTGATACAGGTGAACGAACCGGGGACGATCATCGAGATCCTTCGGGAGGGCGAAGCAGAGCTGCGGGGCTGACGTTCCAGTAATATAGCGGGCTCTGAACAAGGGGACATCCGTTTCGCTCACTGAGGCCCCTCGTTGACGTCTGCGGGGCCTGTTCGTGCAACGGGACGACTGCTCCGTTTCCGTCAGACGCTCTTTGGAAAAAAGCGCTTCGAGAGTCTGCATTTTCCGTCTCGGGAGGCGGGACGGTGCTTTTTCTGGGTGCACTTTTCGACCGAACCACGATCTATTTCGCACGAGCTCATTGCTGTGAGTACCTCGTTTCAAAACATCAAAGGCACGTTCGACATTCTGCCCGACGCCTACACGGACGACGGCGGTACGCGCGTTGCGCCGACCGCCGAGTGGCGCTACGTGGAGCGCACGGTGCGCGACGTGATGGCGCGCTACAACCTGGAGGAAATCCGCACGCCGGTCCTGGAGCCGACCGACCTCGTGGCCCGCGGGGTGGGGGCGGGCACCGACATCGTGCAGAAGGAGATGTTTGCCTTTGAACGGGCCGGGACGAACTATGTACTGCGGCCCGAGGTGACGGCTCCGGTCGTGCGCTCGTTTTTGCAGCACCACCTCGATCAGCGCGGCGGCGTGCAGAAGCTGTTCTACATTGGGCCCTGCTTCCGAGCCGAGCAGCCGCAGAAGGGGCGATATCGGCAGTTCCACCAGTTCGGAATCGAGATTCTGGGGACCGATGACGCCCGTGCCGACGCGGAGACCATTGCCATCATGACGGCGATCTATGACGCCCTCGGGATTTCCGACACCCGGCTGCGCATCAACACGCTGGGCACACCCGACCGACGTGAGAAATACGTCGAGGCGCTGCGGGAGTACCTGGAGCCGTACGCCGACGAGCTTTCGGAGACGAGTCAGCGTCGATTGGAGGCGAATCCGCTGCGGGTCCTTGATACGAAGCTGGAGCACGAGCAGAAGATTCTGCAGGAGGCGCCGCAACTCATCGAGTACGTCAGCGACGAGAGTCTGGCGCACTACGACCGGGTGAAGGAGTTGCTTGCGGATCTGGACGTGGCGTACGTCGAGGATCCGCTTCTCGTGCGCGGCTTGGATTACTACACGGAGACGACCTTTGAGCTGGAGGGGGCGGACCTCGGCGCGCAGAGCGCTCTGGCAGGTGGGGGACGCTACGACCGGCTGGCGGAGGTGCTCGGGAGCGATGAGCCGGTGCCGGCGACGGGCTTTGCGGCGGGGATGGAGCGGCTCTTTCTGGCGCTCGACGCGGCCGAGGCGGACCGTCCGAAGGGGCCTGCGGCCGATGTGTTCATTGCCGCGCTCGGAGAGAAGGCCGAGCGGTGGGTTTTCCAAACGACGCAGGATTTGCGCGAGGCGGGCCTCCACGTGGCGCTCGACCTCAAGGGCCGCTCTCTCAAGGCGCAGATGCGCGAAGCTAACCGGCAGGCGGCGGACTATACCCTCATCATCGGCGGCAATGAGCTGGACGCTGAGAAGGCGACCGTCAAGGAGATGGAGAGCGGCGATCAGGTGGAGGTGCCGTTCGACGAGCTCACCGACTACCTGACGACGAAGTGCGACGTCGATGGGGCATAAGCTTCTCACGGGGAGATATGAGCGCCGCACGTGTTACTACACCCCATAGCATCATCGGAGATCAAGTCCGTTAGGGATGTGGGTGTGGGAGTATGTGGGTATCGCGACGTCAACCGTCAACTTACAAACGAACGAGCCGGTCGCGTCGGTACAGGCGGCCAAAACGTGAAGACGTGATTCGTGACCGAACGATGCAGGCAGCCTTACGCAACACGGAATACGCAATACGCCGATGGGCACAACCTGCAAACTACTGGGGGATGAACAATCAGCGTTGACACTGCAGTATGCGGGTTATCTCCATGTACTTCGAGGGATATCGACGTCTCTATACGTCCGATTCTAGCAGGCGGATACGATATCGAATTTCGCACACGAGGAGAGAGGGATCATCTCCTTGAGGCGTAGAGGTCATTCGTCATACTGGACATCGAATCCTGATCGATGGGCAGCAGAGGGGAACGGTTCGAGCATAGCGTCCATGCTTCCATGCCCCCACGCGTCTGTTCGCTCTACACCGTGTCGGTCGACCAACGGCAACCGCGTCGGCTGCGTCTCCTATGACCGTATGCAATCGTCGTTCGCTCCGGCACTCGCAATTCGTGACTGCCCATGTATCCGCGGCTCAGCGATCTTTTTCGGGACCTGTTTGGACTCTCGTTTCCGGTCCCGATCTATTCGTTCGGCTTCCTGGTAGCCCTCGCGATTATCGTCGGGGCGTGGCTCGGCGGGCGCGAGCTGGACCGGATGTACGCGAACGGGGCGATCGACGGGGTGCAGGTTGAGAGCCCCGACGGTCCTGAGACAGCGAGTCCGTCGGTGCTCGTGGGCACGATTGTCATCATTGCCGCCGTGGCGGGCATCCTTGGGGCGAAGCTCTTCACCATTCTCGGCAATCCCGGGGTCTTTCTGCTCTATCCAGCGCAGCTCCTGCTCTCGACCGGGGGGCTGACCTTTTACGGCGGATTTCTGGTCGGGGGCGGGGCGATTGCCTGGTACATTCGCCGCCACGGCCTGTCGGCGCCGCACGTGGCCGACGCGGCGGCGCCGGGCCTCATGCTGGCCTACGGCATCGGACGTCTCGGCTGTCACCTGGCGGGGGACGGGGACTGGGGCATTGCGGCGGATGTGGCCGCCAAGCCCGACTGGCTCCCGATGTGGCTGTGGGCCGAGACGTATCCTCGTGCCATTATCGGGCCGCCGGAGCAGCCGGTGTACCCGACCTCGCTCTATGAGATGATTGCGGCGGTGCTCCTGTTCGGCGTACTCTGGACCCTGCGGCGCCATCCGTTTCGGGCCGGATGGCTTGCGTCGCTCTACCTCGTGCTCAACGGCCTGGAGCGGTTTCTCATCGAGAAGATCCGGGTCAACCCGGAGTATTCTGTCTTCGGACTCACGCCGACCCAGGCGGAGATTGTTTCCGTACTCCTGATGGCCGCGGGCTTCGCAGGGCTCCTGTACACCTGGGAGCGGGATTCGTGATGCGGGCAAGCGTGGTGCGTGAGGGTGTGAAACGTGAGGGGAGGCAGTAGTCCCCGTCACGGCTCACGCATTACTCGTCACGCATTACTCGTCACGCATCACGACTCAATTCTCATTCCCGTTCCAGCACCACGGCCCCGAGGGGCGGCAGCGTGAGTTCGAGCGAATGATCGCGTCCGTGCTTGCCGATGGCGTCGGTGTGCACGGCGCCGTCGTTGCCCACGTCGCTTCCCGAGTACAGTTCGCTGTCGCTATTGAGACACTCGTGCCAGAGGCCTGCGTCCGGTACGCCGATGCGGTAGTCGTCCCGCACGACGGGGGTCGCGTTGATCACAAAGATGAGCGACTCGCCGCCCCCAAGGCGACGGTAGGCGAGGACGCTGTTCTCTCTATCGTCGTAAGAGATCCACTCAAAGCCGTCCTCCTCGTCGTTCCAGAGGGCCGGGTGGGTGGTGTACAGCTCGTTCAGATCGCTGACCCACGACATGAGGGCCTGGTGCAGGTCGTGGTCCGTGAGCCACCATTCGAGCTCGTCGTCGTGGTCCCACTCGTGGTACTGGCCGAACTCGCTGCCCATGAAGAGCAGCTTCTTGCCCGGGTGCCCGAACTGGTGGGCGAAGAGCAGGCGTAGGTTGGCGGCCTTCTGCCAGTCGTCGCCCGGCATCTTGCCCCAGAGCGATTCTTTGCCGTGCACCACCTCGTCGTGAGAGAGGGGGAGGGCGTAGTGCTCCGAGAAGGCCCAGCTGAGGGTCCAGGTAAGGTCGCCGTGGTGGTACTTGCGGTGGACCGGCTCCTTGCTCACGTATTCGAGGGTGTCGTGCATCCACCCCATGTTCCACTTATAGAGGAAGCCGAGGCCGCCGTGCTCGGTGGGCGTTGTGACGCCGGGCCAGGCCGTCGACTCCTCTGCAAGCATGATGGCCTCGGGGTACTCGGCGTAGACGCTCTCGTTGGTGTCCTGGAGCAGGCTGATGGCCTCCAGGTTCTCGCGCCCGCCGTGGACGTTGGGCGACCAGTCGCCCTCTCGCGAATAATCACGGTACAGCATGGACGCCACGGCGTCGACGCGCAGGCCGTCGACGTGGTACTTGTCCAGCCAGAAGAGGGCGTTGGAGATCAGGAAGTTGCGGACGCCGTTCTTGCCGAAGTCGAATACTCGCGTCCCCCAGTCCGGATGGTGGCGCATGAGGGGATCCTCGTACTCGAAGAGGTGCGAGCGATCGAAGTAGGTGAGCCCCTGTGGGTCGGTGGCAAAGTGGCCCGGGACCCAGTCCATGAGTACGCCGATGTCCCGCTGGTGGAGGTAGTCGATGAGGTACATCAGGTCCTGGGGGTCACCGTAGCGGAAGGTGGGAGCGTAATAGCCGAGAATCTGGTAGCCCCAGGAGCCGTAGTACGGGTGTTCGGAGAGCGGTAGAAACTCGACGTGCGTAAAGCCCATCTCCTCGACGTGGTCAGCCAGCGGCTCCGCGATGTCGCGGTAGCTGAGAGAGTGGCCATTCTCCTCGTGCATCCAGGAGCCGAGGTGCACCTCGTAGATGGAGAGGGGGCCGTGGAGGCGGCTCGGGCCCTCTCGGGTCTCCATCCAGTCCGAATCGCTCCACGTGTAGTCGTCGAGGTCTTGAATGATGGCCGAGAGCCCTTCGTAGGTGTTCTGGGCAGGGGCCTCCATTTGGAAGGCATAGGGGTCGGTGCGGTCCACCCACTCGCCGTCAGCGTGGAGGTGATACTTGTATTTGTCGCCGGGCTGAGCGCCCTCCACATACCCTTCCCAGAGACCGCCCTCGCGACGCTCCAGGACCGCCTCTCCGTGATTCCAGCCGTTGAAGTCGCCCAGGACCTCCATCTCTTCGGCGTTCGGTGCCCACACGGTGAACCAGGTGCCGTCCTCGTCGGGATGGGCCCCCATTTGCTCATAGCTATGAGTGTGGGTGCCTTCCTGCCAGTAATAAATGTCGTCGTCGGTGAGCTGCGGCATGAGGCGTGCAATTGAGATGAGAAAACAAAAAGGGATCGTGAAAGCGCTTCGGCGACCAGGCGGAAGCATACCCCAGAACATAACTGTCCGGGACCGAGTGTGTCAACGAAGTTCGTCAGAGCAATCGTACATTTTGGTTTTGTCAGGGTGAGATCCCCTCCTCTCCCGGCTCCAATCGGGAGGGCTTGGATCGTACGTGGAGTATGTGCGTGGATCGGCCTGCCGTTGCTCGCCGGGCCTGTGCTTGATTCTGCTAGGATGCACTTTCCACGCGTCGAGGGCATTCAAAAAGGAGGCATTAGCGTCTTCGGTGGAGGCAGGGGACAGGTTACGATTGGAGGTCGACCGGCGCCGGATCGTCGGTGTGGAGGAGCCGCCGCAGGCCGCGGAGGGGAAGCCACATCCAGCCGGGCCGGTGGTTAAGTTCGTAGCGAACCTCGTAGATGGCCTTCTGGAAGAGATAGCCCCAGAGGTACGAGTACCGGGCGGGAGCGGGGGGGAGGAAGTCGGCGTCCTCCGCCGTGTCGGCGTACGCGTTAAGGAACGTCACCTCCGACCAGCGTAGCAGCGCGTCGATCCACGGCGTGTAGTCGGGGTCGCAGTCTGTGTGGTCCTCCCAGGCGGCCAGCACGGCGTATTCGAGGGATCGGACCATGCCGGCCACGTCGCGAAGCGCACTGTCTCGCGTTCGCCGTTCGTCGAGCGGGCGCGCCGGCTCGCCCTCAAAGTCGAGAATGTAAAAGTCGCCGTCCCCGCGGAGCAGTTGGCCGAGGTGGTAATCGCCGTGCACACGGATGCGGCTGTGCAGGCCGTCTACGTCGGTGAGGGTGTCGATGTGCTCTTCGGCCGTGCGCCAGGACGCCTCGGAGGGCAATGGAGCCGATATTTCATCGCGGTGTCGGGAGAGGAAGCGGCGCGTCTCTTCCAGTTCCGACGACAAACTCTCGGCGAGTGCCTGGCCGGCGTCCGCAGGTGCCGGTTCCGGGCGCAGATCGGGGGCCTCGGCTTGGGCCAGGGCCCGGTGCATTTCGGCGGTGCGGACCCCTAAAACCCGTGCCAGGGAAATCAGCTCCGGGGCGACCTCCTCCAGCCACACCGGCACCGACGCTTCGCGCGGCGGATTGGATGCCCATTCTTCGATGTTGGAGGGGGCATCGCTGGAGCGCGCCTGTTCGCGCGGGAACGTGGAGTTCTCGACGCGATCGAAAAACTTGTTGGTGGCCGAGAGGGCGTAGGTCCAGCCGTTGGTTTCGATCGGGAGGGCCTCCTGTAGGATGCCGAGCGTGTAGTGACGCTGCGACCGGCTGAAGTTGATGGTGCCGTGCAGGCAGGGACAGAATGGAAAGTCTACTTCTGTCAGGTGAGTAAGGAGCTCTTCTTCGGGATTTGTTCCTTGTTCGAGGCGACGGTAGATTTTGACGAAGTACTCGTCGTTGACGACGGCGGAGGTATTGCTTTGCTCGCCGGAGAAGAGCTGAATCGACTCCGGCTCTACCCCCTTCGCCTCGTCGGACGGCTCGGCCTTGTAGACGCCCTTCAGCGAGCGGCCCTTGCTGCCGCGCTGCCACCACCGGAACAGCGTTTCCCAGAATGTCGGAGAGACGGTGGCGTCGTACACCAACTTTCTCGCGTTGGTGTCGTCGACTTCCAACCAGGCCAAAGCGGCCTTCGGGAACGCCTCCAGAATCGCATCCGCGTCGGCCTCCGCGGCGGCCATCAGGGGAAGCGTGTAGAAGGCCTCCTCGCCGTTCTGCACGACGTGGAGGACCGAGATGTAGACGACGGGATCGGTCTCCAGGCGCACTGCGTCCTCCACCGCGACGGTTTCGAGGGCCTCGCCCGTGCCGCCGAACCAGCGCTGGTCGGCGATATACTCGGGCAGTAGCGATTCGAGCTGCTCGGGGCCGCGGTCGCGGGCCATTGTGGGCACCAGCAGGTTTTGGAGGCCTTCGGCGACCGGGAGTACCGGAAGCCGGGGGCTGTCCGGGCCGGTGTCCGCCACGCGCAGATCGCGCTCCGACTCGTCGGCCTCCTGCACCTCCGCGTCCGGCACCAGCTTGAACCAGTAGAAGTGGTGCGGGCCGATCGTCATGTGGTAGTCCTCGTCCTCCTCGATGGGCGGGAAGGCCGACTGTCCGAACAGCTCGACAGGGGCAAGGCCGGTGAGGTCGGACGTGGGCTCAATGTGGACCGACTGTACAAACCGCGACAGGTTGACGACCACGAGAATCTTCTCGCCCTCGTACTCGCGGAGAAAGGCGAGGATGGACTGATTCTCTACGGGCAGAAGTTCGAAGCTGCCTCGCCCGAAAATCTTCTTGTGCTGCTGGCGCAGGGCGATGAGGCGCCGCATGAAGTGGAGGAGGGAGTGGGGGTTCTCCTCCGCGTTCTCAACGTTCACGAACTCGTGGCTGTACTGCCCGCGGTTGATGGGGGGCATAAACAGCTTGTGGTGGGGGGCCCGTGAAAAGCCGCCGTTCTTGTCGGGACTCCACTGCATGGGGGTGCGCACGCCGTTCCGGTCCCCGAGGAAGGGGTCGTCGCCCATTCCGATCTCGTCGCCGTAGTAGAGAACGGGGCTGCCCTTGAGGCTGAAGAGGAGAGCGGTCATCAGCTTGATGCGCCGCCGTTCGCCGCCGAGGAGGGGAGCCAGCCGCCGCCGAATGCCCGCGTTGATGCGAAAACGATCGTCGGCCGCGTACTCGTGGTACATGTAGTCCCGCTCCTCGTCGGTCACCATCTCAAGCGTGAGCTCGTCGTGGTTGCGAAGGAAGAGGACCCACTGCGCGTCGTCGGGGATGTCGTTCGTGAGGTCGATCATCTCCTTCAACGGGCGGCGGTTTTCACGCCGGAGGGCCATGTACATCCGCGGCATGATGGGAAAGTTGTATGCCATCTGCACGCCGGTGCTTTTGCTCTCCGCGTCCTCGCCGAAGTAGGGGAGCGTATCCTCCGGCCACTGATTGGCCTCGGCCAGGAGAACCTTGCCCGGCCCGTACCGGTCCTCCACAGCGGCCCGAAGCTCTTTCACGTAGGCAATCGTTTCGGGGAGGTTTTCGCTGTTGGTGCCTTCCCGCTCGTAGAGATACGGAACCGCGTCGAGGCGAAGTCCGTCCACGCCCATGTCGAGCCAAAAGAACATCACCTCCTTCATCTTCTCCCGGACCTCGGGATTGTCGTAGTTGAGGTCGGGCTGATGGGAGAAGAAGCGGTGCCAGTAGTACTTCTGCGCCTTTTGGTCCCAGGCCCAGTTCGAGTCTTCGGCGTCGGTGAAGATGATCCGGACGTCCTCGTACTTCTCGTCGGTCTCGCTCCAGACGTACCAGTCGTGCTTGTCGGACGCCGGGTTGCGGGCCTCCTGAAACCAGGGATGTTGGTCAGAGGTGTGGTTGAGCACGAGTTCGGTGATCACCCGCATGCCGCGGGCGTGGGCCTCGTCCAGGAAGGCCTTGAAGTCGTCGAGGTCGCCGTGGACGGGCAAGACCTCGAAGTAATCGGCGGTATCGTAGCCGTCGTCCTTCAGGGGGCTCTTCAGAAAGGGGAGGAGCCAGAGCGTGTTGACGCCGAGAGAGTGGAGGTACGGCAGCTTCCCACGGAGCCCCTGGAAGTCGCCGTAACCGTCGTCATTCGAGTCGTAGAATGAACGGACGTGAAGTTCGTAAATGACGGCATCTTTGTACCAGAGTGGATCCGTCAAGAAATCGTCGGGCATGTGGGGGGCTGAGGATCAAAGCGGTGAACGTCGGAGCGTTGACGAGACGGCCGGAGGGCCGGAGTCAACGATCGGACGATTTAAGCGTGCACGAGGCGGTCGTAGACTGGATGGGCCGTCTCTCCGGAACTGTCCCGCTCGATGCGGAATATGTGTGCCGGAGCGTCGGGGGTGAGCCGCAGGAAGTGTTGGTCGCCGCGCCAGGTGTACCGGGCATCTTGAAGAAGGTCGTGCACGGGGAAGGAGGGACGGGAGGCAATGCCCAGTTCATCGCCCGGCAGTTGTAGTTGTCCTTTCTGCGGATGGTGGGGATCGAGGCTCACGACGACCACCACCAGATTGCTGCCCTTGACTTTGCTATACGCGATGACATCGGGGTTCTGGGTGTCGTGGAACCGGATGTTGCGCATTTGCTGGAGGGCCGGGTTTTCGTTCCGGATCCAGTTGACCCGGGAGATGAACGGCTGCAGGGAGGTAGGATCGTCCCAGTCCCAGTTTCGAATTTCGTACTTCTCGTTCTGGGCGTACTCCTCCCTGCCGTGGCGCTGGTGGTTGTCTACGTGCTCGAAGGGCGGTCCGTAGACGCCGTAGGTGCTGGACATGGTGGCTGCCAGCACAAAGCGGATCTTGTGAGCCGGACGCCCGCCGTGAACGAGTTCCTCGTGGAGAATGTCCGGCGTGTTCGGCCAGAAGTTGGGGCGGAAGTATTCCGCAATCTCCGAATGAAAAAGCTCCTTGCCGTAGTCCTCTAGCTCGCGCTTCGAATTGCGCCAGGCGAAGTAGGTGTACGAGTTGTTGAAGCCGAGCTTGGCGAGGCTGTACATCGTCTTGGGCCGCGTAAAGGCCTCGGAGAGGACGATGAGTTCGGGGGTGTCCTTCCGTAGCTCGGACAGGCACCACTGCCAGAAGGCAAAGGGCTTGGTGTGGGGGTTGTCGACACGGAAGGTGGTCACGTCGTGCTCGATCCAGAACTCGAAGATGCTCTTCAGTTCCGTCCAAAGGGCCGGCCAGTCCTCTGTTTCGAAGTTGATGGGGTGGACGTCCTGGTACTTCTTCGGCGGGTTCTCGGCGTAGCGGATGGTGCCGTCGGGCCGGTGGTAGAACCACTCCGGATGGTCCTCGATGTAGGGATGGTCGGGCGAGGTTTGGAAAGCGATGTCGAGGGCAACCTCCAGGTCCAACTCGTTGGCGCGCTCCACGAACCGGTCGAAGGCGTCAATGCCGCCGAGGTCCGGATGAACGCTTTTGTGCCCGCCCTTGGTGCCGTCCTCGAGGGGCCCGCCGATGGCCCACGGGCTGCCGGGGTCGCCGGGGGCGGCCTCCGGGGCGTTGTCCTTGCCTTTCCGGTTTGTTTCCCCGATGGGGTGGATGGGGGGAAGGTAGACGATGTCGAACCCCATTTCCTTGATCCGCGGCAGGCGCTCGGCCGCCTCGTCGAAGGTGGCGTGCTCCTTCGTGTCGCTGGCAGAGCGGGGAAAAAACTCGTACCAGGCGGCCGATCGGGCCAGTTCGGGATCGGCGACGGCCTCGTACGTGGCACTAGTGGTCTGTTGCTCATGGGGCGCGTGACGACGCACCAGTTCTGCGATCTCATCCCCGAGGGCGGCCTGCTCGTTGCCGTTTTCGAAGGCATCGACGTGGGCCTGGATCAGTTCTTCGTCGTCCTCGGGGGCATTTTCGGCGGCCTTCCGAAGGAGGGCCGCCCCGGCTTTCAGCTCACTTTCGATCTCAGACTGGGACTCGCCCCCCTCCACTCGGCGCCGAAACTGGTCCTGCCAGGTGGCGAATCGGTTGATCCAGGCGCGGATGCGGTACAGGTAGCGCCCGATCTCCGTCACGTCGAAGGCGCCCACAAATTCATCGTTGCCCGTGAAGGGCATGCGCGAGATGTGCTCGGTGTCGTCGTCTTCGTGCCGGTGGACCAGTTCAACGGCGAGGGCTTCGTGGCTGTCCACGATGACGCCCGCCGTGATTTCAACACGTTCTCCGACGGCCCGCTTGATGGGCCACCGACCGTCGTCGATGGTCGGATGGACGGACGTGATGACAACGCGGGACCAGGACTTCGGCATGCCCGCATCTTGGGCGGATGCGTTCCGGGCGGAGGTGGAGGAGGAAGAGGGACTCATGCAGAACAAGATCGGAAGAGTGGAAGAGAGAACACGACGAGCACCGTCGGACGCCCTGTGAACAGGTGTGTACACGCTATGCACTAGACGGGAAAAATCCCAAAGAGCCGCGCTATTTCTTCTCTGCGGAGTGAGAGCGAGTGGGAAGGCGGAATGGCCCGCCGGCGGCATGTTTTCCGTCCCGATCCTGGAATTGGACGCGGGATCGGAGAGAAAACCGCTGATTTCCGATGGTTGCAGACGAAGGGCGGGGGCACCCTCCTCCGTTTACGAAACTTTCGTTGTTTGATTGCGATGCCGGGGCCTTCCGGTTTTCTTACACTGTAGACTTTTTGCTCAAACGCCCATGTTGCTGTCCATGGATGTATCCGAGTCCCCGTTGACGACGGAGCTTCAGTCGAATTCGCGCCAGACCCAGAAAGGGGTCCACATCCGGCCGGGGAAGCCCTATCCGCGCGGGGCGACCTGGGACGGCATTGGGGTCAACTTTGCCCTTCACAGTGCCCACGCCGACAAGGTGGAGCTGTTGCTCTTCGACGACGCGGACGACCGAGAGCCCGCCGTCACGTTCACGCTTCCCGAGCACACGGGACCGATCTGGCACGGCTACGTCGTGAATCTACAGCCGGGCCGATTGTACGGCTACCGCGTGTACGGGCCGTACGACCCGGAGAATGGCCACCGGTTCAACCCAAACAAGGTGCTGCTCGATCCCTACGCGAAGGCCATCGGGCGCCCGCTGCGGTGGGACGACAGCCTCTTTGGCTACGACGTGCAGGACGACGAGAAGGACGACCTCTCCTTTAACGCCACCGACAGTGCGCCGTACGCGCCCCTCGGGGCCGTCGTGGAGGAAACGTTTGCGTGGGAAAACGACCAGTCGCCGGAGATTCCGTGGGAGGACACCATCATCTACGAGACCCACGTGAAGGGGATGACCAAGAAGCATCCGGAGGTGCCGGAGCCGCTGCAGGGGACCTACCTGGGCATGGCCTCCGAGCCAGTCATCGATCACCTGAAGAAGCTCGGGGTGACGACCGTGCAGCTCCTGCCGGTGCACGCCAAACTTCAGGATCGGCACCTGCTCGAAAAGGGACTCCGCAACTACTGGGGATACAACACCCTCGCGTACTTTGCCCCGGAGCCGGAATATTCTTCCAATGGGTCGGTCTCGGCGGTCCGGGAATTCAAAATGATGGTGCGTGCCCTGCACGAGGCCGGACTGGAGGTCATCATCGACGTGGTGTACAACCACACCTGCGAGGGCAACCACATGGGCCCGACGCTCTCGCTGCGCGGCATCGACAACCGCACGTATTACAAGCTCAACCCCGACGACAACCGGTACTACATGGACTACACGGGGACCGGCAACACGCTCGACCCCGGCGACTCGTACGTCCTCCAGATGATCATGGACAGCCTGCGGTACTGGGTGAACGAGATGCACGTGGACGGCTTCCGGTTCGACCTCGCCTCGGCGCTGGCCCGCGAGCTGTACGACGTAAACATGCTCGGGTCGTTTTTCAAGGTGGTGCAGCAGGATCCGGTGCTGAGCCAGGTCAAGCTTATTGCCGAACCGTGGGATGTCGGACCGGGAGGGTATCAGGTGGGGTCGTTTCCGTGGCAGTGGGCCGAGTGGAACGGCCGGTACCGCGACGCCATCCGCCGTTTCTGGCGGGGCGACCGCGGCCTCACGGGCGAGGTGGCAACCCGCATCGCCGGGTCCAGCGATCTCTACGAACGCAGCGGCCGCCGTCCCTTCGCCTCGATCAACTTCGTGACGGCCCACGACGGATTTACCCTGGAGGACCAGGTCAGTTACCATCACAAGCACAACGAGGCCAACAAGGAGGGCAACCGGGACGGGCATGATCACAACTACTCCGTAAACTGTGGAGTAGAGGGGCCGACCAATAACAAGCAGGTGATCGAGTGCCGCGAGCGTCGCAAGCGGAGCTTCATGGCGACGCTCTTGTTGTCACAGGGCGTCCCCATGATTCTTGGGGGCGACGAGTTGTCTCACACCCGGCGGGGGAACAACAACCCGTACTGCCAGGACAATGAGATCACCTGGTACAACTGGGACCTCGACGAGCGGGAGGAGAAGTTCCTGGAGTTCGTGCAGAACCTGACGACGTTCCGGAAGGAGCATCCTAGCTTTCGGCGCCGGCACTTCCTCGCGCCTGCCGATCAGGAGGACGGCACGGGAGACGTGCTGTGGTGGCACCCGGACGGCCGTGAGATGGCGGAGGACGACTGGCACGACCAGGGCCTGCGGGCATTTGGCTACCTGTTGCGGGGCAAGGACTTGGAGCCGGACCCGCAAGGACAGCCCCGGCGGGACGACTCATTTTTGGTACTCATGAACCAGGGGAGTGAGATCGTCCCCTTTGAGCTTCCGGAGCACACCAATGAGCTGGAGGATGTGAGCTGCACGGCGTGGCACGCGGTGCCGGAGCTGGCGGAGGACAAGAAAGAAGAAAGCCCCTTCGAGCCGGGCGGGGTCCTGACGCTGCGGCCCAACCGGCTGCTGGCCCTGCGCGCCGAGCGGTAACGACTTGGACCGGAGTCGTCGAGACGGCTACACCCCTTCCAGCAGGCCGCGCTGATGGGCATAGGCTGCCATCTCGACGATGTTGCGAAGCTCCAACTTGGCCTGGATGTTCTCGCGGTGCTTTTCGACGGTGCGGTGGCTGATCCCGAGCCGGTCTCCGATTTCGCGACTGGTGTTTCCCTCGGCGGTGAGCTGTAGCACCTCCCGCTCCCGATCAGTCAGGGTGTTGAATCGGTCTTCCACGTCCGCTTCGACGGGGTCCGAGGTGATCAAGTCCTCCGACAGGTCGCTGCTCACGTATTTCTCGCCCCGAATGATGTGCTTGATGGCGTCGGTCAGTTCGCTGAGCGGCGAGCCCTTCAACACGTACCCACGAGCGCCTAGCTCGAATGCCTCGGTCACGTACGAATCCTCGCCATGCATCGACAGCACGACGACCTTTGTGGGGAGGCCGAGCGAACGGATGCGGCGCAGAATGTCGAGGCCGTTGAGGCCGGGAAGGCCGAGATCAAGGACGAGGAGGTCCGGCTCGCGCTCCTCTAGCACTGAAATGGCTTCGAGGCCATCGCCGGTGGTACCGATGACGCGTGCGTCGAGTTCATTTTCGAGAAGATGCTCGAGTCCCTGACGTGTAACGTCGTGGTCTTCGACGATGAGGGTGGAGATAAGCATAAGGCCGCGGACCGGGGAGTAGGAGAGGGGGTAGTGGGACGTCTGTAGCGTATTGCCACAAATAAAGTGCCAAGTCGAGTTGACTTATGAGTCGCGGTCACGACGACTGGCCCGAATCATCGACTAGTGCAGCTTCAAACGATCTTTTGGGGAAAGCAGTTTGCTATTGCTCCAAGTTCCAGCTTGAGGTATGGACGGGCGAGGTCCGTCCGAAGCTCGATTGCAAAACGGACCAGTTGAAGCTGTACTAGGCGACGGAGGCGGTTCTGCCTCCTACCAGTTGGCGGAATGCGGTCGCGGTTACTCTGGAAGAAGAGTCAGCGGAAGGGTAATCGTGATGCGCGTGCCCGTCCCGGCGTCCGAGTTCAATGAGAAGGTGCCGTTTAGACGTTGGACGCGTTCTTCGATGCCTGCCAGGCCGAGGTTTTCGGTGTCGTCGAGGGAGGAGGACGGAGTGAATCCTTTTCCGTAGTCGATGATGTGGAGGCGCAACCGTTGCTCCGTCTCATTGAGCACGACCTGGGCTCGGTCCGTGTCGGCGTGCTGGGCGATGTTCATGAGGGCTTCCCGCAGGACGCGGTACACGACTTTTTCGAGGAGGGAGGGAAAGCGTTCTCCGGGATCGATTTCGTTGTGGAGTTCGACGGTGAGGTTTTTGGTGTTCTCGAATGTGTCCACGAGTTCTGCAACCGCTTCCAAAAGCCCGTAATCGTCCAGAAGACGGGGGGACGCCTGGCCGGTGAGCAGTCGAACCACGGTCGAAATCTCTTGGATCTGAGATTCGACCTCGTCGCACAGGGGAGATACGTCCTCCTCGGTGGCCTCTTGCACGTGTCCCCGGGCACGGCTGACCGTCATTTGCAGCGTTGTGAGCATGCCCCCGATCTCGTCGTGCATGCGCTGCGCCATCTGGTGTCGCTCTTTCTCCTGGGCACTGAGCAGCCGTGCGTTCATGCGCCGCTTGTCGGTAATGTCGCGCTGGACGGAGACCCAGTGGGTAATCCGACCGTCGTCATCTTTCACCGGCGCGATGCTCCACTGGTTGACGTACAGAGTGCTGTCCTTCTTGTAGTTGATGACTTCGCCCTCGAAGCGTTTTCCTTGTTCCAGCCGGCGACGGAGCCGCTGGAGCACCCACGGTTCGGTCTTCGGCCCCTGCAGAATGCGCGGGGTTTTCCCGATCACGTCATCCGCTTCGTACCCCGTGATTTCGGTGAAGGCAGGGTTGACGTAGGTAATGCGAGGGCCCGGCTTGTCCAACGGTTCACCCTCGGTGATCATGACGGCCTCTTTCGTCTGATTGACGGCCGATTGGAGAAGCGGAGCGGGTTCTTGGGAGAGTGAGTGCATGGCACTGGTGGGAAGATGATACAATTGTGACCGTCGGGCATGCCCGGCGGGAGATGAAGGAAAGATCCCCAAATCGTCGGAAGAGACTTTCCTGTCCGCTGGAAAGCTAAAGACATCGCTCACCACGTATGTTATGCAAATATCCACAGTACACGACAAAAGTCAGACGACCCTTCACATTACCGTTTAAACGATTTTGACGGGGGTTCAAGAGAGAGTGCTTTCTCCCCGCGCAGTCAGCAATCTGCAGCACACCCGGCTTCAGCGGCGTTTGAGGCAGACTCGAAGAGCTTGCTCGTTCAGTCTCTGAGGAATGTGAAGGCTGGTGATTTTTTGTCGTGTACCGTGGCAAATATCATGTAGCGCAAAAAATATTCCGTAGAAAGTGCAGGATACGAATTGGGGGACGTTTGCAAGAATTTGCACGTCTTCGGTGCATCGTTCTCGCGTGTAGACGGTACGTCTTCAAAATAGATTCCAAAAAACGAGCCTTCGCTCATGATTCCGGTCTGGCTGACCGACACCGTGACCAGTGACCTCAACCGTGCCCTGCACTACACACAGCTGTGGGGATTGCACGGCATGGAGCTGCGCACGGTCGGCGGCCCCGACGATCGCGTGCCGCACGTCAATGAGCGCCAGATTCGAGAGCAGATGGAGGGGACGGATCTGCTGCTGGGGAGCGCTGTGCCGAGCATGTTTGAGGGGCCGGTGGGCGACCGGGCCGCTTGGATGAACGATTTGATCGAGTTTGAGAACACCCTCAAGCTCTGTGAGCGGATCGAGTGCCCGCGGGTTACGATTTCGCCGTTTGCGGGCACGGAGGATCCACCGACGGACGAGATTGTGGATGCGCTTCGGCGGGCGGGGGCGAAGGCGGAGGCGCACGGCATTCTCGTAGCGGTGCGCAATGGGCCGGAGACGGCGTGCCCGACGGGGGTGGCCCTGGCCGATGTGCTGACCGCCGTGGGGCATCCCCATGTGCGGGCGGCCTGGAATCCGGCGGGGGCGCTTCGGGCGGGCGAGCATCCCATTGATGGGCTCACGGCGCTCGCCGGGCTGGTGACGCTCGTACGATGCAGCGACGGCTACGTGACGGAGGATGGCTACTGGGAGGACACGACGCTCGGGGAGGGGGCCGTCGGGTGGCGCGAGCAGTTCGAACTGCTGCACGCCCGTGGCTTTCAGGGTCCCATCAGCATGGAAGTGTACGTGGAGCCGCGACCGGAGGAGGGACTGCGATCCGCGACGACCCTCATCCGCATGCTGCGCGACATCCGGGCACGAGCCGAGACGTAACTGGTCGGTCCGTGTTCGGGCCTTGCTCCGAAACCCGGTCCCAAAGTGACCGTTGCTGTCGACACGCTCGTCCGTTACTTGACGTACCTATTGCAAGCACTGGACTATGGCCATTTCGCGCGAAGAAGTTCAGCATGTCGCCCAGCTCGCTCGTCTTTCGTTTTCCGACGACGAGGAAGAACGGATGGCGGAGGAGATGAGCCAGATTCTCAACCACGTCGATAAGCTGAACGAACTGGACACGTCCGGGGTGCCGCCGATGTCGCACGTGCTGGACGTGACCAACGTCTTTCGGGACGATACGATCGAGTCGCGGATCGATCAGGAGCAGGCGCTGGAGCCGGCGCCGGAGACGGACGGCGAGCATTTTCAGGTGCCGAAGGTGGTGGGGTAGAAGGGAATTTCTCTTCACTCCGATTCGTACACGTCGAACCCCAAATCGTAGAGGTACTCGTAAGTTGGCGCGAATTCGGCACAGAGCTCGGCTCGGAGTGAGGAGGAGATTGAAGTCTTCTTCGCCGTTCCAAGCAGCCGAAGCAGTCCTGATTTCGCCTGCTGTACAATCAAGCTTTGAAGCATCCAGCGGTACAGGCTGGGGGTGTGACGGCGGATGGGACGAATCGTCATTCGGTAGAGTTGTCGAAAGCTTGCGCTCCCAGTGGGATTTTTGGGGAGTGAATCCTCATCGGGGCAGGGTGCGCGAGAAAGGGAAAGGTAGTCGAGAAGACGTTTCCATTCAGCCTCAGGATTTCGAAGGCCTCGCTCAAGACTGACAACTTGAAACTGATCGGGGCCGAATCGATCAGCGAATACAGGAAGCGTGCGTTCATAGTGACTGTCACGTAGTAGGGCGGGATCTTTTTCAGTCAGGGCTTCTTCCAGCGTGGTATCTTCGTCGATCACCCCGAGTTGCTTGTGGTATCGATACTGTGAACGAAGCCGATCAATGGGGTCGCGGACGACGGCTAAAAGCTTGGCGGAGGGGTTGTACGCGTGAATTCTTGAGGCCACGGCCTCGTCTTCGTAATAATGGGCCGATGCTTCTCCGTAGTAGTCATATCCATCGGAGAATGGGAAGTAGCGGTGGTATTCGTCCAGCGTTTCAGTTCCGGATTCGCGGTTGTTGAAGAAGTTGAACTCCTTGACATCCGACATGAACACGTCGGGATGCTGGGCGAGGAAATTATTGAGCCAGTTTGTCCCGGCTTTATTGATGCCGATAATGAAAAGATTAACCCGGTTCATGGGAGTAAGGAAGTATTTTTGAAAGTGAGGGGCAATGCATGGTACACGACAAAAAAATCACCAGCCTTCACATTCCTCAGAAACTGAACGAGCAAGCTCTTCGAGTCTGCCTCAAACGCCGCTGAAGCCGGGTGTGCTGCAGATTGTTGACTGCGCGGGGAGAAAGCACTCTCTCTTGAACCCCCGTCAAAATCGTTTAAACGGTAATGTGAAGGGTCGTCTGACTTTTGTCGTGTACTGTGGGGGCAATGTTGATCTGTGTGATCGTGTGTCAGCCATTTCCCCGAAGGACTTGAAGATCTATGTGCGATTGTTCGATGACTGGCAGAAGATCCTTATCGATGGAGGAGGCTGATGAGATACGCCCTCAGAGGTGGGTTCACGTTTCATCAATTCGGTCGCAATAACGCCTTCAGTTCATGACTTCCCATCCGCGACGCTCGTCCCCCCAAGGTCTTGAGGACAATACGTTTTGGGAACGGTTGTCCCCTTCAGCCCGGCACGGAGTGTGTCTGTTGTTCCTGCTCGTGGTGGCTGTATCCTTTTTTGCCCCTATGCTGTTCGGAGGGAAAGGACTGCAGGGGCCGGACTCGATGAGCTGGCAGGCCAATAGTGAAACCTTGAAGGCCTACGAGAAATCGCTTGGAGAATGGCCCCTGTGGGCGCCGCATATTTTTGGTGGGATGCCCACGTATCTCATTGGGTATTCGCCGGCTGTTCCTCAGCTTGACACTGTCATTAATCTGATCAAGCCCGTTGCGTGGCCGGCGTCTCATCTTTTCCTGCTCTTTTCCGGGGTTTACTGCCTTCTCTACTACCTGACTCGCAATCACGTTTCGGGACTTTTGTCGGCGGTGGCCTTTGGGATGACGACGTACGTTCCGATCATCCTGGCTGTCGGGCACAACACCAAGTTTCGAGCGCTCGCGTACGCTCCGTTTGTGCTACTGGCGTTTGTTTATACGCTTCGGAATCCTTCGGTACTCGGGGGACTGCTTTTTGCCGGCATCCTGTCGCTGGATTTACGGGCCAAACATCCACAGATCACGTACTATGTGCTCACCTTTCTCCTGGTGTGGTGGATGACGGAATTCGTCCGTGCGTGGCGGACGGATGATCTCGTTCCCTTCGCAAAGGGGACGGGTTGGCTTGCGATGGGGACGGGACTGGCCCTGCTAATGGTGGCACAGCCGTACCTCGGCATCTACGAGTACAAGCAATACTCCGTTCGGGGGGGAGGCGGAAGCGGCGGTGGGGGCGGCGGGGGCATGGCGTGGACGAAAGCGATGCAGTGGAGTCAGGGACCGAAGGAGCTACTCACCCTTGTGATTGCGGAGGCATTTGGGGGCGGAGGACGTACCTACTGGGGACCGAAGGCCTTTACGGAAGGGCCGCACTACATCGGGGGGGTTGCAACCGCACTTGCAGGTCTGGCCGTCTGCCGGGTGCGTAGTTGGCTGACCTGGGGCGTGGCGGCGGGAACCGCCGCTACGATGCTGTTTGCTTTGGGCAAGTATGCGTCGTGGATTAACTGGCCGATGTTTGAGGTTTTTCCGTTCTTTAGTGCCTTCCGGGCTCCGGAAACATGGCTCGTTGCAACGGTGCTGGGCGTAGCCGTCCTCGCGGGGATTGGTCTTGATTATGTGCTTCGATGGGACGACGAAAGCGAGAATGGGAAGACCCGGGCGATTGTCTACGCCTTTGGAACGGTGGCTGGCGCAGTTCTGCTTTTGCTGGTCGGCCGGGGCGTATTTTTTGACTTTGAAAGTCCCCGTGAAACGCGGGTCGTAAAACAAATTGAACAGCGGCCGAATCTCACGCGATCCAATCCAAAGATTCGTTCCTTTTACCAGCGGCTGGAACGGCGAAAAGAAACGCGTCGGGCTGCCTTTCAAGCCGATGCGATGCGGACGCTGTTCGCCGTTACAGCCGTATTTCTGTTGCTCTGGTTGTATCGCCGGCGGACTCTTACTGGGTGGGTTGCGGGGGGGGTGATTGTCCTCGTTGTGCTCATTGACCTTTGGGGCGTCGATCGACGATACCTGGGAGAGGAGCAATTCGAACCGAAGACTGCTCAGCAGAAGTCCATTCCGATGTACCCGCACGATCGCTTCGTTAAGGAAAAGGTCCAGGAGGCGGACGGACCGGGACACTTCCGGGTTCTTCCACTAAAAACGCCTCAGGGATCGAACCCGACGAGCAATGCGATTCCGTCGTATCACTATCAGTCGATCGGCGGGTATCACGCGGCCAAGTTGGGCATTTATCAGGAGTACCTCGACCATATTCTCCAGTTGTCGTCCAAGCAGGGACCAACCGAGAACGGTCTTGACTTGATGAACACCCGGTATGTTGTGGCGAAGCAGAAGTTGCCGGGGACGACAGTTTCCTTCAAGGACAGTCGGACGGGAATGCTCGTGTTGGAGAATCCGGACGCGGTGCCCCGTGGGTTTCTCGTCGGAAGTACGGAGGTGGTTTCTGATAAGCAGCGACTCTGGAAGCGTCTGCGGAGTCCTGAGTTTGAGCCCCGGTCGACGGTGCTGCTTTCTGAGCCGCTGGATGCTCCTGTGAGACCCATCGACAGTAGCAGTACGGCCGAGGTGACTATGGAATCGTTCTCGGCCGAAGAGATTCGTTGGACGATCCAAACGGATGCTCCTCGCCTTTTTGTGGCAAGTGAGGTGTACTATCCGCGCGGCTGGCACGCCTATCTCGATGGGAAGCAGGTGCCGATTCATCGGGTCGACTACCTCCTGCGGGGCGTACACGTGCCGGAGGGCGAGCATACGCTGGTTATGCGCTTTGAGCCGAAGGCCGATCGCTACGGCACCTGGATTTCGGGGATCGCAACCGCACTCGTTTACGGAGGCATTCTAGGAATTGGGGGGTGGACGTATCGGCGTCGGCGAAGAGGGGACCACGGAGACGACGAGACGACTGACGAGCGCACATAAACAACGGAAAAGGAATCGGGGACCGCTGGTGTTTGGAGGAATGACAGGCTTATGGACCGTCGCGTTTTGGTATTGACGTACTACTTTCCTCCGTCTGGGGGACCGGGTGTGCAGCGGATGCTGAAATTTGTGAAGTACCTGCCCGACTTCGGCTGGATGCCGTCGGTACTCACGGTGCAGGACGGAGCATATCCGGAACGAGACCCGTCGCTCGGCGACGATGTGCCGTCGGAGGTGCCCGTGCACCGCACCGCATCGTGGGACCCGTACCAGTTGTATGCTCGTTTCACGGGGCAGTCTGACGACGATGCGGTCGTACAGGGGTCGATGGAGGGACAGGAGTCCACCTGGAAAGAGTCGCTTGCCCGCTGGGTACGCGCGAATGTCTTTTTGCCGGATGCACGGGTGGGTTGGGTCCCATTTGCGACGTGGAGCGGGCGCCAATTGCTAGCAGACGGGGACTACGACGCCATCCTTACTACTGGGCCTCCGCACTCAACTCATCTGGCCGGTGCTCTTCTGCAGTATCTCACCGGTACGCCCTGGGTGGCGGATTTTCGCGATCCGTGGACTGACATCAACTACTACCACGAGCTTCCCCACACGAGGCCAGCCCGTTGTCTTGATACGGCACTGGAACGGATGGTGCTCCGGCGAGCACAGACGGTAACGACGGTGAGCCCAACGTGGCGGGATTTACTCTTAGAAAAGCGGGGTCAGAATGATGGAGAGGCGGTCGCTGTGGTCCAGAATGGCTTCGATGAGGAAGATATCTCGCCGGGACAGACCGAGCCCGCAACGGACACTTTTGAGGTAACGCACGTAGGTTCTCTTTATGCATCTCGGAATCCAGACGGACTTTGGGCGGCGCTGAGACGCCTACGCGAGCAGAATGCCGTCCCCAAGTTGCGACTCCGATTGGTGGGGAGCGTGGCCCCGAACGTGACCGCCTCACTCCGCCGCTTTGGACTTACGGACATTACCACTACAGTGTCGTACGTGCCGCACGCCACAGCGGTGGATTACATGCGGCAGGCCGGCCTACTGCTACTTTCGATTGAAGAGTTTCCGGCGTCTGAAGGAATGCTGACGGGGAAGATCTATGAGTACCTTGCGGCAGGCCGACCCATCTTGGGAGTGGGAAATCCCGACGGGGATGCAGCGGAATTGCTTCGGGAAACGGAGGGGGGACGGCTTTTTGGTTGGCAAGATGTGGATGGGTGTCTTGCATTTGTTCGTCAGCACCATGAGTCCTGGACCGATGGGGAAGCACTTTCGGGCGCTTCCGCCAAGCAGGTGCGTCTCTACCGCCGGCGTTCACAGACCGAAGATTTGACGTCAATTTTGGAAACGGTCGTCTGACAGTTTGTGGTCGGAGGAGCAAAGCAGGGATAATTTGTGAACGTCGGAACGCTTTTGGGCGTTCAACTCGTGAAACGGCATCATCCAACACACCCTTCTCCACCATACAGCCGAGGTCGGCCAACCGAGCCTAGTATGGACACCCTTCGGAAGCTCTACGCCCTTTTGACGCGGCGGGAGCGGCGCAATCTCGCCATTGTGTTTGTTGCTGTTCTCATAATGGCCGGACTACAAGTGGCCAGTGTAGCTTCCATTATGCCGTTTCTGCAGGTTGCATCCAATCCGTCAATCATTCAGGAGAATGCCTACCTGAGTTGGTCTTATGAGACGTTTGGGTTTGCCGATACCCGATCATTTCTGATTGCGTTGGGGATGGTGGCGTTTGTAATTCTGGTTCTGAGTAATGCGTTCATCATCCTCACGAGGTGGGTGATGGAGCGCTACGCCTGGGGGCGTAACCATAGTCTCTCGCGTCGTCTGCTTCGCAGTTATCTCTATCGTCCCTACGAGTATTTTCTCACACAGAACAGTGCGGAGCTGGGGAAGACCATTTTGGAGGAAGTGAAGGAGGTCACGAGTAATATGCTGAAGCCTGCCCTCAGGGGCATTGCGAAGGCAGTCGTGGCATTCTTCATGATTAGCTTTCTGGTGTATTTCGATCCGATCGTTGCGTTAATGGTGGCGACGGTGTTGGGAGTGGCGTATGCGATCGTTTATGCCGTTGTCCGCGACCAGCTTGATCGGAAGGGTGAGATTCGAGTATCCTCCAATTCACAGCGGTACCAGTATGTTGGGGAGGCATTCGGGGGCATTAAGGAAGTGAAAGTTCTCGGTAAGGAGGAGGCATTTCTCGATCAGTATGATGACCCGTCGAAGCAGTATGCGAAGAGTCAGTCACTCTACCGTGTACTCAGGAAGGCGCCCCGGTATATCATCGAGGCCGTAGCATTTGGAGGGATTATTCTCATTGCTGTCTACCTTATCGCAGTTCAGGAGAGCATCCAGAAGGTGCTGCCCATTTTGGGGTTGTATGCATTCGCAGGGTACCGCTTGCTTCCAGCTTTGCAAGAAGCCTTTCATGGATTAGCCAGTGCGCGTTTCAACGTGGCGGCGTTGGATCGGCTGCACCAAGATCTGAAAGATCAGTTTGATGCAGAGAACCGTGATGCGGACTGGCATCGGGCTGATGATAGGAGTCCTCTTCCTTTAAAAGAGGCACTTGTTCTGCAGAATGTGAGCTACACTTATCCAGAAGCCGAACAGCCAGCGATTAGAGATCTATCACTAAAGATCCCAGCTCAAACAACCACCGGGTTCGTGGGGCAGACTGGATCTGGAAAGACGACAGCGGTTGATCTCATTCTTGGTTTGCTTCGTCCGCAGAGCGGGACAGTTTCGGTTGACGGGGTGCCTCTTCGGGAAGACAACATACGACGCTGGCAGCGAAGCATCGGGTACGTGCCCCAGGACATTTACCTATCCGACGACAGCGTCGCCCGCAATATCGCATTCGGAGTGCCGCCGGGCGAGATCGACATGGCGGCGGTTCGAGAGGCAGCCCGCCGGGCTCACATCCGATCGTTTATTGAAAATGAGCTTCCGGAGAAATGGGACACGGTCGTCGGAGAGCGGGGCGTTCGGCTCTCTGGGGGACAGCGCCAGCGTATCGGCATCGCCCGGGCCTTATTCCACGGCCCGTCTGTGCTCGTCTTCGACGAGGCCACGAGTGCCCTCGACCAGTCGACGGAAGCCGATGTGATGGAGGCGATTTATGATCTGGAGGAGGATCACACTATTCTCGTAATTGCGCACCGGTTGAGCACCGTAAAGCGAGCCGATAAAATCTTTATGCTGGAAAGGGGGGAGAAGGTGGGCGAAGGAAGCTACGATAACCTCATGGAGGAGCATTCCAAGTTTCGTTCTATGGCACTTTCTTAAATGCTTGGCGAGGTTACTGCTCTATGGCGCGTCCCAGTCTTCTCTTCAGCCACATGGGGTTCACCTCTTTTGTGGAGGATGAATTGGCCCTCCTACGGCGCCATTTTGACGTTCGGGCGTTTCACTTCGACGCGGAGAAGGCGGCCTCGGCAAGGGGACTGATACGACTCTGGATACGGCAGGGAGAATGGCTGCTGGAAGAGCTTCCGGACGCGGATCTCGTGTTTGGCTGGTTTGCGGACCATCACGTTGCTCTTCCGACCCTGCTCGCCCGTTGGTTCGACGTGCCAGTCGCTGTGATGCTCGGCGGCATGGACTGCAACTGGCTCCCGGAGTATGACTACGGCGTTTGGGACAGCCGGTGGCGGGCTCCACTCGTCCGGTGGATTGTGAGACGGGCCGATTCCTTACCTACTGTTTCTCCGACCCTCATCGAGGCCGAAGAGCAGTTTTCGAATTGGCCGGAGCGACGAAGGAACGGCATTCGGATTCACGTACCCGACTTGCAGACGCCACACCCGGTTGTCCCACTGGGCTTTCGGCCGGGCGACTGGCCGATGGGTCCGGTGGAGCGAGCTTCCAGGGTGGTTACGGTGGCATTTCTTGATTCCTGGCGTACGTACAAGGTGAAGGGCATCGATCTTTTTCTGGCGGCTGCACGTCGCATGCCGGATGTCGACTTTCGGGTCGTGGGTGTCTCGGGGAACTTTGCCGCTGAGCTTCGGAGCAAGGAAACGATCCCTAACAATGTGACTCTGTCTCCGCCTCGACCACGCGATCATCTCTCTACTGTATACCAGAATGCCTCCGTCTACGCTCAGCTTTCTCGCGTCGAAGCATTCGGGCTCGTCGTGGGAGAGGCGATGCTTTCTGGGTGCATTCCAGTCGTCAGTGCTGTGGGGCAGCCCCCGGACCTGGTGGGAGATACCGGAGGCGTTGTGCAGCGACCAGATCCAGAGCGGATTGCAGAGACAATTCGCGAAGAGCTGGGTGGCAACGGTGAGCGAAGACGAGCGTCCCGGGCTCGGATTGTTGAACAGTTCTCGATGGACCAGCGGGAGACGCGGCTTGTCCGCCTCTTAAATGAGCTACGTCGACGCGGATGATTGATCTCGAATCGCACGGTCAACCATGTGTTTGCTACCACTGGCGACGTAAGCAAACATATCAATCGAATAGCCAGGCGAGACGTCAATTCGACGGAGAGCAAGCGGGTCGGTGGAGGCATCGTTAAACCCAACGACTTGCGTGAAGGCTCCCCGGCATTTCGTATCGGCGAGAACCTTTTGATGCACGGTCGTGAAGTCACGGGGACGACCGTAGGGATAGGAAAAGAAGTCAGCAGATTGTTCAGTGTTCTCGGTGAGGGACTGCAAGGACTCGGTGATTTCAGTGGCAGCCTCGTCGTCGGGAAGCCGGGCCAGATTTTCGTGGTTAACCGTGTGCCCGCCGAGCGTGATGCCTTGATTCGCAGCCCGCCGGGCGTGGTCCCAGGTCATGGTCGCCAGGACCGAGTGTCCATCCCGGTCGGCCGGGAAGGCAGTGGCAGGGGGCAGATCTCCGAGCACATCCGTAAGAGCTGAGAGACGGCTGAGGCGCGTCTGACGGGGCAGTCTTTTTAAGTGCTCCACGACCACACGAATTGAGGCCAGCGAAAGGTTGTCCAATTCGACGGTCAGTTTCGGAAGATGCGTGGTCAGGGCGCGGCTCTCGAATGCATCGTCCAAGCGTCGGTAACTGAGACGAGCGATGAGATCCTCCGTCCAGTGTCGGCGTAGGGTGTTTTCAGAAGCCGCATCCACGAAGCCAGTTGGAAGAAAGAACAGCGCGGGAATGTTGAGCCGTCGCAGAATCGGCAGGGCCACGGTTGCATTGTTGAGGAGACCGTCGTCGAAGGTTACAATCACCGCGCGGGCGGGGAAGGAGCCGTGGGCGAGGCCGGTGCGGAGTTCGTCACCGTCAAGCACGGTGTAGTACCGTCGCAGGTATTGCATCTGCTGCTCGAAGTGATTGGCAGAGACCGCGTTCCGGTACACGAGCGGGTAGCGACTGCGTTCTTCCTGGATGTTCTGCACTACACTGTGGTAGGTGAGAACGAGCAACTGGTGGCGATGCTGGAAGCGCATCGCCGAAAACAGGCCGGCTGCTCGGGCGGTGCGAAGTAGAATGGGACGGAGAGAGGCAATCATTCAGCCGACGAGTCTAGAATTGGTTCATAGTCGAGAGCGTCCATTTCTCTGCGACACCGGTTGTGAATGATGTCGAGGGCCTGCTCCGAGAAGAAAGTCTGCGGCGGTGTCGCTCGATTGTCGCCCCGTGGCTGGAACGGTACGTCCAGAAACGGCCTGATGTCTTTTTTTTGCTGGATGCCAAGTTGATTGGCAAGGCTGCTGATAGTCCCGAGCTTGTCACTCACGAAATCCTCGTAGCGCACCAAATGTAGTCGTTCCGAATGACGTAGGTATATTTTTGCTGTGCGGCACCATCGTACAGCAAGAGATGTAATGTGGTTTTCAGCCTCGATACCATAGTCATGACCCCGCACAATGCGCTCCCAGCCATTTCCTGAAAGGCCGAGGCGCTCGAATGGAAGAGGTTGTCCCGGTAAGCTCAACCGGTCGAGGATACTTCGGACGTTTTGAACAGGATGGCGAACGACAAACACGGGACGTGCGCGGGGAAGAGCTTCAAGTAGGGCATCGGTCGCGACCGTGAGTTCGTTTTCCTTGATTAGGTCCCCTCGGAGGTAATAGCGGAGTCGTTGAATGAGGCGCGCAACAAATGCTGGGTCGTTTTCGATTTGGGGGGCGGAAGACTGGAGTGGGTGTAGGTCGGTCGTTGCCCAGAGGTCCCCGTACTGGGCGAGTAATTCGGCAATGGCCGTCGACCCAGTTTTCTGATTGCCGAGGACCAAAACAGGATCGATGTCGCGAAGGTTGAGGCGGGGCGTTCCCCAGCGTGCTCCCGCTACGAGAAGGGGACGAATTGCGTCAACAAGTTTTTCGCGAAGCGCCGACATGAAAGAGAGGGGGGGAGAACGCTGAAAATCAAAACGTAAGGGAGAGGCCTCACCGAACATGGAAGAGAGAATGAGGTTCATGACTCTGTTCATTGGGTTGAAAGCCTGTACCACACATAAGCCGTGTACCCATGTCTAGTAGCACCGCTGAGGATCCCCTCGTCAGTGTTATTATTCCGGCTTATAACGCGGCAGCATTCCTTCCGCGGGCCGTCGAGAGCGTGCTTGACCAGACGTATTCCAACGTCGAAGTGATCGTAATCGACGACGGGTCTACCGACGAGACCCCTCAGGTGATGGAGCCGTACGACGACCCTGTTCGCTATCTCCAGAAAGAAAATGGGGGGGCAGCTTCAGCGCGGAACGTGGGGATTCGGGAAGCGCGCGGGACCTATATCGGTTTGCTCGATGCCGACGATGAGTGGGTTCCCGAAAAATTAGAACAACAGGTTGTTCTTCACCAGTCCAATCCCGAACTCATGTGGAGCTATACCAACTGGCTCCAGGTCGACCAGTCCACCGGGAAGACAATTTGCCGGGCCGATCAAGTAATGGACAATCAAGACGGAGACGTTCTTCGTCCCTTAATTGGACGGCTTTTCATTCCTCCTTCCACGGAGTTATTTCACAAAGATGTCTTCGAGAAAGTGGGCATGCACGATGAGGCAGAAATTTATCACATCGGAGTTGCGGAGGACTGGGAGTTTTCACTTCGGGTTGCGGCTCAGTATTCGGTGGGCTACATCGATCGTCCCTTGGTTCGGCGTTACCAGCACGCTAGCAAATCCACGAGTACAATGGACTTGGACTTAGCCCTTCGGGGGCGTCGTGCCACTATTGAGAAGGCATTTCGCAACCATCCCGAGCGGCTTTCGGAATTAAAGTCTTCCGTCTTCGCCAATCTATACACCAATCTAGGTCGGAAGTGGCTGGATCGGGAGAGGCGGCTTCAAGCCCTCAAAATGTTTTGTACAGCGATTCGACATCATCCTACCTACTGGCGGGCCTGGCTATTCGGCGCGGCATCCTTTTTCCCGCGTGTTGTGCTTCGGAGTTTGGGAAAACTACGGTCGTTTTTTTGGTCCTTCACCCGCAGCGATTCGTCCCGAGATTCGTTCTGAGGCAAGGCTCTAATACTAAATCCGATGGGCGATGGCGGATGCTCTGTCTTGAAAAACGGCGGTTCGCTCCATTCGGGGCTGATTGCAGCCTCCGTGTCCCCGACATCACGAGTCGGATTCCGTATAAGGATTGAGTTTTTCTCCTCGCCTTGAGAAAAGAGAACGACTCAACTATAGGATTCTTAGACCTGTCCCGTTTGCTGAGTTGAAATGTCCTGACTCGAAGTCAGCACAACGACCATGAGTACGTTTCGAAAGATAGCAGAAGACTTTGCACTCATGGGAAAGCGGTTATTGGAAAGAGCAGAGAAGACATGGCGTTTAGCAACCTCTCCGTTACGGGAGCTTCCCAACGTGGTTATCATTGGGACCCAAAAGGGAGGAACTACTTCTTTGTATCACTATCTTTGTCAGCATCCGCGGATTGGAGGAGCCCTCTCCAAAGAGCTACACTATTTTAACCTTGAGTATAAAAAGCACCGTCTTTGGTACCGAAGCAATTTTGACCTGCAAGGAAACAGAATTTCACTTGAGGCCACGCCCGACTACATTTTTGACGAGAACACGCTTTGGCGGATGTCTCGTTTGATTCCGGAAGCGAAGCTGATCGCTGTGCTTCGGGACCCTGTTTCACGGGCGTATTCACAGTACAACCATGTGCAGCGAGGAATGGGCAACTGGGGGGCCGATCCTCGTTCTTTTGAGGAGGCTGTGCAGGCTGATATCCGATTTGCACGCGAGAATCGAGTAATCGGGCGGAGCGAGTATGAGGACATTTTTCACTCTTACGTGAGGCGGGGCATTTACGCACCTCAGATACGACGTTTTAAGAAAGTGTACGGTGATCAATTGCTTGTACTCAGGAGTGAGGACTTATTTTCGGATCCAAACGGGTTTGTGAACTCAATCTTTGAGTGGTTGGGGATTGAGCAAAGGGATCTACAAATTACTCAGAAGTATGGGAGGGGAAACTATAAAAAGGAAGTGCCGATGCGGAAAGAGCTGGAGGATTTCTTTGAACCCCACAATCGGAAGCTTTATGAGTTACTCGGGGTCAAGGAGTGGTGGTCGTATTGATATAGAACCCTGGAGCACGGGCTTATAGCAAGCGTCACTAATTTTAGAAGAGGTTCGTAGCGACTGAAGGCTACGTCACCTCCACCTCCCCCTCAATCCCGCTTTCCTCCAACGTCTCCCGGATGGACGGCGCAATGCTGTACTCGATGGAACTCGGCATCACCTTCGCCACCAGCCACGCCATCATGCCCTGATTCCAGGCGGCCTTGGCCGGGTCGTCGATGGTGATCTCCAGCCCCTGCGACCCTTTCGACGCGATCGTCGTCTCGATGCCGCGGCCGGCCAGGCCCTTTCGGAGCTGGTCCTTCATCTGGTTGCGGACGGCCGTTTCGATGTTGGTGCCGCCCATGGCCCCGGCCTGCATGGCTTGAGCGCCCATCTGGCGCTGGGCAAGTTCCTGGGCGTCGAGAATCAAAACCTCTATCATAACGGAAAAGAAGAACGGGGCAGAATGAGAGCACCAACGTATGAACCCGATAGGAGCGCTCGTATTGCCGACACTCCGCAGGGGTTCCAGGCACGTCGGAGTTCTGCGACGTTTCGGGAGCGGGGGCAAGAACGAGAAAGGATCTCCCGGCCGATTCACGCATTCCGGTGTCGAAGAATTGTTTTCCAACCCTCTTGCTGATCCGTACACAGGTAGGTAAACAACTTTCTCCGTGTAGGGAAGACCGTATTGTGCTATCAGCAGAGATCGTGTTTAGAAACCCGTTCACGTATCAGTACTCTCATGATCGAGCAATCGAGCTTTGGACGGACCTCGTCCGTCCATACCTCAAGCTGGAGCTTGGAGCAATAGCAAACTGCTTTCCCCAAAAGATCGTTTGAAGCTGCACTGGGCAAGCATCCCCAGTTCGACGACAGCAACTACATTGCCGAGACCGCCGTGCTTGTGGGCGACGTCACGCTTGGAAGCCACGCCAGCATCTGGCACAACTGCACCCTGCGGGGCGACGTACACTGGATCCGGATCGGTCCGGAGACGAACGTGCAGGACAATACTGTCGTCCACGTCACGCACGGCACGGCGCCCACCGACATCGGCGCGCGCGTCACCATCGGACACAGCGCGTTGATTCACGGCTGCACCATTGAGGACGAGGTGCTGGTGGGTATGGGGGCTACGGTGATGGATCACGCGCACATCGGCTCCCACAGCCTCATCGGGGCGCAGGCGCTGGTGACGAAGGACATGAAGATCCCCCCGCGCTCGCTGGTGCTGGGACAGCCGGCCGAGGTGGTGCGGGAACTGACGGACGAGGAGGTGGAGTCGGTCAAGGAGGGCGCCGACAACTACCTCCGGTACAGTGCCGTCCACGACGGCAGGGAGACGCCTAATCAAAACCCGTGGTACGATCCCACAGAGAACCCCGGAAGCCACCGTCGTCGATGAGCAAATGAAACCGACAAGGGGGCCAGGCCCGAGGCGGTCAACATTACAGAGGAATTGCACCCGTGGAGTAACACCACGAGGGACTTTGCGTCGCAGAAGAGGCATACACACTTTCTTTCGGTTCCGTCGCTATGCGTTCATTTCCCCTGCTGTTTTCGATCAGTCTCGTCCTCGTGGGGTGCTCGTCCATCACGATCGGGGAAGAGGAGGTGTTTTACCCGAAGTCGTCCGTGACGCCGGAAACGTTTGATGGGGAGGGCGTGACGCTTCGCAACCAATTTCTCCCGGTGACCGATAGCGTTGAGGTGAATGCCTGGCACCTCACCCAGCCGGAGGCCGAGGCGACGGTGCTGTTCTTCGGCGGCAACGGGTTTTATCTTGTGCAGTCGCGGGGCTACCTGCACACACTGACGCGCCCCCCGGCCAACGCGGTGTTGTGGGACTATCGCGGATACGGGCGGAGCGAGGGCGAGCCCGGGGTGGAGGCCTTCCGGCACGACGCGCTCGAGCTGTACGACCATCTGGTCGAGGAGGAGGGCGTCGACCCGCAGCGATTGGTGGTGTGGGGGCATTCCCTCGGCAGCTTCCTCGCCACGCACGTGGCCCAGGAGCGGTCGGTGGCAGGTGTGGTTCTCGAAAATCCGGCGACCAACGTGGACGGGTGGGTCGATCACCTGATTCCCTGGTACGTGCGGCTCTTCCTGGGCGTGGACGTGGCGCCTGCTCTCAGAACGGCGGACAACGTGGCCCGGGTCCAATCGCTCGAGGCGCCGCTGGTGGTCGTGGCCGGGGAAGAGGACAACGTCACGGATCCCGCCATGGCGAAGCGGCTCCATCAGGAGGCGGGCAGCGCGCAAAAGACACTGGTGACGGTGCCGGACGGGGGGCACAACGAGTTGTATGAGCACGAAGACGTGCAGGCGGCCTATGCCGACCTCGTCACCCGGATTGCCGCGGATCCTGACTCGACGGCGGCACGAGTCGAAGGGCGATAGCGCTACCGGGACGGGGAGTTGTCGTTTTCCGGGGAGGAAGACGGCAGGTCGTCCGGTTGCGACCCGCGTTCGCGGAGGCGATTCAGGCCGCTGAGGGTCAGCACAAGGCCGCCCACGCCCGTACCCGCAACAGGGAGGGGCAGTCCGACGGCAAGGCCGCCCACCATGCCCTTCAGCAGACCTGCGCCCCGGCCGTCCTCGGCGTATCGACGCTGGAGGCCGAAGACGCCCCCGGCCGTTCCCAGCGCTGCTCCTGTAAGCAAAAGAGGCGTCGAGAGGCCCAGCGTAAGGATCCCGCCGGAAAACAAAAGCCAGTCCAGCGCTAGAATGAGAAGGCCGCTTGCCGGATGCAGCCAGGTTGGGAGGGACGAACGGGACATCAGTAGAAAACAGTCAGTAGAAAGAGTGCGGATCCCGCAGCGTCCCAGAAAGCGGGCAGAGCAACTGCAGAGACACCAGTGAAATTCAACGTCAGGGGGTACGTTTCTATTCGTCGTTCCATTCTGAGATTCCCTTCTCCTCGCCGTCGCCCAATAACGAATGAGGCGTGATTGTTGGTCAGAGCAAAGGTGCTGGGCACTCGAAGCAGTCCGTCCGCTTTTCGACGACAGCATATTTCAATGCATTGGACTGACAAGGTCGAAGCCTCATGACAACCAGTAGTGGAACGACGAGTCGGAGCTCATACGGTAGCAGCGACCTCACCATCAGAGAGGCGCTTTAGGAACTGCTCGATATCGAGGGGGCGATTGGGTCCGCCATCGTGGATTACGAGTTCGGAATAACGCTCGGATCCGATGGGGGACGGGACCTGGACCGGGCCGGCGCTGCTAGCACGGAGGTCGCCCGTTCGAAGAAAATCATTCATTCACCATCTTGGGGTCGACGAACGGATTGGGGACCTGCTCATCTCTTCGGAAACGCAGTATCACCTCATCCGCACGTGCGAGCGACATGAAGACATTTTTATCTGTACTGTCATCACCCGCAATGACGAGAATCTCGGCCCGGCCCGGCGCAAGGCTGACTAGATCGAGAAGCGGCTCAAGCTGGAGAGGTGGTATCGCGGGATGCCAGGGAAAAGGTCAACACGCACTGTAAAACAAGGCGTCTTGCCCCCGGGGCGTCCGTCTGTATTCTCTGTTGAAACGCCTGTGGAGGCCCCCGCTACGCGGGAGCGGCCCCAGGTGTTTTCTTCTTTGCAGTTCGTCGGCGCGCCGTCCTCGGAGGGGAGAATCCGTCCCGCAGCGCGTTCGTTGGAACGCCGAGTTTATGTGCACAACTTCTCACCACAAACGGATTGTATGTTGACCGACGAAGACGTTGCCGATCTAGAGGCCGCGGTGTCGACCTGCGAGGAGGCTCGGGGCCGCCTGGAATCCGCCCTTGCGACCGCCGAAGAGGAGGGCGACCCCGCGGAGGAGCACCTGGAGGCCGTTGGGGCGGCACTGGAAGAGTGGCGAGACGCACAGCGGCGCTTCATGGCGCTTGTCGAGGCGTCGGAGGTCGACGACGCGTCCACCGCGGCGATGCTGCTGAAGATGAATCACGGCATCGACGCCACGGAGGCGCGACGTGGACTGCCCGGCGTGCCTGTGGATGGAGCGGATCAAAATTTCGACATGGATCTCACGGGCACCCGCGGCTCGGTGCTTACGACCGCTGCGATGGAGCACGTCAACGGCTGATCGCCGCAGGGAAAGACGTGTTAAGCCTCGACGGTCGCGGGGGCCTCTTGCGGAAGCCGGATCGTAAAGCAGGTGCCCTCGCCTTTTTCCGTGCGTACGTCGATGCTCCCCTGCATGAGATTGACCAGCCGTTTGGCGACGGCCAGCCCCAACCCGCTGCCCTCGTAAGTGCGCTTGTTGCCGGACGATTCCTGCTCGAAGGCGTCGAAGAGGTGCGGCATGAAGTCGGGGTCGATGCCGATGCCGGTGTCCCGCACCTCAATGGCGAGGGCGTCTTCGTGCTCATAGGCCCGGACGAGGATGGAGCCCCCCTCGTCCGTAAACTTCACGGCGTTGCTGAGCAGGTTTCGGAGCACGCGCCGAAAGGCTTCCGGGTCGGCATAAGCGTCCGGAAGCGTGCTTGAGAGGTCGGTTGACAGGTCGATGTTGGATTCAGAGGCGTGGGGACGGTAAAGGCCGATCGTGTCCTCAATCTCGTCGCGGACGTTGATGTACTGGCGGTTGAGCTGAAGCGATCCGGCCTCCAGTTGCGAAAAGTCCAGCACGGAGTTCAGGGTGTCCAGGAGGCGTTGCCCGCTCCGTTCGATCAGGGAGGCGAAGTCGAGGATGTTTTCGTTCTCGGCCGACACGTCTTCGTCGGGAATGCAATCGCCGATGGCCTCCGCGAACCCGATGATGGACGTGAGGGGCGTGCGGATTTCGTGACTCATGTTTGCCAGGAAGGCCGACTTGAGCTCGTTGGCGCGCTCGGCCGTTTCCTTCGCCTTCACCAACTCCTGCTCGCGCTCGATGCGGTCCAGGACCACTGTGGCGTTGGTGGAGAGGATTTCGAGCACGCGAATGTCGAACGGGTCGATGCCGTCGGGGTCCAAGGCGCCGATGGACAGCACGCCGCGACCCCCGAGCGGAATGCTCACCCAGGATTGAATGGGACCGTAGTCGACGTCCAGGTCGGCGTCCTGGGGCTGGTCTCTTACTACCGTTTCACCCGACTGATACGCCGCGCTCACGACGCTGTCGGTGTCGACGTGCTGGGACGGCGGTTCCGGGAGCAGCTCTCGCATCTGCGGCGACACGCGGACGGGGAGCAGGTGGTCTTGATCCAGCAACTGGACACTTGTAATCGGGTAGCCGAAGGTGTTGAGCGTCAGCTCTTCGATGAGCGCCGCCACCTCGCTCCGACTCGACGCCTGCAGAAGACGACTCGTAGCGGCGTACAGGGCTTCGATTTTGCTCTCCCGCTCCTGCCGCTCTTTGGCCCGCCGCTTCAACTCGGTCACGTCCGTCAGGACCCCGAAGATCCGTTCGGTTTGCCCACTCTCGTCTTTGATGGGTCGGCCCCGTTCCTGCATCCAGTGGATTGAATCGTCGGTGCGAATCCGGTATTCCAGCTGGTGCACCGGTTCGTGGTGCATCCGGGCAAACGCGTGACGAACTTCGTCGCGATCCTCGTGGTGAATGAGCCGGATGAGGTCGTCGACCTGGTGTGTGGTGGCGGCGTCGAGGCCCAGCAGACGGCTCGCCTCCGACGAGAGGTCCACGGTATTGTTCACGAGGTCGATGGTCAGGCGGCCCGTCTCAGCGATTTTCTGCGCCTCGGACAGCGCCATGCGACTCTCCCGCACCTCCTGTTCCATTTCCTTACGCTCGGTGATGTCGAGCACCGTGCCGGAGATGCGAACCGGATGGTCGTTTTCCCGGTGCACCTCCCCGCGCTCCAACACGATCCGTTGGCCGCCGTCGTCCCGCTGAACCCGGTACTCGACGTTCAGGGACGCTTCTTCATGGATGGCCTGGGACCGGGCCTCGCGCACCTTCGAGCGGTCGTCGGGGTGGATGGAGCGGAGAAAGCGATCGTAGGTGATGTCGGCGTTTTCGTCCCAGCCGAAGATGCGATTGAGCTCGTTAGAGCAGAGGAGCGTGTCGGTCTGGAGATCCCGCTCCCAGTTGCCGAGGTGGGCAATGCGCTGGGCCCGGCGCAGTCGCTTTTCGCTCTCCTGGATCTTCCGCTCCATCTCTTTCCGGTCGGTGATGTCGTGCACCATGCCCGTGACGCGGATGGTGGTCCCATTCCCCACATGGGCTTCCCCGCGCGTGCGAACCCAGCGACGCGTCCCGTGTCCGTTGATGAGAGGCAGCTCCAGTTCGAACGACTGCCCCTCGTCGATGCACCGGTCGAGGGCAGACTGGATGACCGGCTGGGCCTCGGGGGCGTAAAAATCGAGAGTGGAGTCCAAGTCCGGCTCGAAACGGGGCGGGACGGCCAGCAGATGATACAGCTCCTGGGTCCAGGACATGGTGCCGGAGTTCACGTCCAGCTCCCAGCCGCCCACCTTGGCCATCTCTTCGGTGCGATGCAGGAGCGAGCGGCTCGTCTGGAGGGCCTGCCGGGTGCTACGGCGGGTCTTGAACTGGTCATATCGATACGTAAGCGCTACCGCCGAAAATCCGGTCAGCAGGACGGTGAGGGCGCCGACCTCCGAAAGGGGGTTGCCTATCGGAAGGGGAGCGGTCGAGGTAAGCAGCAGGGCGGGGCCGTACGTGCCTCCGGCGAACACAACGCCAAGAAGCAGCAGGCCCAGCCCGAGGGTCTGCCAGGCCTGCAGGGGCACCGCGAAGACGACGGCAAAGTAAATCACCATGAGCCGGGCCGTCTGGAGAGAGCCGTCCAACAGGTCGTACGGCAGACCGCCGAGGCCCAAGGCCAGGACGACCGCCGTGACGAACAGGCGCCCTTCCGGAACTGTGCACCGGGCCTTGGCGGCCACGAGGCCCACTGTGCTCAGCGTGAGGGCGAGGAGTCCGTATCCCAGCTGCAGGGTAATGTTGAGGGATGGCGACAGGAGGGGCCCCTCGCCGGCCGCGAGGTGGACGATGAGGAGGACGAGCAGGTACAGGAGCGTAAGCCCGGCGCCGATGGCACTGAACCAGGTGAGGGTCGTGTGCATCGTCGTCTCCAGGTGATCCCGGAAGGCGGTGTCGTCCTCAAACGCCCAGGGATCGGTGAGGCCGGTTTGTAAGAGGAGTCCCCACGAGCCCATGGGAGGCAAGAAGGTGGTTTGAAAGATGATGATTCGCAGCGGTGCCGCGCTCAGTGCGACGACGATGCGGGGGGCGTCCCGAGCTGAGAGGCTGCCCGCAGGAAGTCCGATCCAGTGTGGAGGGTCGCCGACAGGGCAAACCGCTTAGGGGGAGGCATCCTCAGGCGTGGCCACCGCCGGGCGGCGGACCGTCAGGTCTGCGTCGTCGGTTCCGGTTGACAGTTGTACCACGCTTCCAATCGGGAGAGTACAGCGCGGCAATCGGTGGCCGTACGGAAGTTGGGTGGCCACGGGGTAGGATCGGTTTCCGAAGTAATTGTCGAACACGGTTTCAAGGGCGAGGGACGGAGCGTCCGAAGGGTCGGGGGCGCTGCCGAAGTCCCCGAGAACGACGCCGCCCACGGCGGTGAGGACCCCGGCCTGATCCAGATGTCCGAGCATACGGTCAACGCGGTAGGGAGCCTCGGCAATATCTTCGAGCACAAGAATAGCGCCGTCCCACTCTGGAGCAAATGGAGTGCCAAGTAAGTGGACGAGCACCGATAGGTTGCCGCCGAGGAGGGGGCCGGTGGCGGTGCCGGAACGAAGTGGGGACAACGACGGCGCGTCCAGTGAGGGGGTGTTCCCCTCCGCGAGGGCGCGGTACGAGTGAAGCGAGTCCTCGTCGAGTTTGTCCCATTCGGTGGCGACGGGGCCGGAGAGGCCGCTCCAGTCTGCGCGGGCGTAGTAGGCGAGGTGCAGAGCCGTGATGTCGCTGTAGCCGACCAGGAGCGTCGGGTGGGCCGCGGCGAGGGACCAGTCGAGGTGCGGCAACAGGCGGAGACAACCGTAGCCGCCGCGCACGCAGATGATGCCGCGAACCCCCGGATCTGCGATGGCCGCCTCCAGGCACTCAACGCGTTCGGCGTCGGGCGCGGCGAGGTAGCCGCGTTCGCGGCCGGGGGTCCACGCCGACCGCACGTCATAGAGGGCCCGGAGTCGGTCGAGGCCGTTTCGGTAATTTGCCAGGGAACGGGGGGGGCTGGCCGGGGCCACAACGGCCACGGCATCCCCTGGGCAAAGGGGCGGAGGGCGGTTCACGAAGCACTTTGGAAGAAGAGAGAAAAGGATCGGACACTCACGACGCGGTCGACGACCGAGAGCCTCGGTTCTTTTTGGACGTTCCCGAGGACGAAGAGGACGCGGTTGACGACGCGCCGGCGTCCGACTGCTTTTTTTGAAGTTCCTTCAACTTTCGCCGCGTCCGCAGACGGCCCGGGACGGAGCTCAGAAGACCCACGAGCACCCCGAATCCAAACGTCAGAATCAAGATCAGTGCGGTTGAGCCCCGTGTCTGAAAGAACAAGAGATTAACATCCATTGATTGCGGATTCTGCAGCGCAAAAATCACCGCCAGAATGGCAAGCAGCAGGGAAAAGATAAGACCGAAGCGCATGGGAGCTCGACGGCAACCAGGGGAAAGCAGTGGAAAAATCTACAAGACGAGCGAGGTTGTCACGCTTGTTCCGTGGAGGCGTCTACGGACGGTGGAGACGCGTGTTGGGAGGACGGCACCGGTCGCCCCTTCCAGGTCACGCGGTCGGTCCAGTGGTGCACAGCGGAGTCGAACTGCAAGATTAGGCCCAGGGCAAATGACAGCGGAGCGAAAAGTGCGACGGCGGCCGGAATGCCGTTCACGCGATCGGTGAGGGCCTTCAGTCCGTAGAGCGACGCGAGAAGCCAGAGAGAGAGGAGCGGGGCAACCAGCCACGTCAAGAGAAAGTACCCGTAGGTAACAAGGAATGGAAGCGGTGCTCCTCCGAGGAGCAGGTACGCGTTTTTCCGAAATCCCTGCCAGGCATCGCGGAGATCCTCGTACATATGAACGGACACGAGATCAGTGATGGCAAGCAGGACGGGCGGGTGCCCCTGTGCTTTGAGGTATCGCCCGATGCCGACATCTTCGAGGACTGCGTTTTTGAGAGTCGCATGCGGCTCGTAGGTGTGGTAGAGGCTCGCGTCGACGCACCAGCACTGGCCGTTGAGGGCGCTCAGACCGGGCAGAGACGTGCGGGGCACCAGGGGCCACGGGAGTCCGGTGAGGAGTGCGTATGGGACGAGGCTGACCAGCAGTTGGGCGCCGCCGCGGAGGCGGGGGAGGCCGGTGCTGACACACGACTCGGCGGCTTCATGCTGTTCCACCAGCCGGCGGAGGGCGTCGGAACGAGTCAGAGCGGTGTCGGCGTCCAGAAACAGGTAACGGTCGCCCGAGGCGCGACGTGTGCACTGATAGAGGGCGTGCACCTTCCCGATCCAGCCCTCAGGCGGGCCGTCCCCCTGCGCGACGGTTAGCGACGGCGCGTCGAACGACTGCAGCACCTCCCACGTCTCGTCCTCGGACCCGTCGTCCCAGACGATGATCTCCAGATCGGGGTAGTTCTGGTCGAGCAGGCTCGGCAGCAGACGGCGCAGGTTCTCCGCTTCGTTCCGGGCCGGAATGCAGATGGACACGGCAGGGGAGGTCCCCACGGACGGTGCCGAGCGGGCCCATAGGTACACGAGGTTGGACAGCAACACGCCCCACAATCCAACGTGCAGGAGCACCGCGAGGCCCGTAAGCCAGATCCAAAGGGGACCCTCAAGCATGGCAAGAGGAGGAAGAACGAAGAATATCGGTGCGCACGTGAGCGTCGATCTATACGTCCGGCGGATCGTCGATGAACTGCTGGTACAGCGGGGCCAAGGTCCGACTTCCCAACTGTTTGTGAAGCGCCTGGGCATCGTCGGGACGATCGGCTTCTTTCAGCGCGAGCCACTTCCAGAGGTATGCTTCCACCGGCGGAATGCCGTCGGTCTTGTTCTGTTCGGCCAATTCGGCCAGTTGGTCGAATTGCTGGGCGGCGGCATCCGAGTCCTTCCCGGCGACGGCGGGACGGAACAGGAGGGATTGCCCGCCGATGAGGAGCACGTACGGATCGTCCGGATCGATCGACTGGGCCGTTTCCAACAGGTTGGCGGAACGGCGGCCATACGTCACGGCATTGAAGAGGGACGCCTCCCCGGCCCGGTACGACCACAGTCCCGATAGCAGTGCCCACTCCCGGGCCGTGCCATCGTCGAGGGTCTCGGGAAGATCGTTGACCAGATCGGCATTTTCCGTAAGTGGGTACAGTCGGTAGCGCACCAGCAGCGAGTCGGTGCGGGTGTCCGCGTCTTGCAGGAGCGTGCGGAGCGCGTCGGCGTCCTCGCGGGCGTATGCGTCCTGCACGCGGTCGGCGAAGGAGGCATGGAGCGACATGAGGAGGACCAGCAGGTACAGCATGCCGGCGAAGGGAAGGTCCGTACGGGAAATCTTACAAGTACCGCTTGAAGAACGGAGCCGCAAACGAAAAGCTCCACGTTTCCGCGGCGCTCCGTCGGCCTTGGAGGAGTACCCGTTCCGGGGACGGGGCCGGTGCGCGGAGGAACGACCACAAATCAGTCAGACGATCGTGTTCGGAGCCGTCGAGGGCATGGGGCGGGCCGCCGGTGAGGAGCGCCGTGGGGCGCGCGTGGCCCTCCCAGGTGACGTGCAGGGCGAAGGGCCACCAGTGGGCGTTCGGGTAAAGGCGCGCGAGGCGCTGCAAGGCGTCGGGATCGAATGGCTCGATGCCGCCGTCCGGGGTGCGGAGTTCCCCTTCCGGATAGTAGATGAGCACGGTGTCGGGGGTGGCCCGGAACCGGCGGGCGGTGCGACGGAGCGTGGCGGCGCGCCGGTCCGGAGCGTCGGGGGGAAACGGTTGGGCCCCGATGGCGCCGAAAAACGGAAACCGGTCCCAGTCGGCCATCCAGAGGGTCGACGAGCGATCCAGGACCTCGGTGAAGAGGAGCCACCCGAGATGGCCGTCGAAGTAGTGGTGATGGTTGGCGTACGCAATGACGGGGGCGTCGGGCAGGTCGGGCGGCCAATCCCCGATCCAGCACACGCGCCGGAAGGCGCCGCGCAGGTCGAATCGCAAGAGCCTTTCCACGAGCCACGGAACGGGGTCCATGGGGGCGTAGGGGGAGAGTGAAACGGGAGCGTGTGGGGTGCGCCGGGCGGCGTTCCGGCGGAGAGACGGCGCGGAGAAACTCCCCACAGATTATCCTGCCCGGAGCCGCGCTCGACGCCCGTCGTAGCTGTCGTACGCCACGAGCACCAGTTTCCGGCCCATCGAGACGTACGCACGTCGGTTTAGGTTGTCGTACCTGTTGGCGCGCACCTCGTTCAGGATTTCCCGATACATTCGGGCGGCAGCCCGAATCCCGACCCGGGTGCGGAAGGGAAGTGCCGCGATGCCCGAGGCACTGCTCCGGTACCGATCTTCCGCCAGGGCCATGGCCTGTTCCAGAAGGGCCGGGTAGCCGTCCAAGCAACGTCCCTCCTCTAGGGCCGACCGCGCCACACCGTACTCCCGCATCCAGCCGGACGGTAGGTAGACGCGGTCGAGTTCTTCGATGTCTTCCCCCACATCGCGCACGATGTTCGTGATCTGCATCGCGATCCCGAGCTCCCGAGCGGCCGCTTCCAGCGAGTCGTGATGGTCCTCGGCGCTCAGAAATGGCAGCATCATGGCCCCCACGCTCCCGCCCACGAGGTTCGAGTAGTCGATGAGGTCCTGCTGCGTCTCGATGGGGCGGTCCTCAAGGTCCCAGACGGCTCCCTTAATCAATTCCTCGAGCGAATCCCGGTCTAGGTCGTAACGCTCATGGACTTCTCCGAGACGGCGCCAGAGTACCTCGTCGGTGGGGGGACGGCCGGCCAGCGTCGCATCGAGGCGGCGCTGGACCGTCCGCACCTCGTCGAGGGCCTGCTCCGGGCCGACCTCCAGAACACGCTGGTCGGCGATCGAATCCACCCGTCGGCAAAACAGATAGAGCGTAGCAATGGGCATCTGCACCGACCGGGGCAGAAACTTCGCCGCCAGAGAAAAGGTGCGGGAGTGATACCGAAAGGACTCCCAGATCCACTCGTCCTCGTCGGCGCGGGTGTCGAGGGTGGCCGTGGACATACCGATCCGTGAGAAGCTGCGTGAGAGGCGCGAGTGAGTGAGGAGCCGTCCCGGGAAGCGGTGTGCTTGTCTGAAGGGACGGCCTCCAAGGCGTTCGAGGAAAGTCGTTCTACGGGCACGGGTAGGGGCGCGTCAAGTTTTCATGCCAAGCAGAGCACTGGGTGCTGGAGGGCCGTCAGGGCGCTGAAGGGATCGTTCGAAGCGTCGCTCTCAATTCGGCGTCCAGTATCTTCGACTTTCGTGATCGCGCACAACTATTCTGATGAGCGCGGAGAGCGCCGAGGTGTTTGGGGGGCCGGCATGGGTCTGCCGTTTGTGGATGAGGACGAGAAAATCGTCGCCGGAGAGAATGGAATCGACCGTGTTCTGTAATCGATGATATTTGCCGGTTCAATTGTGCATGCTCACGAGGAGCGTGCGACAGCAATTGATCGGTGGACGATGGCCGGATCGGCGAGCCACAGCAGAACCAATGGAACAGCCATGGCGACCGCGCCGACCAGCGACGCCAGGTACAGATCCCGAAGCAGCGAGATCGAAAGCGGAAATAGGCAATTGAGGGCGTATACGACCGGTGCCCAGTCGTTCTGGATCTCGTGATCTCCACGAAGCCCCTCATACCCGAGCATGATGATGAGCGTTACCCCAAACCAGCCGCACCAGTTCGAAAACGGCATTCCGAAAAAGAAGCCGTTGACGGCGTAGTTCCAGTACGGGAATGCGTTGTTCATGGCCGGGTCCAGAGACACGTCCCAGAGCACCATAAAGATCGTTCCGAGGAGTAGAGATCCCCAGCGGGACGAGACCACCCGACGGGCCAGGTCCAGGGAAACGATCGACATGGCAAACCAGGAGGGGGGAATGAAGTAAGGGACGTGTCCGGCAATTTTCGGCCCAAGCCATTCGGTGTAGTGATACCCGCCGAACGGTAGGACCACGCCGCCCACGCTTAGAAGTCCCGTCGTGCCGATGAGCTCTCCGGCCGCTCCGATCGCACACCCCCAGACGATAAAGCCCGCCAGGCGTCGCCACCCCAGCGTGGGACCGTACATGAGGATCGGCAAAATAGCGAGCATCGTCATGAACGTCCAGGTTGGGGTCTTCACAAGCTTCGTATAGACCGGCCCGAACAGTTCCATCGCTGTCGGGAAGAGCTTCAAGAGCAGCATCCCGGCGACGCTGAAGCAGATGGACCCGACGAAAAGCCAGAAGGAGAACTGAAAAAGAAGGTCAATATTTTCCTGGAGGTCCGAGTCGGATCCGGCGGACGAAGCCATTGGCCGTCAGGTCGTGGTGAGCAGAGACGCGAAGACGAACATGTGTAGGTGGGCGGCGGTGCGGATGGTTCGCACTGGGGGGAGTCGTGGGACTGAAGCAGGGCAGTAGTTGACCGAGGGAGGTCCGACACCCTGACAGACTCAGCCGTCGAGAGCAGGGATCAGAGCCCGATGGTTCAAAGCCCAATGGTTGGGGCAAGAAGAATCGGCAAGAACCGTCGGTGCTATCGGCCTCGGGATCGTGAGCGACGGGCGTCAATACATCCGTATCGGTGTATCCGTGTCGGTGCACGACACTGCCGCCGCAGGCTCTTCCCACGCACGCTTCTACAAAATGATCGCGATTCAGCCCCCGGCGTACTTTCCGTCCCTGGCCCACACCGCGCTGTTGCAACACGTGGAGCACTTTATTCTCGCCGACACGTTCCCCTATCGTCGGAAAACGTTCCAGAACCGTAGCAAACTCCGCAACGCGCCGGGGGGACATTGGATTCGGATTCCTGTCTTCGGCCGGCCGGAGGGGGCACCGATTCACACGGTCGACATCGAAACGGGCGGCCGCTGGCGGGAAAAGCATTGGCGCTCGTTCAAGTACGACTACCGGTCCACGATGTACTTCGAGTACTTCGCGGAGCGCTTCCGAACCTTCTACGCTCAGGAATGGACGGAACTGGCGAATTGTACGTGTCGGTCGGTGGAGCTGCAGGCGGAGCTCTTTGGGCTGAGCACTGCGCTGTCAAGAGCCTCGATGCTGGACGGGGCGCCGAACACGTACGCTGGCATTGCGGCGGCGGTGGAGGGAGATGTGCTCGTAGTGCCGGAAGAGGGGACGGTGGACGGATCCGATGTAGACCGTTCCCGAGTAGAGGTCCAGTCGTTTGCGTACGACCATCCGACGTATCGCCAGAATTTTGAGGGCTTCGAGCCGGGGATGACAGCCCTGGATCTCGCTTTCAACTACGGGCGGGAGGCCGTCCGTATTCTGGCGGGCGGGGTCCGAACGGCGAACACCTCGTGACGAGAGCTTCAGTTCGCGGCCTTTTCGTCGGGGAGCGGCTTGACCTTGCGTTCGGCTTCTGCCTAGCTTCTGACAGAGTTTCTGTGCGGCCCTGCGTTGACTGAACCGGTATCTATGATTCTCCCCGACCACAAGATTCGAGACCTCGCCACGGAGCAGGACATGATTGATCCCTTCGTGGATCAGCAGGTGCGGGAGGACGTCGTCAGCTACGGCCTCAGTTCGTTTGGGTACGACATGCGGGTCGCCGGGGAGTTTCGGGTCTTTACGCCCAACATCCACAACAGCGTCGTGGACCCGAAGAATATCGATGATCGGGCGATGGTGGAGTACGAGGTGGACGATCACATCCTCATTCCGCCCAACTCCTACGTGCTGGGGCGCTCCATCGAGTACTTCGAGATGCCGTCGGACGTGCTGGCGCTCGTGCTCGGGAAGTCCACCTACGCGCGGTCCGGCATTATCGTCAACGTGACGCCGCTCGAACCGGGATGGGCCGGGCACGTGACGATCGAGATCAGCAACGCGACGCCGCTGCCCGCCAAGGTCTACGCCAACGAGGGCATCGCGCAGGTTGTCTTTCTGCACGGGGAGGCGCCGGACATCTCGTACGCCGACAAAGAAGGCAAGTATCAGCGTCAGGAAGGCATCACGCTCCCGCGGCTGTAGTCGGCGAGAATCTCCCTCGCTCCCGCGGCGTACAACGGTGCATTTCCAAATCGACTCCGCCCCGCCCCTCCATGAATTCTGAGTCGTCCCCGTCTGCTTCCGCGAACGGTCGCCGGTCGTACCGACGCTGGATCGTCGGGGCGGTCCTGCTGGTTCTGTTTGGAAGTGTGATGTGGACGGTCATCAATCCCTACCGCAACCAACCATACGAGGAAGTGCCGCACGGCGACCACGTGCATTACGTTCCCAAAGACCGCAACGAGAACGTGCCTATTGGGCAGTTCCCAACGCGTCCGCCGAACGCGGGCGAGCGTCTGACGCCGGACGGCGACATCGTTCCGGAGTCTCGATCGAATTAGTCGTCGAGCACTCCGTCGACCTCCGTCCAGAGGGAGTTGTGCAGCGAGTCGAGCCGCGCCTCTTCGTCGTCGTCGAGCGGGGCGAGGGGCGGGCGCACCTGACTCCAGGTCGGACGATCGTACCGCCACGCGAGGAGCTGTTTAAGGGCTGGGATGGTTGGAAACTGGGACAGCCGCGTCCGCACCTCCGTGAGCGTGGACTGGGCCGACGCGACCTGCGCGTTGTTCTCCCAGTCGTGCACGGCCTGCTCGGCCAGCGGCGCCGTGATGTTGACGGTGGCCGAGATGCAACCCACGCCGCCGGCCCGCAGGAGGGGAGTGAGGTGGCGTTCGGAGCCCGCGAACACTTGCAGGTCCGGAAAGGACGAGCAGAGCGCATCCAGATGGTCCCACTCGTCGCTCGAATCCTTGATGCCGGCCACCTGCTCCGGGTATTGTTCGTGGAGCCGCTCGATGAGGGGAAAGGGGATGGGGACGCCCGACAGCGACGGGTAGTGGTAAAAATACAGCCGCAGGTCCGACGAACCGACTCCCTGCAAGACTTCCTCATGAACCGCCAGCAGGCCATCGTCGGTCACGTGCTTGAAGTGAAACGGAGGGAGCAGGAGCACGCCGCCGACGCCCTGATCCGTCGCGTGGACCGAGAGCTCGATGATGTCGGGGAGCGGAAGCGCACCGGTGCCCACCAGCAGACGCGCCGGGTCGATGCCTGCGTCGAGCACCGCTTCGAGGGTTTCGCGGCGCTCCTCGACGGTAAAGGACAAGCCCTCGCCGGTCGTCCCGAAGAGGAGGGCGCCGTCGCACCCGCGCTCAAACAGGTGGTGGAGGTGCTCGGCGAGGGCGTCCCCGTCGGGGCGACCCTCCGCATCGAGGGGCGTGATGCTGGCGACGATAACGCCGTTCGGAAACGTAGGACGGGGCATGGGGCTACCTTGTCGGGCTCGTCGAAGAGTGAAGAGCGTCGGCGACCTTGGGGCTGGGGTGGGGGGAATATCCAGGGGTACGAGTGCCCTCAGAACGTGCGTGACCCGGGGCGGAATTGGACTTTTGATCGCGCAATACCCTTTATGCGTCATGGCGGGCACGTGCTTCTACTTCGCTCCGTTTTCACCGCAGGTCCGTTTAGCGCGATGCAGCGGGCGTGGCGGAGGGGGGGCAGAGTGCGCGACCCGTCCCACATGTTCGATGATACGACGTCACGCCTTCGACACGCATGAATACGCTCTACATTCTCCGGCACGCCGACGCAGAGGGGCGCGCCCAGTACGATGACGATCATGATCGTTCCCTAACCGCAGAGGGGGAACGGGCGGCCCGTCGGCTCGGGCGCTTTCTGGCGGCGACGGACCAGTGCCCCGAACAGTGCATCACCTCCACTGCGGTCCGGGCCCGTCGGACGACCGATCTCGTGGCGGAAGGGGGCGACTGGGACCTGCCGCTGCGCTCCGCAAACGCGCTCTACAAGGCTCAGCCGGCCGACGTCCTCGACGAGATGCAGGCGGTCGACCCGAACGTGCAGGCGATTCTGCTCGTGGGCCACGAGCCAGCCTGGAGCGCGACCGTGAGCAGCCTGCTCGGCTCGGCCAACGTGTCGCTGTCGCCCGGTACGTGCGTGCGGGTTGACACCAAGAAGGCATGGAACGACATCCGGTTTGGGAGTGGGGTCCTGCGGTGGATGGTGCCGCCGTCCCTGTTGCGGGAAGAGGGACTCACCCAAGCGCAACATCCATAACCATCATCACCGCGAACCCTGTCATCACGCCGAGCGTGGCGAGGTCGGTGTTGTCGTGGCGCTGCGACTCGGGGATGAGTTCCTCCACGACCACGTAGATCATGGCGCCCGCCGCGAACGCCAGGGCGTATGGCAGAAGGGGCCGAATGCCGAGCACGGCCGCGGCGCCCAGGGCGGCAGAAATGGGCTCGACGATGCCCGAGAGCTGCCCGTACCAGAAGCTCCGGCCCCGCGAGATGCCCGCCCCGCGAAGGGGCATGGCGACGGCAATCCCCTCCGGAAAGTTCTGGAGGCCGATGCCTACCGCCAGGGTCACCGCTGCCGCGAGGCCGGCCCCCGTCGCCACCTCAATCGGGAGCGCCGCGGCCCCGAAGGTGACCCCCACCGCCAGCCCCTCCGGGATGTTGTGCAGCGTGATGGCGAGCACCAGGAGCGTCGCCCGCCGCCAGGAGGTGGAGGGGCCTTCCGCCTCCGCCATCCGGGCGCCGGGGTGCAGGTGCGGCAGCACCCCGTCGGCCACCCGCAAGAAGACGCCGCCGAGCAAGAAGCCGACGGCGGCGGGAATCCAGCCGGGGATCCCCTGCGCCTCGGACAGGTCGATGGCCGGGACGAGCAGCGACCAGAAGCTCGCGGCGATCATCACCCCGGCGGCAAACCCCATCATGCTGTCCAGGAGCCGCCGGTTGACGGACCGCGTCACGAACACCACCGCGGCCCCGAGGGCCGTCATGCCCCACGTAAAGCATCCGGCCAGGAGGGACTGGTAGAGCGGGGACAGCGAGTGAAACCAGGACGGGAGGAATGGCATGCTCGTCGGGGGTAGTTCGGGAGCGAAAGTCGTCTCAAGACACGGAACGTCGTCCCAAAACTGCAAGACGGTTTCGCTTCTCGTCAAGTCCTGGTCCCGGGCAAGGACGGTTGTTGGATCCGCGGTGAGAAGAAGCGGGGACCGAATGAAGACGCCGATGAGGGCGTCTGGCAGTCCCGAACCTCTCCGGTGGTCATCAATAGACCCACTGCAGCTATGGCCGAGGGCCGGGGCACATTCGCCATTTTGCACATACGCTTCCGATCCTATGTCTTCCCTTTCGAACGGCGAGTACATGCTCTCCAATATTCAGTGGCGCAAGCGCGAGAGCGACGCGTCGCCTCGGCCCCTGCGGGGGTTCACCACGGGAACGCTCTCCGTCGGGCGGCGGACGACCCGGGTGGAGGCGCGCTTTACCGACCAGACTCTCTCAAACCGATTTAGCGACCTGGAGGAGGACGGCGTGGCCGTAACCCTTCAGGTGACCCTGCTCGGGGAAAACGAGGTGCACCTACTGCCGGGGCGTGCGCCGTCGCTGGAGCGGGCCGGGGCGTGCTACGTACTTCGGGTGAAGGGGAAATCGAGTGCGATGAAGGCCGTGCATCCGGCGTAGCCGCCTCGAGAACGGCTGTGTTGACGAGGAGATGATCGGAGAGGGGCCTTCGGGGCGGGCAAAAGGCCCACTGGACGAACGTCCGTCCCGATGGGGGAAAACAAAAAACGCCGCCCGGCACAGTGCCAGGCGGCGAGGCGGGCCGGACGGGATTTGAACCCGCGACCTCTGCCGTGACAGGGCAGCATTCTGAACCGCTGAACTACCGGCCCGTCTCTCAATTTCGCATCGTGATAAAAACAACATCGCGGGGCAAGTTCCGGCGCCGCGAGAATGTTCACAGGGCCTCCAACGTCTCGGCCCGCCCGTCCGTTGAGGCCTTCCTGAGCGTCAGCGCGAGCCGGAAGGGGATCAGTCGGACAATCGGTCGTGAAGACGCTCGTAGCCTGTCCGGAAGTCCTCGCTGGTAAGCAGGTGGGTGAAGGCGTCCGGAGACGCCGGGGGAGAGAGGGTCGCACGCTTCTGGGCGAGCAATCGCCCACTTGTTTCTTCCCAGTCGATTGTCAGGTGCAGGCGAGCGCGGCCGTTGCTGACGCTGTCGAACCGCGCCACTATTCCCGACCACGGGATCGAAAAGACGGTTTCCGCGTCGAGGCGTCCGGCGCCGAGCGGATCGATGCGACCGACGACCGTATCATTCCAGTGGATCATCACCGCCGACTCGTCCTCGGTCCAGTCGAAGGTAAACGCGGCGCTGTCTGGGTAATAGGTCTCCGTTGCGGTGTGCGTGGCGCTGATCGGGGCCGTGCCGAGGGCAGTACGGAGTTGCTCCACCTGGGCCGATGCCTCGTCGCGGAGGCGAGCGATCTCGGTCTCGTACGTGCGCTGTGCCTCTTTGGCGGCTTCCACCCGACGGTGCGCCGCCTCGACGGTAGACGGAAGCGATGACAGGTGTGAGCGCAGCGTCTCGGCCCGATCCGGAGCGGGCGTCCACCAGTCTTGGAAAAAGGTCCCGAGCCGGAGGGTGCCGACGGCATTGCAGAAACGGGCCACCGCTTCCTCCGTCACTGTTTGCGGGGGAGCTGTGAGGATCCTCTGGACCGTTTCACAGCGGTCCAGCAGAGATTCCGCGTTCGCTTCCTGCAAAAAGCGCGATCGGCCGCCGTCCTCGTGGGTCCCGAGATAAAGGTGCTCCTGCGCACGGGTGATCGCGACGTAGAAGAGCCGTCGTTCCTCCGCCAGCGCGGCGTCCGACTTCTCTGCCGGAGTGTGCGGCAGCGTTCCCTCCACTCCCCCCGGCACGAAGACGACGGGCCACTCCGCCCCCTTCGCCCGATGAATCGACCGTACAGTCACGGCCGACGGATCCGACTCCCGCTCGTGTCCGGCGGCGAGCGAGCGCACCCCTTCAATAAGGGCGGGGACGCTATCGAACGACGTCGCGTACCGGAGCAGGGCGTTCATCGTCCGGACCCGGGCCTCACCCTGCTCAGGCCGGACGCTTTGCTCCCGGAGATACGCCGCGTAGCCGAGGGAAGCGGTGAGATCCTCCAAGAGAACCGCCGGGGAGGCGTCGAGACGGGCGACCAGTGTCTCTAGCATCTCCAGGAAGGCGGACACGCGATCACGGAGATCCGCATCCATGGCCGGAAGGTGAGATTCCGTTATTGCAAAAAGTGAAATGTCTTTTCGGCGAGCCTCTTGAAGGATGCGGTCGATGCGGCCGCGTGGCACGTACCGATTCGGATGATTGACGATCTGAGCGAAGCGGTTCTGGTACTGCTGAGCCGTCTCCGGCTGGTCGAATCCCCCGGTGCGGCGTCGGCGTCGCTCCAGCAGTGCCCAGTAGAGGTAGCGGAGCAGGGTCTGTACGGGGCGACGCCGGTAAAAAGGGACGTGGCCGTCCACGGTGTACGGGAGCCCGCGGTCGAGCATCGCTACTTCGAGCGGCGGCGTCTCTCCGTAGGTGCGTACCAGGACGGCGAGGTCGGCGGGAGCGTAAGACTCGGAGAGAAGGCCGTCGATCTGTTCGGCCACCGCATTCGCGAGCGCCGGGGCGTCCGTCTCGTCTAGGAGGCGCGTCGGGCCGCCATCGCTTTGGGTCAGCCGGATTCGCTTGTCGTGTCTATCCTCATTGTTCTGGATGACAGCATTGGCCAGGACCGTTGGGCCGAGGGGAAGGCGGAAGGAGTCCATCATGCGGTACGTCGTGGCGTCGTACGTATCCGCGAAGTCGAGTAGGAACGATGCCCGGGCCCCGCGCCACCGGTAAATGCTCTGGTCGTCGTCGCCCACGACCATGTAATTCCTATGATCGGCGGTCAGGAGGTCCAGGATCTCGTACTGCGCCCGGCTTACGTCCTGAAACTCGTCGACCACGACGTGTTCGTAGGCCTGTTGGGTGCGTTCTCGAAGGACGTCGTTGCGTACGAGCGCTTCCCAGCCGTCGCGCAGCATATCGGCGTAGGTGACCCAGTCCCGGTCTCGCCGGTGCGCTTCGAAGCGCGAGTACAGATTGAGGAGGATATCGTCGTCGGCGGAGGCGGCGGAGGCCGTGTCGTAGGCGGTGGGAGGGAGGTCGGCCCGGTCCAGATCCGGGTACGCGAGCTGTTGCTTCCAGGCGGCCACCTGGTCAACGAGGTCGGCGGTGGTGACCTCCAGATCCGCAACGTCGAGGTCACTGTGATCGGCCTCGTCGCGGAGGACACGTCGGGCCAGGCGGTGGGCAGCGGTCGAGGGGTCGGGGGCGTCGTCGGAGAGGGGTCCCATCGAGGCGTGGCGGAGGGCGTGTCCCAGGCTGTGGAGTGTGCGGGGCTGGACGTCGGAAACTCCGATCGCGTGGAGGGCGTCGGTGAGGTCGTCGACCGTCTGCCGGTTGAAGGAGCAGACGAGAATCCGATCGGGGGCGACGCCCCGCTCCTCAACCAGCATCCGAATCCGGTGGACGAGGGCGGTGGTTTTCCCGGCCCCAGGCACGGCGAGCACGGCGGCGGGGCCGTCCGCATGCTGGGTTACGGCACGCTGCTCCGGAGTGAGAGCGTCAGCGGATACCATTGGAGGCGTAGGGAGAGAGGAGGACTGCGATCACACGGGTAGCGACCGAAGCTCGGGGGCGGAGGCTGGGCAGGATCCGTCACCCAGACGCCGGATGGGAACGAGACGGGAAGGGGGAGACCTCCAGCACGTCCGCCAAGCGGGGAAGAACACGGCCGGTCCGCCCGTCCACATGTACGTCGGCCAAGGGGGTACCGCGCGTGGTGCCCAGGTTCACGATGCCGACGCGCTGATCTGCCTCGACGGCGCCGCGAACAAAGCGAAACCCCGAGTATACCGTCAGCGATGATCCGGCCACCAGCAGTACATCCGCCTCCCGCAGGAGCGCCCACGCGGCGGCCACCGGTTCGGGGGCCGTATTTTCGCCGAAAAACACGACGTTGGGCTTCAGCACCCCACCGCAGTCGGCACAGTCCGGCACGCGAAAGGTCTTCGTGACAGAGCGCGGGAGGTTGGCGTCCCCGTCTGGGGTGTGCTCGGCGGCCCGCTCCGACCAGTCGGGGTTGAGCCGGTTGAGGTGCGACTGCAGGCGGCGACGGGAGGTGATGCGCCCACAGTCCAGGCACTCGACCTCCGCGAGAGCGCCGTGGAGCTCGACGACCCGGTGGCTTCCGGCTTCCTGGTGAAGGCGGTCCACGTTCTGGGTAATGATGCCCTCGACGTAGCCGGCGGCTTCCAGGTGGGCAAGGGCGCGATGGCCATCGTTCGGAACGGCCGCATCGAACGACGGCCATCCCACGGCACTCCGGGCCCAGTAGTGCCGACGTGTTCGTGCCTCGTCGATAAATTCGTCGTACTGAATCGGGGTATGGTCCTTCTCGTCGGTTTCTGGGCCGCGGTAGTCCGGAATCCCCGACTCCGTGCTCATGCCGGCGCCGCTGAGGACGGCGACGGTGCCAGTACGAAAGAGATCCACAAGATCCTCGAAGCCAATCCAGGGGGAGGGATGGGGCATGGCGGCGACAAACAGCAGTGTGGTAGATGGACAGGGCTTTACGGCATATCGAAGCCGCGGATTCGTCGGAGCGCGCCGTTTCGAGGGGGATACCTCCCCCCACTTTCCGGACTGATCGGTTGCGGAGAAGACTGCTTCCCCAGAACGTTTGCGACCGCGCTGACACGTGAATCAGTGTCCACCAATCTCGGATCACGCCGATCAGATTTCGGCATAGACGATCCTCGGCTGGTCGGATACCACGGTTCGTTCCAAACGGCGAACGGGGCATACCGGGCTGTGCATGGATCAGTAGAAAGCGCAAACTCGTCTGTTGAAACTGGCGCTTGGTCTGTCAGTCTCCATCCGGTCCATTGCTGCAAAGCAGTTTTTAAACTCTTGGGAGCCTGTTTTACACGTCCCTTCGATGTCGATGCCCGACACCGACCTCTGGTTTGGCACCGATCACAGTGTGCTTGCGCTTGCTCTTGCCCGCATGGCCGACGCTATGGGAAACTCTTTTTTGATCGTCGTGCTGCCGCTATACGTGGCAAGCGATGCGGTTTCGGGCGCCCTGTTTGGCATTCCGACCTCGGTGGTGGCAGGGGTGGTTTTGGCGTTGTTCGGCATTGCCAGCAGCCTTATGCAGCCCTTCGCAGGGCACCTTTCCGACCGGATGGGGCGCCGAAAGCCGTTCGTCGTCGGCGGTTTGCTTGTGTTTGCCGTCGCCAACCTCTCCTTCGGCGTGGCGACGCAATACTGGGAGCTCTTTGTGCTTCGCGCTGTGCAGGGGACGGCGGCCGCCTTCACGATCACCGCCAGCCTCGCCCTGGTCAACGAGGGCAGTGATCCGGGGCGGCGCGGGGGGAATATGGGCGTGTACAACTCGTTTCGGCTCGTGGGCTTCGGAGCTGGGCCCCTGCTCGCAAGCGTTCTTGTTGAGCTCGGGCCGTTTCATCTGCCCGGCAACTGGACCCTGAGTGGCTTTGACGCCACCTTTCTCGTCGCCGGGGGGACGGCACTGCTGAGTACCGGGCTGGTGGTTGGGCTCGTCCGGGACCCCGCCGAGCATGCTGAGGCGCCCAGACGGCTCTCCCTGCGGGTGTGGGACCGTACGCGGCGACGACTGGACCCGATCTTCGCGCTGGGGCTGGCCACTCTCGTCATGGCGGCGTGCATGGCGTTGCTCTCCGCCATTGAGCCGGAGGTGAATCGCCGACTGCAGCAAGGACCGGTGTGGTTTGCCGCTGAGTTCGTGGCCCTCATTGCCGCGCTGGCGGCGCTCCAGCCGCTCGTGGGACGGGCCAGCGACCGCCGAGGGCGACGGCCCTTCATTCTGGCTGGACTGGTCGCTCTGGTGCCGACGACGATACTCCAGGGGGTCGTGACGGCGCCGTGGGAAATGATTGGGGTGCGGATGCTGCAGGGCAGTGCCGGGGCTCTCATTTTCGCGCCGGCGTTGGCTCTGGCCGGGGACTATGCCAAGAAGGGAGCGTCGGCGGCTCAGTTGTCCGTCCTCACCGTGGCGTTCGGACTCGGCATCGCGTCGGGACAGCTTACAGCCGGGACATTCGTGAGGTATGGCTTTGCGGTGCCGTTCGCCATCGGTGGCGTTCTCGCAGTCGGGGCGGTGGTGCTGGTGCACACGCAGGTGCCGGCGCCTTCTGTGTATGAGGCGCAATAGGGAGCGGGTCTCCCTGACGGTGCGGCGCAATAAAAAATCCCAGCCCGAACCGACGGCGGATCGAGCTGGGAGGGAGGAGAAGAGGAACCGGACCTCTTACGAGTCCTCTTTTTCTTCCAGGAGAAGCTCTTTCAGTGTTTCAAATTCCTCACGTTCAAAGGACAGACTGTACTTGCCCGGCTCATCGTCGTCCCCGACTTCCGTGAGCGGCTCCAGGTCCGACGACTGGACGATCTCGATGAAGGTGTCCGGATCCATCTCGAACGCACCGGCGAAGTCCTCAGCGGTCGCTGCGTAGATGCCGCCGTACGATTTGATCTCACCCGTCGAGAAATCTTCGGCGTCCTGGGGCTTGAAGCTGACTCCTCGCATATTGGTCGGTTGGTTGGTTCCTGCACTTGAAAAGGTGATGCACTGGCACCATACAATTTTCCGATATAGGCTACGTCCTTTAAAGTTCCCTCTGCTCGGCTGAGTGCTCGTTCCGTTCTGTGGGGAGGCGGGGCGTGAAATGTTGGAGTGTGAAAAAACGTGTGCGCGGCGGGCACACACCGTGCCCCGGCGTGTTCGAATATCTGCTTATTCGGGCGAAATATTCACGCCCGTAAACACCGCCTCCATTGCTACACCCTCGTAAACATCGGTCCATTGAATGCCTTCCCGAACGGAGACGGGATCGGATTCCACCGCGTCGACGAAAGAGGGGGCGACGACTGATCGGTGGAAGCGCACGGACACCCTCCGGGCGTGGGGGCGCCTCCTCCGGCTGCGCCTGCGGTGGTGGAGCACCGGTCACCTGCTGGCAACAGTGACTGCCTGTGCCGTTTTTCTTGTTTCGTTGTGGGTGATTGCGCACGAAGTCCGGGGGTATGAATACGCGGAGGTATGGGCGTACCTGCAGCAGCTTACCGTCACGTATATTCTCCTTGCCGCAGGGCTCACGGCATCTACCTTCGTGGTACTTACCGGCTACGACGCCCTTGCCCTGCGGTACGTTGACGCCCAACTCTCGACGCGACGCATTGTCTTTTCGGCCTTTATCGGGTACGCAGTCAGCCAGGCCATCGGGAATCCTATTCTGACTGGGGGATCGGTGCGATATCGCCTCTACTCGAGCTGGGGCCTGTCGCCCGCAGAAGTGGCGAAAAGCATTCTCTTTGCCGGGCTCTCGTTCTGGTTGGGTTTCTTCGCGCTCGGCGGTACGGTCCTGGTGATCCAGTCCTCGACCCTGACGGCTGCGATTGATCTGCCGATTCCTGCCTACGTTCTGGGCGCTGTGACGCTTGTCCCCGTGGTCGGGTACGCGGGGATCACGTGGGTCCGCAGCCGTCCCTTGACGCTCTGGGGGTGGTCACTTGACGTGCCCCCGACCTGGATGTTGCCCGCGCAGATTGGACTTGCGGCCTGTGACCTCGCACTCGCGTCCTCGGTTGTATTCGTGCTGTTGCCGCCGGAGGTCGGGGTGTCTCTGCCGTATCTACTGGTGTCGTATCTGATCGCATTGCTCGCCGGACTGGTGAGCCATGTGCCTGGAGGCCTCGGGGTCTTCGAAAGCATTATGCTGGTTATGCTGACCCCGGATGTGCCGGCGCCGGCCCTCCTGGGCGGGCTGTTGGCCTATCGGGGGATCTTTCATTTGCTGCCGCTGGTCCTGGCTGCCCTTGCGTTTGGGGCGTACGAGTTGAAACGAGGCGTGCGCGACTGGACTGGCAACGGCTCCGTGCCGGCGGATTGACCTCGATGTGTGGGGGCGATCCCCATTGCAGACATCGCGCATCCCCGGCAGCCGGGACCCGCAGAAATGAGTTGTTTCAGAAATAGGGCGCCGACGTGGAACGGCGTGTATCGTCCTCGTCTCGTTTTGAAATCTCTCGGGGGAGGATGCGTCGTGCCCACGGGCGTTCCGAGAGAGCTCTGCCGGAAAAAGAGTCACGAGGTTGGGTTCACATTCCCCGGTATGATCGTTATAGTAAAGACAGATGAAAAGACGATCAGCCTTCCGGTTTCATGCTTTCGATTCAGCGGATTCTCTGGCCGACCGGCTTCGTGACGATGAGGGGCGGTCGCGCCGTCGCCCGCCGACGCCATCGTTTCCTACGTGGACGATCACGACATCGACCTGGTGGTGAGCGGGACGCACGGGCGTCGGGGACTCCGGCGATTACTCATCGGAAGTGTGGTGGAGGAGGTGCTCCGACGTGCCCCGTGTCCCGTGCTGACGGTGCGGGACCACGAGGGCCGATCGGTCTGGAACGTCCAAAACATTCTGGCGCCCGTCGATTTTCCAGACTAGGCGGATACCGCCGTCCGGCACGCCAAAGAGCTTGCACTGACCTACGGGGCGAAGATCACGCTCCTCCACGCGGTGGAAGAGGTCATCTATCCCTCGGCCTACGGGATGGAGAGGGCCGATGCGCCCGGGCCCGAGGTCGTCGACCGCGTGGAAGAATCGCTGGCCTCAATGGCGCGCGACGAGATCGGCTACGAGAACGTGGTGGTGGAGGCAGAGGTCGGCTATGCGCCGTCCGTGATTCTCGATTATCAGGATGAGCACGACATGGATTTGATTGTGCTGTCGACCCACGGACGGTCGGGGCTTGAACGGCTGCTTCTGGGGAGTGTGACCGAGCGGGTTGTGCGTCGTGCGTCCGCTCCTGTGTTCATCGTCAAATCATTCGGAACGTCGCTCCTTCCGCCGGCCACGGCGTGAAGGAGTGGGAACGACTCCTGCTAGTGGTCATCAAGCTGAAGATGACGCGTACCGAAGTAGAAACGCTACTCTGAATATCGCTCCCAGTGGCGTGAATACGGCCATCGGGTCAGCGCTCTACCCAACATGGAAAACTTGACGCCCCACTAGTGCCAACTGCACCCTACTGCGATTTGCCATTCAATTCCAACGACTCACGTACCCATGAACGTCGACAATGTCCTTATCCCGACCGACTTTTCGGCCTGTGCCGATCATGCGTTAACACATGCCCTTGAGGTGGCCGATCGGTTTGGGGCCCGCCTCCACATCCTGCACGTTGTCAACGAGCTGGACCCGGACTGGTACGGCATTTCCGACGCTCAGGAGCGAGCAGTGAAGCTGCGGGACCAGATCCGCGAGGAGGCGCGCGACCGGTTGGAGGAGCTGGCGCCGGACCGTGAACTCGACACCACGGTGTCGCTCCAGCTCAGCTTCGATGTGGCGGACACCATCTACGAGTACGTTGATGAACGGGACATTGACCTCGTTGTGATGGGCACGCACGGCCGGCAAGGGCTCGACCGCCTGCTGTTGGGGAACGTGGCTCATAAGATCATCCGGCACCTGCCCTGCCCGGTCATGACGGTGCGTGAGGAAGTGCCGTGGACGGGCGAGGAGGACGTGAGTTACGAAGACGTGCTCACCCCAGTTGACTTTTCCGAACACTCTCAGGCCGCCCTCAAGGTGTCGAAGACGTTTTCGAGTGCCTACGCGGCCCGGCTGCATCTGCTCTTTGTGGCGGAAAAGCGGACTGTGCCGACGTTTAGCGATACAGGGACTCCGGGGATCGGAGTCGTGGAGATGGATCCGGAGATTGTGGCCAACGCCGAAAAAGCCCTCAAACAGCTCAATGAGAACGTTGGCGGCCCCGAGGTCGAAAGCCGGTATCACGTACGGGAGGGAGACGTGTCCAGCGACATCGTGGACTTTTCCGAGACGCACGGCATTGATCTCATCGTGATGGCGACCCGTGGGTTGACCGGGGTAAGCCGTTTCCTGATCGGGAGCAACACGGAGCGCATCGTGCGGGTGGCACCCTGCCCGGTGCTCACGATCCCGACGGACACGGAAGGTGAGGACGAGGCCGCGGAAGCCCAGCAAGCTGCGGAGTAACCCCAAATCCAGATGAGGGATTCGGGGGAACACGCAAAAACGTGCACACAGACGATTAACGCCGCAGTAGGCACATACACGCACGTTCAGGTGTCGATGCAACCTGTTGCGTGGGTATGACACATAGTTCGAAAGATGATCCGGGAGGGAAACAGGGGGTGGTGTGCTTCCGCGTCTACGGAAAGGTCACGGGCCGTCTGCACCACTAGTTGGTCCACTACTTGGAAGTGTGAGGCCATCCCTGTTCCTCAGGGGGCTCCTTTGTGGATTCGGACTCCTGGACCTCAACGGTGCCGTCCGCCTCAAAGGACGGATCGGCCTGTGAAGGACTGGAGGCCGTTGACGAAGACGACTCCGACGCAGTACCCACAAACAGGAACACAGGGGCCAGCGTCACCGACGCAAGGAGGGCCCACATGAGACTTTGCGTCCAGATCTGAGCACGAATGGGGTCGAACATCACGCCGGCAAAACTGCTAAAAAGCCAAGTGCCGACGAGGGCGGCGAGAATCTGAAAAAGGCGTTGCATTACGGTGGCGGAATTAGAGAGGCCGTCAGCGAGGGTCTACAACAGAAGACTGAGGCGTTGCGATACCTTCATCCTTTCTCATCGTATGAAAACCAGTTCTTCAATCCAGATCTCAGGTATCCGTTTATCAATAAATTAATTTCATATTCATAGAGTGATCTATTCAAGAACTTATTTCTAATTCAATTCTGTGGAATGAACAGGGAAAGAGCGCGCGTGTATCATATCGGAACTTGTTTTTGCAGGCCAGCAGCCCTACATGAAGTTCCACGCGCTGGGTGTAAATCATGAGCACGGTTCCGTTGAGCAGACGGATGCGTTTGCCCTGGACGCCGACGAGCAACGGGCGCTGTACGACAATCTTATCTTGAGCGAAGAGGCTGAGGTCGTTGTTCTGTCGACCTGTAACCGAACCGAAGCGTACCTGTACGGCCGGGCCCTGGACGTGCGCCGGATGGAGGCGGCTCTCGCCGACGCGGCGGGGGAAACTTGGCCGTCCGAGGAGGCGTTTCGGTACGTTGACGAAGCCGCCGTTCGGCACTTGCTTCACGTGACGGCCGGCCTCAAGTCCATGGTGCTGGGCGATCAGCAGATCCTGGCCCAGGTGAAGGACGCTTATCAGCGGGCCGTGGACGCCGATCAAGTTCACTCTTTGATGCATCGGCTTCTGCACACGGCCTTCCGGGCCGCTAAGCGGGTGTCGACGGAGACGGAGTTGTCCAGCGGGGCGGCATCCGTGTCCACCGCCTCGGTAGAGATGGCGCGCCACTACTTTAAACATCGGGAGGCCGCTCAGTCGCTTGCTCAGCTCCGCGTGTTGCTGGTGGGAGCGGGCAAGATGGGACGCCTGGCGCTGAAGTCGCTTCAGAGCGATGCGCCGGCCTCCGTTACGATCACGAATCGCTCCCGAGAGCGAGCGGAGGCGCTTGCCGAGACGCACGGCGGAGAGGTGCGTCCCTGGAACGAACGGTACGATGCGCTCACCGACGCGAACTTTGTGATTGTGGCCACCGGGGCGCCGGAGCCCATCTTGCGCGCCCCGTCGATGCCAGTGCCCGGGGAGCAGGCGTCCACGCCATTGATCGTGGACATTGCTCGGCCCCGGAATGTTGATCCGGCGATCGACGAGCACGACGGGTATACGGTCTATGATCTGGACGACCTCCAGACCTGGACCCGTCAGGTACGGGAGCGCCGCAGTTCAGCGGTGCCGAAGGCGAGAGAGATTTGTGAGGGGCTTCTTCAGGATTTCGTGACCTGGGTGTTCCATCAGCAGGCCCTTCAGCCCGCCATACAGGCCATTCGCGAAACCTTCAACGACATTCGCAAACAAGAGGTGGATCGGCACGCCCACCGCACCGATATGGATCGGGAGGAGGTGGATCGGCTCACGAAGTCGATCATGCAAAAGCTACTCGCCGTACCGATCGTACGGCTGAAAAACGTGGATCCCGATAGTATCGATTTTGTGCAGGGGGTGGAATTGCTCCGTGCTCTTTTTGCGCCGTCGGATGATTCGGGGGGGCGGTCCCTGCAGGAAGCCACGTCCGATGGGCAGCCCACTCTCTCGGATGCGCCGTCGCGCTGTCCCTACCTCACGCATGGCTCCGAGGAAGGGACGGAGAATGAAAAGGCCCTCCGACAGGTCTTACAGGTCGCTACGGACACGGAGGATTCTGATCACCCCGAGTCCGCTTCTTTGCACGTTGAGTAGAGGGGCTCTCGTGCATACGATGCGGTCGCCGCTCGTGCGTCCTCCGTCCGGTCTTTCGGTCACTCATCCAGAAGCACTCTATGTCGATCCCCAGTCCGCTCGTCGTGGGAACCCGGGCGAGTGAACTTGCCCTTCGGCAGGCGAACAGCATCCGGAACCGCCTCGAGGCGTATGGGCACCGCGTGGAGGTCCGCACGGTGACGACGCGCGGAGACGAGGCCACCGACGTTCCAATTTCGGAGATCGGAGACGAAGCGGTGTTTACCCGGGCGCTGGATCGAGCCCTCCTGAATGGCGAGGTGCATTTTGCCGTACACTCGTTGAAAGACATTCCGACAACGGTGCCGACGGGCGTGACCCTGGCGGCTATCGGGCCCCGGGAAGATCCGTTCGATGCCTTCGTGGCGCATCCTTCTTTCGAGGGAGGACTGAGCGATCTCCCCGTGAAGGCGACGGTCGCAACCGCCTCGCTTCGGCGGAAGGCGCAACTCCGGACGTGGAGGCCCGGCCTGAACGTCGCCCCCGTCCGCGGAAATGTCGGAACGCGGCTCCAGAAGCTCATGGACAGCGACTGGGATGGGATGGTGCTGGCCATGGCCGGACTTCTGCGGCTCGGCTTCTCATCCTGGATCCGCGACCGGTTCGATCCCGAGGTGATGGTGCCGGCCGTTGGGCAAGGGGCACTCGGCATTGCCTGTGCAGGCAACACCCCCGATCTGGCCGAGCGCCTCCATGTGCTCCTGCACGACGAGGACGTGGCCGTGGCCACTCGTGCCGAGCGGGCGTTTCTTCGCCGCGTCGGCGGCGGGTGTCAAGTGCCCCTGGGGGCATGGGCTCGGTTGAACGATGAGGATCGGCTCGTGCTCGACGCTTGTATTGCTTCCCTTGACGGCACCGAAAAGTATCGGGATCAACGCACCTGTGCGCCCGCCGAGGCCAAAGAGACAGGGCGTGCCCTGGCGGACGACCTGCTCGAGGAGGGCGGAGAATCCGTGCTCAATCGCATCCTCGGCGACCGGTCGGAGCGCATGGCTCCGTTCGATCCGTAATTTCCTCTCCACGCGTTCACGTCCACCAGGTTGCTACTGCGATGACGGAAGTGTCTCCTCCCGACGTTATTCTGCTCCGCTCGGCGGAAGACCCCGATCCCTACGTTCATGCGTTGGCCGACGTTGGATTTCGGGGGGTGTGCCAGCCCGTGCTGGATTTCAATTTTCCGGCGGACGAGATTCTCCTGGATCGGCTGCAACACCCGGCTGAATACGGGGGGGTGATTGCGACGAGTCCGCGAGCCGCCTGGGCGCTCCGGCGCGTGTTCGACACCAGTGGGACCTTGCATGCCGAGTGGGAGGGCATGCCGGTGTACGTCGCGGGGCCCAAGACGGCCGATCGATTTCGCGACCTGGGGTTCGACGTGCACGGGGCGGACACCGGTAGCGCCGAGGAGCTACTGTCTCTGCTCACTGATGCGGAGCCGTCTTCGTCCCTGCTCTTTTTAGCGGGGAACCGCCGTCGGGAGGTGCTGCCGGACGGCCTGCAAGACGCGGGAATCTCGTTTGAGGAGGAGATCGTGTACGAGACGCATCCGCGAGCGGACCTGACCCTGCCGCCCTCGGACGGAGAGACCTGGCTGGTTTTTTACAGTCCGTCGGGCCTGGAGGCCCTTTATGCCTCTGAGATCACGAACGTGTCCGAGTATCTGATTGCAGCGATTGGGCCCACGACGGCCGCTGAACTTCACGATGCCGGCCTGGAGGTGGACGCCGTCGCAAGTGTGCCGTCGCCAGAGGGGGTTGTGGACGCCGTGGTGGGAGCGGCCGGCTCGGCGGTGTAGAGAGCGCCCCGATTTGGGGAGTGAGGGCACGCTGATCGTACCGCGTCGGCAGACGCTTGGAGCGGACCTGCAGTTAGCCGTCGGTGTGGGCCCCATCGATCGCCGCCCGGAACCGAGCTGTGGCGCGCTCCGGGTTCCTGGCCGTGCAAACGGCTGAAAGTACGGCCACGCCGTGAGCGCCCGCCTCCAGTGTCGATCGAACCCGGTCGTGCGTGATGCCGCCGATGGCGATAACCGGGATTGGCACCGCGTCGCTCGCCGCGCGCACCCCGTCGGGGCCCTTCACCGATTTGGGATTCCGCTTGGAAGTCGTTGGGTAAACGGGGCCGAAACCAACGTAATCGGCACCCGCCTCGTAGGCCTCGACGACCTGCGTGGTGTTCGTAGCCGTGGCCCCGATGAGGGAATCAGATCCCAGAATAGATCGCGCCTCTTCGAGGGGGAAGTCCTGCTGTCCCAGGTGAATGCCTGCCGCACCGACGGCCTGTGCCACGTCCAAATAGTCGTCAACGATCAGGGGGATGGAGGCATCCGTGCAGACCTGCGCGACGCGGCGGGCCTCCACGAGAATGTTTTGGATGCCGCCATGCTTCTGGCGAAACTGGATGGAGTCGGCCCCGCCCCGGATGGCCAGACGTGCGAGTTCGGCGTGCGAGCGTTGCTGTTGCAGGTGAAAGTCGGAGAGGACGTGCAGGCGTCCGACATTCCGGTCCCGCACAGGGGGCTCTCCATTCGTCGTTGACTCCTCCATAAGATGAGAAATTGGTACCAAATGATGCTCCGCCCCTGCACCGGTGACGAGCGGGGCAGTTCCGACGGAGAAATCGTTGGGGCATCGAGACGGAGAGAAGCACTGCATCCTACGCGTACGACCGACGTGTTGATTATGAGCACCCCGTCAGCAGATGCACGGACCTGTTTCGAGGCGGCCGTTCGGCGCGTACAGGCCGACCGCCTGATGCCGGAGGCCGACGACTCGTTTCCGAATGCCGCCGGGACTCTCCGGGTGGTGGGAATGGGAAAGGCCGCCTTGGCCATGGCGGGCACGTGGGAAGACCGGTGTCCCGACGACGTCGACGACGGGGTCGCGGTAGTACCAGAGGGACATCCGGAGACGCTGCCGGAGCGCCTGCCGCGCCCCTCGACGATTCGGGTTCTGGAAGGGGGGCACCCGTTGCCCTCTCAAGGAAGCGTACGGGCGGGACGCCGCATTCTTGAGCAGGCCGACGCGGTGGGAACGGACGATGTCCTGGTGGTGCTCATCTCGGGCGGCGGAACGGCGCTTTCGTCGCTGCCGGTGGCGGACATCGATCTCGCCGATTTGAAAGCTGCCTATCATCGATTGTTGACTGCGGGAGTGCCGATTCAGCCCGCAAACGTGGTTCGAAAGCATCTCACGCAGGTGGGGGGCGGCCAGCTGGCCCAGGCTGCATCCCCGGGGCGCGTGGAGACGTTTGCGGTCTCGGACGTCATCGGCAACGATCTGTCGACCATTGCCAGTGGTCCCACCGTGCCGGACCCGTCCACCTACACGCAGGCGCTGCAGGTCCTCTACCGGCACGACCTCTGGCAGGACGTGCCGGGACCGGTGCGGGATCACCTCGCCGCCGGCGCACGGGGGCGCAGGCCGGAAACCCCTGGGCCGGATGCGTCCTGCTTTCGAAGGACCGAGACGGCTGTGCTTGGACACAACGAGACGGCGCTCGACGCGGCCCGCAAGGCCGCCAAAGAACGGGGATACGACGTGCGAATGATCAAAACCGGGGTAGATGGAGAGGCGCGGGCGGTAGGCCGGACTCACGTCGACAAGATGCGTTCGGCCTCGGTCGACGCGCCGACCTGTTGGCTCTGGGGCGGGGAGACGACCGTGTCCGTCACCGGGAAGGGGACCGGGGGCCGGAATCAGGAAGTGGCCCTCGGGGCGGCGCTCGCATTGGAAGAGATGTCTGCGGACGCGGTGCTTTTGAGCGGCGGCACGGACGGCATTGACGGCCCGACGGACGCGGCGGGGGCCTGGGCGACCCCCTTGACGGCCGAGCGAGCGCGGGCGGCCGGATGCGACCCGGAGGCTCATCTAGCGGCCAACGATGCGTACTCGCTGTTCGATAAACTTGGACAGCTCCTTCGACTGGGGCCGACGCACACGAATGTCATGGACGTGCAGATCGGACTCGTTTGTCCGTAGTAAGGGCGTAGCGGAGGGGCAGCGAAGGTACAGCATAGTGATCACCGAAGCTGTGACCGACGTGCTCCAATACGAATCGACGGCGGACGACAGACTGCACCACGGATATGACTTCGCTTCGCTCAGCCCCAGACCGCTGCATACAGCGCTTGAGGCGGCCTGTGGTCTGCACGTGAAGTATGACCTCGTTGACTTGGCCCCGGTCGTCGATTCGGCATAACGATCTGTACCTCGCAACTTGTGTTAATATCGATATCGTATAATATCACGAATAAATTTTCTGGTACAGAGTCGTGAGGTAGGCGTATCGTCCGCCCTTCGGATCGAAGGACATCGGTCGTCCATTATTTCTGAAGACAATGCTGTGAACCGCACCTGCGATCGGTCGTTGGGTAGGCCTCAGTCTCGTCTCTGGATTCGTTTGCCAACAGTCGCTCATGCCCAACCGCCTCGCCGACGAGCAAAGTCCCTATCTGCGCCAGCACAAGGACAATCCCGTCGACTGGTATCCGTGGGGAGAGGAGGCCTTTCGGACGGCCGAGGAAGAGGACAAGCCGATTTTTCTGTCCATCGGCTACTCTACCTGCCACTGGTGTCACGTGATGGAGGAGGAGTCTTTTGAGGACGAGGAGGTGGCGAAAATGATGAACGACACCTTCGTGTCGATCAAGGTGGATCGGGAAGAGCGGCCCGACGTGGACACCATCTACATGAACGTGTGTCAAATGATGCGTGGGCAGGGCGGATGGCCGCTGACGGTGCTTCTGACGCCGGACCGCAAGCCGTTCTACGCGGCCACCTATCTGCCGAAGGAGGGACGCTTTCAACAGATGGGGATGGTTGATCTGGTGCCCCGGATCAAGAAGATGTGGGAGAACGAGCGGGAGCAGCTTCTGGAGGATGCGGACGAAGTGACGAATCTGCTCCAGCGGTCGGTGGACGAGGCCGGGGGCACGGAGGCCCCCGACGCGGTAACGCTCCGGGAGGCCTATGAGCAGTTGTCGCGGCAGTTCGACGACACGCACGGCGGTTTCGGGTCGGCCCCGAAGTTTCCGTCGCCGCACAACCTGTTGTACCTGCTTCGGCACTGGGCGCGGACGGGGGAGGAGCGGGCGCTGGAGGTGGTCACGGAGACGCTCGACCAGATGCGGCTCGGCGGTCTCTTCGACCAGGTGGGTTACGGCTTTCACCGGTACTCCACCGATGAACGGTGGGTGCTCCCGCACTTCGAGAAGATGCTGTACGACCAGGCGATGCACGTGCTGGCCTATACGGAGGCCCATCAGGCGACGGGCGCGGACCGGTACGAGCAGACGGCCCGCGAGGTGCTGACGTACGTGCAGCGCGACCTGCAGGCGCCGGAGGGGGGCTTCTACTCCGCCGAGGATGCCGACAGTCTGAACGAGGACGGCGAGTCGGAGGAAGGCGCGTTCTACGTGTGGTCGACCGACGAGATTGAATCGCTGTTTGACGATGAGACGGCGGCGCTCGTGATTGACCTCTTCAACATGCAGGAGGAGGGAAACTATCAGGAGGAAAGCACGGGGCAGCGCACGGGGAAGAATGTGCTGCACCTGGATCGGTCGCTGGAGGCGGAGGTCGAGCGGCGAGAGGTCGATCCGGAGGAGTTTCGTCGGACACTGGAGGACGTTCGCACGACGCTTCTGGAACGCAGGGAGGAACGCCCGCGGCCGGGCCGGGACGATAAGGTCCTCACGGACTGGAACGGCCTCATGGTTGCGGCGCTTGCGACGGCGGCGCGGACCTTCGACGACTCGGACTACGAAGCCGCGGCCGTCGACGCGGCGGACTTTCTTCTCGATACCATGTGGGGAGACGGGTGGCTTCTGCACCGCTATCGGGACGGGGAAGCAGCGATTGCCGCGCACCTCGACGACTACGCGTTCCTCACCTGGGGACTCATTGAGCTCTACGAGACGACGTTTGAGCCGCGGTGGCTGGAGGCGGCGCTGGACCTGACCGACGAAGCCCTGGATCGGTTCTGGGACGACGAGGACGGTGGGTTCTTCTTGACGGCGAGCGACGAAGAGGATCTCATCGTGCGTCCCAAGGAAGTGAGCGACGGGGCAATGCCGTCCGGGAATTCGGTCCAGCTGTCGAACCTGCTTCGGCTTGCCCGCATGACGGGTCGGACGGAACTGGCGGAGCGGGCCGATGCCCTGAGCCGATGGGCGGGTCGCCAGGCGCGGTCTCGGCCCACGGGGTTCACGGCCCTCCTTGCTGGGATGCAGTTTGCCCTGGGCGAGACCCGCGAAGTCGTCATTGCCGGGGACGGAGAGAGAGACGACACGCAGGCCTTGATTGAGGCCACTTGTTCCGTCTATGATCCTTTCTCGATAGTGCTGCACCGACCGTCGGGCGACGATCCCCCGATTGTCGAGCTGGCGTCCTTTACGGCGACCCAGACACCGGCGGACGACGGCACGGCGCAGGCGTACGTGTGTCGCGACTTCCAGTGCGAGGCGCCGACGGCCGATCCGGCGCAACTACACGACCAGTTGAGTGGGGAGCCCGAGGTGTCCTCCGTTGAATGAGGACGAACGGGGCTTCTCAAGCACTTCGTTCATCTCCCCAGTCCCCCTTCTTTCCTATGCGCGACGTGTATCTCGCTGCCGCCGTGCGGTCGCCCATCGGTCGCTTCGGCGGGGCCCTGAAAGACCACTCGCCGGTGGACCTGGCAGCGCCCGTCATGGCGGCGGCGCTCGACCGGGCCGCCGTGCCGGGGGAAGCCCTCGACCTGTACGTCTTCGGCAACGTTCTGCGCGCCGGACACGGGCAGCTGGTACCGCGGCAGGCAGCAATCAAGGCGGGCATTCCGAAGAGCGTGGACGGCTACGCCGTGGACATGGTGTGCGCCTCCAGTATGATGTCTGTCCTCAACGGGGCGACGATGATCAAGGCGGGCGGGGCGGAGCTTGTTCTGGCGGGGGGGACGGAGGCGATGTCCGACGCCGGGTTCTATGTGGATTCCGACGCGCGGTGGGGACACAAATTTGCGCCGGACGGCGTGACGATGCAAGATATTATGCACCGCGACGGACTCAGCGATCCGGAGAGCGGCGAAGCGATGGGCGAGCAGACGGAACGCCTCTGTGCGGAGCGGGGGGTGACGAGAGAGACGCTCGACGAGGTGGCCGCGCTCTCGCAGCAGCGGGCCGCGGACGCGACCGAGCGGGGCGCGTTCGACGCGGAACTCACGCCGATGGAGGTTGAGACCCGTTCAGGGTCGGAGAGGCTGGAGACGGATGAGGGCATCCGGCCCGGAACGACGGCAGAGGGATTGGCAAATCTATCGCCGGCATTTCGGGACGATGGAGTCCTGACGGCGGGCAACAGCAGTCAAATTTCGGATGGGGCTGCGGCAGTGGTGCTCGCCAGTCCGGAGGCCGTCGAGGCGCACGGCCTGGAGATTCTCGCGCGGATCGGATCGGGGCAATGGTCGGCGGGCGAGGCCTGGCGGTTTTCGGAAGCGCCCATTCCGGCAGTGCGACAGGTACTCGATGAGGCGGAGTTGGATCTGGACGATATCGACCTCTTCGAGAACAACGAGGCCTTTGCGCTCAACAACGTGCTGTTTCACCGCGAGCTCGGGGTCCGGTATGACTGCATGAACGTGCACGGCGGTGCGATTGCACTGGGGCATCCGATCGGGGCCTCCGGCGCGCGCATTCTGGTGACGCTGCTCCACGCGCTGGAGGCGCACGACGGGACGCTCGGGGTGGCCTCGATTTGTCACGGCACGGGGGGCGGGGTGGCGGTGCCGGTCGAGCGCCTGTGACGCCCATTCCGGCTCGCGTTTTTGGCGGACGGATTGTGCGCCGGGAAGACAGCGAATCAGGCCGCCTGGCACTCAACGGATCCCCCGGTGGCGTCCAGTCGGAGGGCCGGGCCGCCGTCGTTGAGCATGCCTATGATCGCCTCGTCGGAGCGCTTTCCGTCGAACGAAAATGCCTCGTCGAGGCACATGGTCGAGCCGGTCATCGTGAGGTCGGCGTTGCAGGCCACCGGGAGGAGCGCGGTGAGCGGTCCTCCCACGACTTCGAGGTCGGTCTCGTCGGTCGGGCAGCCCTCGTATCGGAGCGAGCCGCCGCGGTTGTTGACCGTACAGGGACCACTGTGGTCCGAAAGAGTCACGGGGGCGCTACGGGTCGTGATGGTCGCCGGTCCCCCGCAGTCCGTGACGGATACCGGGGCCGTGACTGATCGAAGCGTGAGGGGGTCGGCGGTTATCTGATTGAGCGTGAGGCGGCCGACCGCCACGGAGACGGTGAGATCGTCGCCATCGTACTGATCAATCGTTACGTCACTGCTTTCGGCCCGGAGGGTCAGGGTCCCCTCTAAATTGGCGAGGCGACAGGGCGTCCCCATGACTGAGAGACTGAAGTCGCCCGTCAAGTCCGCGATATCGAGTTCGCCACCCGGAATCGTGAGGTCGACCTCGACCCGAGGCGGGCACTGTACGTCCAGGTGAAGCGTCCCGTCGAACGTGCGAATCCAGCGCCACCACTCCATGTCGGCCCGGGGGAGGTCACTGGTGATCTGGATCGTGCCTTTCACCTGACGGATATCGAGAGCGAGACGATCAAACAGGCGCTCGGCCTCGTCGGCGGAGCAACCGCTCACCGAAAGTGCGACCTCGGCCTGGTTGGCGGCTGTTCCCGGTCGGAGAGTAGTGACGGCGCCCGGCACGTTGACGGACAACGGGCACGGGGCATCGACGAAAAACTCCTGTGTAATGACGGACGTTGCGTCCTGCGATGGTGCCGATCGGGACATGCTGGGGCGTAACACATAGAAGTGAAGACGGCCATCGCCAATATAGCAGCCAGCACCTTCATTCCCAAGGATTCTGACAATGGATTCGTGTTCGCCGTCGTTTTTTCGGAGAGATACCGTTACGGTGGCCCGTGCTTTGCTGGGGGCCCGGCTTGTGCGAGATCCGGAAAACACGCCTCGCCGCGTGGGGCGCATCGTTGAAACGGAAGCGTACACGCAGGACGATCCGGCCTTCCATGGGTGGAATTTATACGATGAGGAGACCGGTACAGTGCGCCGAGAGGGCCGGGCCGGCGATCTCTTTGCTGAGTCGGGGCGGGGATACGTGTATCTCATCTACGGCATGCATTGGCTGCTCAATGTCGTGACGGAGCCGGAGGGGACGGGGGGCGCGGTGCTTGTGCGGGCCGTGGCGCCGGTCGAAGGAACCGAGACGATGCGGGCGCGTCGGGGGGCGAGCCATCGAGACGTGAATCTGACCAACGGCCCGGGCAAGCTGAGCGAGGCGTTCGACGTAGACGACGCGTTCCACGGCGAAATGCTGACAGGGTCCCCGCTGTATCTCGTCAAGGGCGAGATAGATGCGGATGAGACCATCGCTACGTCGTCCCGCATCGGGCTCTCCAGAGGCGTCGACCGTCCGTGGCGGTTCTTCATTGAAGGGCATCCCTACGTGTCGCCCGCCACCCCGAGCGATCAGACGCAGTGAGGGGAATCCTCGGCGCGTTCGTCCGTACGATACACCAGGGCGATTCTATGTTGGCAGATGTCCGAGGACGTAGGAGACGATTTGGCCGTTGATCAGCCCGACTGCCCGACATGAGCGGAGGCATGGATGCATGGAAGCAGTCACGCCGTGCTCTTCCTCCTTCTCTCGTGTGCTCCGGAGAGCATGATGCAATCGTCCCGTACGATCCCCAAGAGTGGGTCGTTCTTCCGTACTTACCCCTCTATTTTTATGGATACTGTCACTGAGCGCTCGGACTACGAACGAGAACGCGGAAAGCCCTTGCCCAGTCTCAATCACGGTCAGATTCAGTTCCTCATCTCCGGTGCCCTTCATTCGTATCGGGAAAAGTACACGATTGCGAGTGAACTGACGATCGAGCTGGGAGATCGTCATGTTACTCCAGATGTGTGCGTCTATCCGAAAATGGAGGTGGACTACCAGCGGGATGTGACGCGGATGACGGAGCCGCCCCTCCTCGCCGTCGAGATTGTGAGCCCGACCCAGAGCACCCAGGACGTGGTCGACAAAATCAACGACATGCTTGATGCGGGCGTCGAGTCCTGCTGGCTCGTGCAGCCGGCCATGGAGACGGTGACCATATACACGCCGGACGCAAAGCCGCACACCGTGCCGGAGGGCACCGTGGAGGACCCGGCGACCGACATTGAGGTCGAGATCTCAGCGATTTTTGATGCGTAGCCGCCGCGCTTGGCTCCGCGCATCGTTATTCTCGTTGACTGTACGCACTGACTGATTCGACCGCCCCAACGCCTCATGGAGCCCCATTTGCAATCGTCCGTCGACACCGCCCGCACGTCCGAAGAGATCCGGCAAGACTTCCTGGACTTTTTCGCGGAGCGCGGCCACGAGGTCGTGCCCAGTGCGTCGCTAGTGCCGGAGGGAGACGGCACCCTGCTGTTCACAAACGCCGGGATGAACCAGTTCAAGGATGTCTTCCTGGGCTCCGGCGATCGGTCCTATTCCCGGGCCGTGGACACGCAGAAATGCCTGCGGGTGTCCGGCAAGCACAACGACCTGGAGGAGGTGGGGCACGACACCTACCACCACACCTTCTTCGAGATGCTCGGCAACTGGAGCTTCGGGGACTACTTCAAGCCCGAAGCGATCCGGTGGGCGTGGGAGTTGCTAGTGAACCGGTGGGGGCTGGCGCCGGACCGCCTCTACGCCACCGTGCACGAGGGCGACGAGGGCTTTGGCGTGGACGCCGACGACGAGGCGTACGGGCTGTGGCTGGAGGAGACGCCCATCCCGGAGGCGCACGTGCTCTACGAGCCCTCCAAGGAAAACTTCTGGATGATGGGCGACACCGGACCGTGCGGGCCCTGCTCGGAGCTTCACATCGATCTGCGGCCGGAGGCCGAGCGGGAGAAGATCCCGGGCCTGGAACTGGTCAACGAGGACCACCCGCAGGTGATGGAGATCTGGAATCTGGTCTTCATCCAGTACAACGCCCATCCCGACAGCGGTCGGGACTCTCTCGAGAAGCTACAGGACCAGCACGTCGACACCGGCATGGGGTTCGAGCGGATCGTGGCGGTGCTCCAGGGGGAAGGGTCGACCTACGACACCGATCTCTTTGCGCCGCTCCTGCAGGCGGTGTGCGACCTCTCGCCGCGGGACGACGTGAACGGGTACGACGATCTTCGGCTCGACGGCGACGAGCGGGAACGGGTCCGGATTGCCCTGCGGGTGGTTGCCGACCACATCCGGGCCATCGCCTTTGCGATTTCCGACGGCGTGATGCCCGGCAATACGGGGCGCGGCTACGTCATTCGCCGCATCCTGCGCCGCGCCGTGCGGTATGGGTACCAGACGCTGGAGTTGGACGAGCCCTTCCTGCATCGGCTCCTCGATCCGCTCGTGGGGAAGATGGGCGGCCAGTTCGACGGGCTCGCTGACCAGCAGGACTTCATTGAGCAGGCCATCCGGTCCGAGGAGGAGAGCTTCCTGAAGACGCTCGGGACCGGCATCGACTTTTTCGAGCGCGTGGTGCCGTACGTTGAGGAGTTGTCGGAGAAAGACGGGGAGGCCACCGACGAGACTCTCGGGGATCTTCAGCAGGACGGAAAGGCGATGGACCTGCTGGAGCAGGCCTTCATCGACGCCGACGACGAGGCGGAGATGCTGCGGGATTTTGCGCGGGTAGCCCGTGACGCCGCGGTGCCCGGCCCCGTCGCCTTTCTGCTGCACGACACCTACGGCTTTCCGATCGACCTCACGCAGCTGATGGCGCGAGAGCGCGACTTAAGTGTTGATATGGAGGGGTACGAGGACCTTATGGGGCGGCAGCAGCGCCGCGCCCGCGAGGCGTCGTCGTTTGAAGTGGATCAGAGCGACGTGCACGCGTGGCAGTCGGTCACGGAGGGGGACGACGCGTCGGTCTTCATCGGGTACGACCGCGACAGGGTCGAGGAGACGGAGATCCGGGCCGTACGCGTTGTGGAGGGAGAAGAGGACTCACACTACGAACTCGAACTCAGCCATACGCCGTTCTACGCGGAGGCGGGGGGGCAGGTCGGCGACTCCGGGACGCTGCGAATCGGGGATCAGGAGGTGATTGTCCAAGACACGCAGCAGGAGGGGGAGCGCATCGCCCACATCGTCGACGAGCTTCCGGACGATCTGGATTTGACGGCGCCCGTGACGGCCGAGGTTGACACGGAGCGGCGGCGGCGCATCCGCGCCCATCACACGGCGACGCACCTCATGCACGCGGCCCTGCGAAACACGCTGGGCGACCACGTGCAGCAGAAGGGCTCGCTGGTGGCGCCGGACCGTCTGCGGTTCGACTTCAGCCATTTCGAGAGCGTCGACGAGGAGACCCTCCGCGATATTGAACGGCAGGTCAACGCCGCCATCCGGCGCGACATTTCGAAGCAGGAGAACCGCGACGTGCCCATTGAGGACGCCAAGGAGCGGGGCGCGATGGCGCTCTTCGGAGAACAGTACGGGGATCGGGTTCGGGTCATTACTTTTGATCCGGACTACTCAATGGAGCTCTGCGGGGGCACCCACGTGGGCGCCACCGGTGAAATCGGTCTTTTCCGCTTCCTGTCGGAAGGGTCGGTCGCGTCGGGCGTGCGCCGCGTGGAGGCGGTGGCCGGCGAGGCGGCGTTCGAGCACGTCGACGCACAGCTCGACAAGCTCACGCGGGCGCGTCGCCAGTTCCGGTCGTTACAAGAGCCGCTCCCGGACGCCGTAGCGCGGCTGCAGGAGGAGCGGGATGCGCTCCAGGAGCAGGTGGATCAGCTTCGACAGCAGCAGCTTGCGGGGCGGCTGGATGACTTCATCGCCGACAACGCGACGGAGGTAGACGGCGTCACGGTGGTCACCGGTCGGCTCGACCGCGCCGACATGGACGAGCTGCAGGAGGTGGGGCAGCAGCTCCGCGACAAGCTGGGCGAGGGCGCGGTGGGGGTGCTCGGCAGTCTCGGCGACGACGGGGAGAAGGTGTACGTCGTAGCGACGGTGGCCGACGATCTGATTGGCGACCGCGACCTGAAGGCCGGTGATCTGGTGGGCACCCTCGGGCAGCGGCTCGGCGGCGGAGGCGGCGGGCGGCCGCAGCTGGCGTCCGCCGGCGGGCGAGACACTGAAGCCCTCGATGAGGTCCTGGCAGATGTGCCCTCGCTGGTGGACGGCGCACTCTCGTAACGAACGCGGTTTTTCGGTCCGGTCTCCTTTGCGCAGCTGTTCTCGGTTCCGAGGCGTCGCGCGCCGCGACGCGGGAAACGTACAGGGCTACGCCCCTCGGGCTGCTTTTGAGAATGACTGCGCGTGCAGTGGCCTCGTCAATCTGTTACGGGGACTGCCCTCGGCGTTCAGTGGCCACGAGGATGCGCATGTCGAGGGCCCGTGCGGCCGAGGCGACGGTCGCAAATTGGCCCACCGTGGCCCCTTGATCGGCCCGCATAATCAGCGTGCGTTGCGAGGAGCGGGCGGCTCGGATCTCATCAATCAGGCGGGAGGACGAGACGCGCGAGCCGTTGACGAAGTACGTGCCCTCTTCGGTCAGCGCCACCGTTACCGATTGCTCCTCGACGGGCGATGAACTGTCCACCTGTGGGAGGGTCACCTCAATGCCCATTTGGGGGATGAAGCTGGAGGTCAGAAGGAAAAAGATCAGCAGGAGCAGAACGATGTCCGTCATGCCGGCGAGGCTGATCTCCGTCATCGGCTCCTGGGACGGCGAGAAGTCGAGGGACATGGCGGGGGAGAGTCGGATCGAGGAAGGAGCGCGAGGCACGCAGGACTCAATTTAGCCAACGGTTTCGCCGCGCTGGTCGGACGAGACCGGCTCCTGAAGCAGGTCGATAAAGTCGGTTGCGGATCGCTCCATGTCGTTGGTAAGCCGCCGGATGCGGCCGATGAGGAAGTTGTACGAGAACAGCGCCAGGATGCCGACCAGGAGCCCGGCGGCGGTCGTGACCAGTGCTTCCCAGATGCCCCCGGCCAGCACACTGGGATTGACGTTTCCCTGCAGGTTTTGGATTTCCTGAAAGGCCCGTATCATACCGATGACAGTGCCAAAGAACCCAAGCATGGGGGCGATGCCCGCGACGCTGGCCAGCAGGTTGGTTTTCCGTTCGAGTTCAAAGGTTTCGTGTTTGCCGGCGGCCTGAACGGCATCCTGGATTTCCGAAATCGGACGCCCGAGTCGTTCGAGGCCCTGCTGCAGAATGCGGGTGATGGGCACGTCCTTGTCCTTACAGTAAGCGATAGCGCCCTCCACGTCGCCGTTGCGGACGTAATCGCGGACCCGGTCGGTGATGACCTCCGGGTTGGAGGAGGCGCGACGAATCGTAATGAGCCGCTCGACGAGCAGGTAGAAGGTAAGAAGGGACAGGAGCACGAGCGGAATCATGACCCAACCGCCAAGCACGAGGATATCGAGCAGGGACGAAACATGAGAGACCGCAGTTTGGGTCGTGTCCGCAGCTGCAGTGTCAACCTGTTGGAGAAGGAGCATGAAGGGCAGGAGCCGAACGAAAGCGTAGGTGAGGAGGAATCACGGTCAACGCCGCTCCCGTGAGCACGACCGCAGCGTGCCACTGATAAGGAGGACGCTCACGCGGAGGAATGGTCCTAGAGTCGGAGGGCCCAGGCGCCGTCGGGCAGCGGGTCGCTGTTTTCGTCGAGGAAGCGCTGAACGTCGGCGCTCGAGGAGAACTGACCGACCCCGACGCGGTAGCGAGTGACTCCGTCAACGGTCGCTTCCAAAACACCGATGGGAATGTTCTGATCCGGAAACCGATCGCGGTAGGTGTCGGCGAGGGAGCGGGCGGCCTCACGGCTGGCGCGAGATGCCACGACGATCGACCACCCGCCGTCGTCGGGGGCCAGGGTCGGTGTGGGAGACGCCGACGTGGTATCGCTGGATGTAGACGAGGTGGTCGGAGACGGGGCCGCGGGGGCCTCGTCAGTCGGCTGATCTTCCACGGGCTCCGTCTCCGCCGGTTCGGTAGACGCCGTCGTCGTATCCGTGCGTTCGTCCCCCGACGAAGAGAGCGCCGACTCCGGCGCCGCACTCGTGTTATTCTGGGTGGCGTTGGAAGAAGAGTCTGAAAGGAGCGTTGCTTTCAGCTGAGTGTAGGTGGCCCGGGGCGACTGCACCAGGCCGCGCTGTCCCAGGATGTACCAGGCACCCCCGCTGAGGAGAAGAAACACCAGGACGGACACGAGCACCCGGGCAAGCGACGAGCCCGAAGAGGTCGGGGCGGGTGCGGAGGGAGGGGGAGCGGTGCTGGCAAACGCCTCGTCGGGGGCCTGGTCTTCTTCCGATTCCGTAGCGTCGGGGGGAGACGGCTCGGGCATCTCGAACGATGTCGTCGAGGAACTCGAAGAGGTCTCGCTGGGATCGGAGGACGTGCCAGTATCTGCAGGGGATGCTTCGGAGGCCTGCGAGTCCGGCTCGGAGGCGCCAGGCGTAGCCGACGCCGCAGAGTCATCCTGTTCCTCATCCCAGATGTCCGAGAGGGAGTTATGCTCGCGGTCATCCTCGGGGGGCGCCATCGAGGGGGCATCCTCCGACGACGGGTCGGTATCCGACGGGGCCGTCTCGTCGTCCTTAGAATCTGTGGCCGAGTTGGTCACGTCTTCAACGAAGGGATACAGCTTCTCCGTCTCGCGGGCTCCGGTACTCCTCGTGGACGACGACTCTGCACGATTAGCGTCGGGGGCATCAGCGTCGGACTCGTCCGTAGCGTCGGCGCGGGGAGGGTCAGCAGGCTCGTCCTCCGGCGACGAAGCGTCAGGGGAGGAGTCAGTCGTTTCACTCTGCTGGCCTGCGGGCGCAGAGAACTCGGCGGTATCCGGGGAGTCGTCGTCCGCCTCGTCGGTCGCCCCTGCCGATTCGGCCGGGGCGTCTACGTCGGGGACCTGGAACTCGGCCGTGTCCGGGGCGTCGCTGGTGTCGGAGGTGTCGTCGTCTGAGTCCGGCTCTTCGTCGGCGTCCAGGGGGCTCCAGTTGCTTCCATCCTGGTACCCGAGCGTAATAGTACTGGGCCCGCTGGACTGCGATTCGGTCTCGTCTTCCTCGATCGGGGCCGCGGACAGGTCCTCGGCTGAGAGCCCCTCGAAGCGGCGGTTCACGGTCACGGCCAGCGAGTCAGCCGGCTCGAAGACGAGGGCGCCGTTCTCTTCTTCAAACCGCCCGAAGTTCGGGAGCTGGACGCCGTCTCGACGTGCCCGTTCGTGAACCTCGCGGAGCATTGCCGAGAGGAGCTTTTTAGCCTTGGCGTCCGAGATCTCAAGCTCTTCGGCAAGGAGCGTGTAGATAGAGGCAGACATGGGAAAGACGGAATGCCTGAAAAACGGTCGGTTACTGGTCCGGGGTGAAACGGACGACGTCCCTGGGCGGAGTCATCTCTTGGGTGCCATCAGGGCCTTCCGTGATCTCACTCGGGCGGTGCTCGACGGAGAAGGTGCCGAAGTCGGGGACCTCCACCGTTTCCCCGTTTTCCAACCGGCGACGGAGGACGCGGACGAAGGCAGCGATGGTCTCTTTTGCCGAAGGCGTGCTCATCACTGAATGGAAAGATCAGAGTCTCATGGGCGGTGCGGACATGCAGGCTCTTCTCCAGTCGTGCAAAAATCGATCCGAGCGAGCCGGGAAGCACGAGCGGCTGGAGGTGCAGTTGCGTCAACCGACCCCGACGACGGTCCGCATTTCCGGAGCCGGATATCGGTGTGCAAATGCCGACGGACCTGTTTGGTTCAAAAATGCCACGCAGGTTCCGGGGGAGGGGGCTACCAGTCGATGCGGACGCCGGCCTGAACGGCGGCGGGCGGTCGGGGGTAGCGAACCCACTTGGTCGGGGCGCTGGGGCCCACGTTCTGAATCTTCACGAGCACGTCGATGAGGGGCGTCACCTGGTAGGAGCCTTCAAGGTCGAACGAAACGTAGGGATCGACCTCCCGGTCGGTCGTGATGTCGGCCGGGCGGGTGCTTTCGACGGTCCCCGTGGTCTGGAAGAGGGCCTTGTCGTTGAGGAAGGAGACCGAGAACATGGCATCGGCGACGACGGGGGAAAAGTGCGGGATCGGTTCTTCCGGGCCGACGAGCGCGCCGTCGCGGAGGGAGACGGACACGGACGTTTCGATGTTTTCGACGCCTTGCAGGGCCATCTCGGCCCCGCCGTGCAGAATGCGGGCCGACCCGTAACCAACCTGGAGGTTGCCTCCCACGGGAATGGTGAAGAACTGATATGAGGGCGCGTACCGGAATCCAGCGTCCGTCGTCACGCGGACTGGTCCCGCAGAGAAGCGGACGCCCGTACTCGCGTCGGTGGTGAAGACGGTCGGCTGGACGGCCGGAACGTTGTCCGCGTACGGATTCTCGCCGTAGAGGCCGTGCAGCCCGTCATCGCGGAGGCGGGGGGTGTTCTCGGCGAACGCCGTGATGCTGGACGTGAGGGTGTAGCTGGCACGGGCCTCGGGCATGATGTAGGTGCCACTGTCGGTAGCGTCGGTGGTCGGCGGAGCGTTGTAGCTGAGGACGCGAACACCGGTTTGCAGTGAAAGACGGTCGGTGGACCAGATCTCCGTTCCGGCCCCGGCACTCAGGGAAAATCCGGACGGATTCCCGGACACGTCTTCGCGGTAGCTCGACCGGGAAAGAGACGCATCCAGGTAAGAGGAGACGCCCCCGAGGGGAATTTCCAGGTGACCGTCCAGGGTCAGGCGGCCTTCGGAGAGGTCGTCCGACGCGGTCGAGGCGGGATCGGTGGTATAGTCGGTGCTGGTGTAGCCGATGCCGAGACGCGACTCGATCTCCCCGAATGTGCGAAGCCCACCGTGCGCGCCCAGACGGGTCCCGGTTCGCGAAGGTGCACTGGTTGTCAAATTGGGTTGCCCGTACAGCGTGTAGTCGGAGAGACTGCCGAACGCCCGGGTCCGGATCGAGAACCCGTCGTGTCGGCTCCGAAACTCCACGCCTCCTTCGACATCGTCGGACGGCGTGTCCAGGCCCGAGGCGGATTCGGACGGCGAAAAGCCCTCCGTGCCGTCGTAGTCGGCGTGCACGGAGAGTGATTGACGCGGGGAAAAGTCGACCGCGTAGCGGGCGGCTGCGAACCGGGAGGCGTACCGGCCGCCGCCTGCCTCGATGAAGCCGTTGTTCGGAGGATCGGTCTTTGCCACAGACTCGGGGGCAGCGGCCGGAGTGGGCAGGCTTTCCGGGAGATTTTCAAGGTCCTGCTTGTAGGACTCGACGAAGGGGGTGTGGTCCGGCGGAACCGTGGGGATCGTCGGCGGCGAGGCAAACCCGCGCAACGGCTGCCGTTCGAGGGAGGGAAACGACACCTGGAGCTCGCCGCGAATTTCGAACTCCTGCGGGGCAATCTCGGGCAGCTTCTGCTGCGACGTGTCCGGCTGCTGGGCCTGGGTGGTCGCGGGTAGAAGGAGCAGCCCGGCGAGTAGGCCGAGGACGAGAACGAGCGAAGGCATGCGACGGAAGGGCATGCGGGAGGCAGCAACGGTCATGAAGGGGAGAGACACGATCAGTCCGATCCACAAGAGCGAAGATACAAAATATTCCCTGAGTCTGGAGCACCCCGTTTCACGAAGCCGCAACGGGAAAGCGGAACGGGGAGCGGGGGTTACGAGAGCGCCTTCCGTTCCTCACGGGCCGTTTCTGCGAAGGGCGTCCCCGGATACGACTCTACAACCTCGTCGTAGAGCTTGACGGCCTCGCCGGTTCGACCCCGGTCGCGGTACGCCATGGCCTGCTCCAAGAGCGACCGGGCGATCCACTCCGGATAGCCCGCATAGAGGGACGACATGCGGTCGAGTTCCTCAATGGCTTTCTGTGGGCGGCCCTGTGAGCGAAGCAGTTGGCCGAGACGAAACAGCGCCTCGGCGCCTGTTTCACCATCCGCCGAGCCCACGACCTTCCGGTAGAGATTGATGGCCTCGTCCGGACGGTTCTCGGTTTCGTAGATGCGGGCGAGCCCGAGCCGGGCAGAGGCCTGCAGGGGGCCGCCCTGGCTCTCCTCCAAAATGCGATTGAGAATCTCTTTCGCTTTGTCGTTTTTGCCCACGTTTAGGAGCGCAATGCTCTGTCCGTAGCGCGCCTGAGCGCGGAGTTCCGTGCCGATGGCGTCGCTTTCCGTGGCGGTCTTATACGCCGCAGCGGCCTCTTCGTAGCTCTCTTCGTTCCGGTAAATGTCGCCGAGCCGGAGAGCGCCGTCGGGGAGCACCCCGCTGTCCGGGTATTGTTCGACAAGTTGGCTGAGGTAGTTTTTGGCCTCCGTGGTTTGGTCATCGTTGGCGTACAGGATGCCGAGGTAGTAGTAGGCGTCCGGCAGCAGAGAGGAGGTCGATGTCGTACGGACGAACGACTGGAAGAGGTTGAGCGCTTTCTTCGACTCGCCGCTCTGGTAGGCCGCCTTTGCTCGTTGGAAGCGGAGGCGGTCTTCGAGGTCGGCGTCAGGATGTGCCTTCGCAATCTCGGTGATAATCTGATCGGCCCGGTCCGACTGGCCCGCTGCGCCGAGGGCAAAGAACAGGCTGGAGGCGGCCTCGGAGGCGGTTTTGGTCTTCGGGTACTCGACGAGCACCGTCCGGTAGGCCGTGACGGCTTCTTCCATGTTGCCGGCGTTGTACCGACTGTCGCCAATGCCGTACTGGGCCTCGGGGGCGAGTGTATGGTCGGGGTAGGTTTCTAAGAACCGGCGGTAGGCCGCGACGGCCTCCTCGTAGTTCTGTTCCTGGAAGTGGACGGCCCCGATCCGGTAGAGAGCCTGGGGGCGCCAGCGGCTGTCGGGGTAGCGCTCGACGAGTCGGTTGAGGGTGCGGAGGGCGCCCTCCGGTCGACCGGCGTAATTCAGGGCCTCGCCGGATTGGAACAGCGCGTAGCCAGTGCCTTGCTCACCGACGCGTCGGTAAACCTCCACCGCGTCCTCGTATCGCTTGAGGGCGTAGTAGGAGTCGGCCAGGCGTAGCCGGGCGTCCTGCTTGTACGGAATGTCAGTGTCCGTCCCGGCGTACATGTCGAGAAACGCCTGGAATTCTCGGGCGGCGGCCTCATGCTGATTTTGTTTGAAGTACGTCCAGGCGAGGGCGTATCGGGCGCCGGCCGCCTTGGAGCCTTTCGGGTTTTGCTTTAGGTACTTTGTGAAGAGCGACCGTGCCCGGGCGTAATTCTGTTGCCGGTAGTGGCTGTCGGCCCCCCAGAAGAGGGCTTCGCTGCCCCGCTTGCTACTCGACGCCGATTCGGCCAAGGCCAAGAACTCGGGGGCGGCGCTATTATAACGCCCCTCCTCGTACTGTGCCCAGGCCTTCTGGAAGCGCACCTCTCGGAGTAGCGATTGGGAAGCGGTGTCGAACTCGGTGGCTTTGTTGTAGGCCGTGAGGGCCCGGTCTACACTCTCGTCTACAAGGTACGCGTTGCCGAGCCAGTAGTAGGCGTCTCCGATCCGGGCCGCCTCGGAATGTTCACGCGTAATGGTGCGGAAGAAGGCCGCAGCGGCCCCGTATTCCTCCTTCTTGTACTGGATGAGCCCCGCCTCAAACAGGGCCTCCGGGGCCAGGCGGCTATCCGGGTACTGTTTGACTACTCGTCGATAAAGGGAGAGGGCGCGCTCGGTGTCACCGGTCCGGGTTCGGTTTACAGCCTCGTAGTAGGTCGCCTTGCGGGCCAGCGGGCCACTGCCCTGCGCGCGGACCTCGACGAAAACGCGGGCAGCCTGCGCGGCGTTGCCGGCGCGCTGATAGTGCCAGGCCAGGCCGTATTTGGCCGGCACCACATACGGGGTGTTCGGGTGTTCGTCGATCACTCGTCGGTAGTGGACCACCGCTTCCTCACCCGCCCGCATCTGGTTGGAGGCTTCCGCCAGTAGGAAGTGCGCACGGGCGCGCTGATCGCCCTTTAGTTCGAGAAGTCGGTTTTGCAACTCGGCCGCCGCCTGCTCGTAGCGGCCCAGGCGGTAATACACCTCTGCAAGAGCGGTGCCCAGGTTTTGGGCATAGGGAGAGTTCGGAAACTGCTGCCCCAGGTTTTCAAAAGAGGCTGCGGCCTGATCGTATTTCTCCAGTTGGACCTGGGTGGCGCCCAGCGCGTAGTAAGCAACCGGAGCCACTTTCGTGTCGGGATACGTCGTCCGAACGCGGTCGAAGTATCCGAGGGCGGCCTCCAGATTGCCGCGGTCGCGCTCGCTCGTTCCAAACAGGTAGAGCGCCCGTGCGGCCTGGTTGCGGGAGGACGGATTTTCGAGAATCGAGTTGAGTTGCTTCCGAGCCGCCTCGGTGTTACCCGTATCGAGAAAATACTGCGACAGGCTAAGCTGGGCCTCCGGGGCGCGTGGGTGGGTAGGATAGATGCGCTGGAAGCGTTCGAAGAGGCGAATGGCCTCCTGGTCGTGTCCCTCGGCGAGGGCGGCTTTGGCTTCCAGGTACAGCGCCTGCCCCGTCTGGGCGTGATCCGGGTGCGATAGGCGATACGCCTCGAACGCTGACATCACGGCGCCGTCGCCTGTCCGTAAGCGGGAGGCAGGCTGCACGCCATCACGAGGACGAGGCCGATCCAGGGGACTATTTTGGGGGACTCGGGAATCATATTCGCTGTTGGCGAACCGTGCAAGCGGAGATTGGAAACGGTGTTGAAAGGGCTGGTGCTCCGGAATGTTGAACACCCGCTTCCCCCGGAATCTCGCCCCGTAACCTTGGGCGTGAGCATTCCCGCACGCGCCTAAAGATGAGGGCACTGGACGTGACAAACAAGTGCTCGTTGTCACGCGCCTTCGCCGATCCGTGAGAACGTTCGTACATCGGTCCACTCAATCGCTGTGGGCCGTGTGTAGCCGGACGTGAGAAACGGAGTCTACCGATTTCAGATCGGTGTATACATCCTTACCGATACGTGAATAAGTTTCCAACGACCATTCTTTGCTTGCGGCTGTACACGGTCTTTACTGATACGTGAATGGGTTCTTAAAGACGATTCCGACCAGTAGCGGACCACGGTCCTCCCCGTAGGAGAGAATAAAGTTTACCTACCCGTGCACGGATCAGTAGCTGCAGCAGAAAATAGTTTACGTACTTTCTCACGGATCGGTAGTGTCGATAGACGGAGCGCTCGTTCTCGTTTCATTGCCGACCAACCGACTTTTTATGAGTGAAGAGTCCGACTTCTCCGACGACCCGTCGTCATCGACCCCTGACTCGTCTGCGGCCGGGTCCGCTACATCCGTGGGCGGGACGGAGGACCGGTCGTCCGCGCCCTCGTCCGAATCCCTCGGCCGTGGTCCCTTCGACGCAGAGGCGGATGATCCGTTTTCGGGCGGGGCTTCGCCGGGCGGGCCGTCCCGCCGAGATCAGGCCCGCATGGCCTGGGACCTGACCCGGATGTGGGTTGAGGAGCACCAGACCCCCGCCATGCTCGGCGCGTTCGCGGTCGGCGTGTTCGCCGGGGCTTACCTCCGCGATTAGTGCCCGTGCACAACGGCTCTGACGGGCTTGAGCGCCGGTCATTTGATGGCGTCTCCAGCGTTTGCGGGCGACTGTCGATACCGAGCGTTTCCTCGCAGGAGGGATAGAGGAGAACAGCGGAGTACGATCTGCAATTTCTCTCGTTTCAGTTGTGCGAGCCCACTACTTCCTTCCAGTTCCTTCTTTCGTTACCAGTACACGACCATGAGCACAGACACAACGACTTCCGACGCCCCACAGAATACCGACGACGCCGAGTCGAACGAAGAGACGACGCCCGACGCCCAGCACGACCTTCAGGCGCTGGTCGGCGAGCTGCGAGCGGAGATCACGCGGCTGAAGGCCCAGCAGGCAAAGGCACGGGCTCAGAACTGGGTTCAGCGGCATCCGCTCCTTACGATGGCGCTTTCGATAGGAGTGGGGACCGCCGCCGGCTACGGCCTTTCGGCCGCCACCCGATCGCGTCCGCCTCGCACGTTGTCTGAGCATGCTCGGCAGCGCCTCCGGCGTCTCACCGACGACGCCCGCGAGGTGGCTTCCCGTCTGCGGAGTCAGGTGGGAGACCGTGCTTCGCGCTCCGGTGCTGAGCTTCGTGAGCGTGCGCAGGAAACCGGCAAGCAATGGGCCGACGACGCTCAGGAGGCCGGGCGCGCTGCCCAGCAGGAAGCCGAATCGTTTGCCAAAACGGCGTCGGAACGCCTGCGCGAGGTGACCGACGAGGCCACGAAGCAGCTTCGCAAGCGGGGCAGCGAGGCCGCCGAGGAGGCGCAAGAACTCGGGGAGGTGCTTGGGGAACAGGCGTCTGAGGCCGTCGAAGAGTACGCCGACACGGTGGCCGATTCTGTCGACGCCACGGCCCCGTCGGAGCGGAGCACCGCTACGCGATCCCTCCTTACTGTGGCCGGGATCGTGGCCGGCGGCTACCTCGCCTCGAAGGTCCGGCACTGGCTGTAAGGCCTTGGGAGCAGCGCCGAGACCTTGGTGTAGAATTCGTATGCTTGATGTGCGAAGGGCTGGGGCGTCCCTTACTTTCGAGGTGACCGTTTCGGACTTTTCCAGAGCTCAACTCGATCCACCTGTGAGTATCCTTTCCGTTGGCACCGTAGCCTTCGATTCCATTGAGACGCCGTTCGGCTCGGCCGAGCGCGTACTGGGGGGAAGCGCCTCGTACATTACCCTGGCGGCCCGGCATTTCGCCGAGGACGTTCGGCTTGTCGGGGTCGTTGGACACGACTTCCCGGACGAATACCGACAGACGCTCCTCGACGGCGGGGTCGACCTGGAGGGGCTTGAGGTCGACGAGAACGGCGATACCTTCTTCTGGCACGGGAAGTATCACTACGACATGAACGAGCGGGACACGCTCGAGACCCAGCTGAACGTGCTGGAGGACTTTGATCCGACAATTCCGACCTCCTACGCCGACAGCGAGATCGTCTGCCTCGGCAACTTGGACCCGACCGTCCAGCAGAGCGTGCTGGAACAGGTCGACGATCCGGAGTACGTGATTGCTGACACCATGAACTTCTGGATCGAGAACACGCCGGACGCGCTGCGTGAGACGCTGACGCAGATAGACTGCCTCGTCATCAACGACTCCGAGGCGCGGGAGCTGGCTGATGAGCCGAACTTGGTGACGGCGGCCGACATCGTGCGGGACATGGGGCCGGAGACGCTGATTATTAAGAAGGGAGAGCACGGTGCGCTTCTCTTCTCCGACGGCAAGACCTTCAGTGCCCCGGCCTACCCGCTTGAAGACATCCAGGACCCGACCGGGGCGGGCGACGCCTTCGCGGGCGGCCTCGCGGGACACCTCGTGCGGGCAGACGGTCACGGCCATGAGGAGTTGCGGCAGGGCGTTGTCTTCGGCAGTGTCATGGCCTCGTTCGTGGTCGAAGAGTACGGCCCCGGACAGCTGTTGGAGCTGGGCCCTGAGGATCTTGAAGCCCGGGCGCAGTCCTTTCGCGATCTGGCGGCCATCCCGACGCTCGTGCCCCTGGAACAGCAGCCGGCGTAGCGGCACCGCTCGGTCTCATTCACGGTTTGTCCGATGTCCAACGACATGAGCACGCCCAACCCCGACGACGAGACGGCCTCCCCCCCAACGACATCTGCCTCCGGAAACGACCGTCCGACGGCAGGCCGTGTACGGCTCGTCAACGCCGTGTTTTACGGCCATCACGGGGTGATGCAGGAAGAACACAAGGTGGGCGGACGGTACGAGGTGGACGTGGGGGTCGACCTCGACTTCGAAGAGGCGGCCCTCCACGATGACCTTACGCGGACGGTGAATTACGAAAAGGTGTACGAGTTCGTCCAGACGCTCGTCACAGAGAACAACTTCTTTCTGATCGAGAAGCTGGCCTACCGGATCGCGCATCAGGTTCTCGACACTTATCCGAGCGTGGAGGGGGTGGAGGTGACCGTTCGCAAGCCCAATCCGCCGGTCGGTGGACCCTGCGACCGCGCAGAGGCGACCTACTACATTGACAACTCCTAACTGAGCTGCTTCCGAGAGTCTACCGATCCGGTGTTCGCCGGGACGACGGCGAGAGGGCCTCGGGGGGGTCGGACGCGGAGGCGGGCACCGGCGTCGGGGGACGCAGCGCGTCGTCCGGAAGGCCGCGAGCGACGAACGTCGTCAGGAAGTCGTACAGAAGGTGGTCCACCTCCGTTGTGTCGGCGAGATCGTCCAGCACGTACTGGACCGTTTCCTCATCCGGCAGGGCGTCGCGATAGTGCTTCCGGTAGACCAGGATGCGCTCGCGCTCGCGCTCAGCGTCGAGTTCGCTGTGAAACTGTGTGCCGTAGATGGGCAGGCCTCGAATCCGAAAGGCCTGATAGGGAATGTCGTTGTGAGCCAACTCGACGGCTTCGGACGGCAATTCGACGACCCGATCGTGATGCCCCATGTTGGCGTGGAACTCTCGCGGGAAACGGTGGAAGAGCGGGTCTTCGAGGCCGGCGTCGGTGAGTGACACGGTGCCGCAGCCCAGCTCGGAGTACTCGGGGGCGTATTCGACGCGGCCCCCGAGGGCACGGGCAATCACCTGATGCCCCCAGCACGAGCCGAACAGTGGCAGTCCCCGATCCAAGAGACGCCGCACAAAGTCGAGGAGAGCCGGCGTCCAGTCGTAGTTCTCGGCGGCGGAGTACGCCCCGGCCCCGCCGATGATGACCGCATCCACGCCGTCGAGGTAGGCGGTCGACGGCTCATCGCCCTGCACCACGTTCAGGATGCGGAAACGGTCGCGCGGCAGCCGACAGCGCTCCGAAAAGCACTCCTGCTCTTGCTCAATCATCCGCGGCGCACTGCGGGCCTGAATGAGGAGGACCCGGAGGTTGTCCGTCCAAAGCGGTGAGGCGAGGAGGGAACGGTTGCGGGTCCGTTTGGGGACCGTCATAGAGCGAGGCGTCGGGTTTGAGAAAACGGCGGCGTTTTTCCTACTCTGAACCCCCTTGAAAGTTGAGGCGTAGCGTGGTGCATGGGGAATTCGTCGACGGTTCGCCTGCGTGCGGGCGTCATCGTGCAGTAGAGCGGCGCGAGGCCGTCAGGTGAGCAGGTCGCCGAACTCGTCCCACAAGGTGGTGTACAGGCGACGGAGGGGGAGGCCGACGACATTATAGTAGTCCCCATGCAGGCGCTCGACGAAGAAGGGGGCCGTGTGATCCTGGATGCCGTACCCGCCCGCCTTGTCCATGGGAGAGCCGGATGCCACGTACGCGTCAATATCCTCAGTCCGGAGGGGGGCGAACGACACCCTCGTTTCTTCGCCGACCGTGACGGCCCGGTCCGAAGACGAGTGGTGCAGGGCCAGCCCCGTGTACACCGAGTGGGTGGTGTCGCTGAGCCGGTGCAGCATGGCCGCGGCCTCCTCCGCCGAGTTCGGTTTCTCGAGAATCGTGCCGTCGTGGATCACGATCGTGTCGGCCGCCAGGACCAGAGCATCGGGGTGGGCTTGGGCGACCGGCGTCGCTTTTTTGTCGGCGAGCGCTTGGGCCGTTTCGGGAGGCGGACCGGGCTCCGCAAGCGTTTCGTCGGCAGGGCTCACCTCGACGCTGAAGCTCGCGTGCACTTGTTCAAGGAGGGCCCGGCGCCGCGGCGACTGGGACGCCAGGATGAAAGGGGCGCGGAAGGAAAGAAGGGACGACATCATGCGTCAAAACGGTGTGGAGGTTGAGAACCTGTTTGGCGGATTGCAGGTTCTGAAGCGTTAGGCCCATCAAGGCCATCGCCGATTAGCCCGGAGGAGGGACCGCGTCCACTCGGATACGCCTGAGAACCGGGCAGGGCGATTGCATGTTAAACCCTCGGGGCAGGCGAAGGGAACTCTGCTGTCCATATCATCCAATTGTGCCGAAAAGTACGTGGGTATGGGAGTGTGGGAGTGGCGCACGGTGCGTTTGACAATCGACATGCTGAGGGGGGGCGTAAGATGCGGTTGCCGTGGAGAACCAGGTTGACACCACCCCTGCAAGCACCTACCTTTCAGAAATGAGGTTCCCTCATCGGAACGCTGTCTTATGGACGTCTTGTCGGTCTGTAACCACAAGGGAGGAACGGGAAAAACGACGACCGCGATCCACGTGGCGGCAGCCCTCGGGCTGTCAGGATGGAGTGTCCTCGTTATCGATCTGGATCCCCAGGGGTTTCTGACGCGCACGATGGATGTGGAAGAGCCGCGGTCCGACGCCTCAGTGGCCAAGCTGTTCGAGCCGTCGGTGTCGCTGGATACAATTCCGGTTCGGCACCTGAGCGGCTTCGACCTACTGCCCTCCTCCAGCACGCTCACCAAGCGCATGCGGGACCTCAACAAGCCGACCGATGTCCTGTGGGTTCGAGAGGTCCTGCAGAACTCCTCGCTGGAGTATGACCTCGTGTTGTTCGACACGGCGGCGGCCGTGACCGTCTACAGTCTCAACGCCCTCGTCGCCAGCGAGCACGTCTTGATTCCGGTGCTTCCGGAGTACCAGGCCATTGTGGGGGCCGAGCAAACGTTCCAGACGATCGAGCTGGTCGAGAATAAGCTCAATCCCCGCCTCCAATCCCGCAACTTCTTGCTCACGCAGGTCGACGCCCGTAAGCGCATCCACCGGACGTATCAGGAGTACCTCCGGACGAAGTACGGGGACAGTGTGCTCGACAGTGTGATCCGGACGAGTACGAGCCTGGCGGAGTCGCGGGAGGGAGGCACAACGGTGTTCGACCACGACTCGTCGGCGCGTGGTGCGCAGGACTACGCCAATGCGACCGACGAGCTCACGCAGCGGTTGCGGAGCGTCCAGAAGTCGTCGCAGGAGGCGTCTCCCGTCCCGGACGACTCCATCGAGGCGGAGGACGTACCGCTGCCCGACGAGGTCCTGGACTCGTAAGCCCTGCCCGGTTCGCATGAAGTACCCGGGAGCCGGAGACCGGTGCCGGAGGATTCGGTCGTTCAGGTGCCGCTTCGCCTCAAGGCCACGAGCACCATGAGTGGAACGGCGCGTCTGCGGACGGATCACTGGGAAGACGTTCCGGCGTCCTGGCATGTGTCTCTGGTGGATACGAAGGGCACGGATTCGTCGGCCGATAACGATACGGTCCGGGTGGGTCCGGACCGCGCATACACATTCGAACTCGAAGCCCCGTCCGATGCACAGACAAAGCGTCTTCGTAGCGGGGAGCGAGCCCAAGAACCCAAGCGCCCGGACGCGCCCGTTCGGGTGCGGTCCTTGACCGAGGCGGCGAGTGGCCCCACTGCGAAGGCATCGTCCCCGAACGCCGAGCGCACGTCGGATCGGTTCGCGCTTCGGATTGACATTGACCGTCCCCTGCCGGTGGCACGCACGAAGGCGGTGGCCGAGAAACGCGGGGTTACACTGCGCTGGACTACGACCTCGGCGGCCCCCGACGCAGAGTTTCACATCGGGCACAAGCGTCTTCCGGGGAAGACAAAGAAGACATCGGCCTTGCCCCGAGAATGGGATGAGATTGCTTCCCTGAGCGGGAAAGAGGCCTCGACCGGAGGCGTGAACTACCGATACCGCACCGACGAGTTGCGGTACGGGATGCATGCATTTCGGCTGCGGGTGATCGATTCCGAAGGCACGACGACGGTCTCCGAGCCGGTGTCCACCCCCGTACGGTTGAAGAAGGCCTTTTCGATTGCCCCGCCGTATCCGAATCCGGCCTCTCAGGCGGCGACTCTGCCCACTACAGTGCAGAACCGCCAGCGCGTGCCGGCACGGACCACCGTCGAGCCCACCATTTCAACACGCGGGCTCAGCAGCGGAGCCTACTTTCTCCGCGTACGCGGGGAGTCGTTCGTTGAAACCCGTCGCCCTACCGTGACCCGGTACAGACCCGAGAGAAATCCAATATGCAGACGAAGGGACTCGGCACGCCCAATAATCCGGACAAGGTTCCGATTTCGGGCACGGGCTGGCTTCTCCTGGTAGGGATGACGTACGGATTCTGGCGACTCCGCTGAACCCGAGAGAAGAAACGCATCATGCCTTCGTAATCTGGTTGAGGTCAGCCTCGCTCCAGTCGTAGACGTGTTCGTCGGTTGAGCGAAGGGCCTCGACGCATTCGTCGTAGCGGCGTCGGGCCGTGTCCACGTCCAGATCGTTGGGATGCGCCTCGATCCAGGCCCGCAGATCGCGGAGCGCCGCGGGGGCATACGTATCCAGAGCGCCGTGCTCGCGCAGAATGCGGAGCTTCCGGTCCTCCTGGCGGAGGGTGTAGATCAGCATCCACAGGGACCCACCGAAGAAGACCGCGGCACTGAAGAGCATCATGATCCAGACGTCGAGCGGGAGAGCCGTCATGGTGATTGGGAGGAGTGATGAGAGGACGGAGAGGGGGCGAGCAGGTAGCCCAGCACCGGAAATCCGAGGAGGACTGCGACGCCCGCGATCATCTTTGGGGTGCCGAAGTTCGACCCGGCGTAATTCATCAGAATGAAGAGCATCACCGCCGGGATGACGTACTGGATGATTGGGGACCAGAACCGCCCGACGTACGCCCCCGCATTTCGATTGACTTCCAGCACCCGCAGCTTCTCCGGCGACAGCACCCAGCCGATCAGTCCGATGATGGACAGGGTGGCGAGGGGAAGGCCGAAGTTGCCGAAGACGAAATCGAGGATTCCGAGGACTGTACCGGAATAGGCACTGGGGAGACCGAGCCCCCAAATCCCCCCGCAGACAACACCGACGCTGGTCCCGCGGCTCCACGTCGTCTCCTCCGCGATCGTAGTGACCCCCACCTCAGTGATGAGAACAGCGGACGTGAACGTGGCGAAGAAGAAGCCGACGAAAAACAGGATGGCCCACAGCGCACCGCCGCTCATCTGCGGAAAGACTTGGGGGAGCGAGACAAAGGTGAGTCCCGATCCTTCCGCCGGGTCGATCCCGAACGCGAAGACGATGGGGAAAATGGCGAAGGCTGCCAGAATGCCAATGCTCGACTGGCCGATCACGGTAAACACCCCGCCCCCGATCGGGATGTCGTCGTAGTCCGGCAGGTAGCTGCCCACGGTAAGGGCGATGCCCCAACCCAGGCCGGTGGAGAAGAGCGACTGGCCGAGGGCCGTGATCCAGGTGCTACTGCGGCTCAGGGCCGCCCACTCGATGTCGAAGGTGAAAATCAGTCCGTCGGCGGCGCCTGGCAGCGTGAGGGCCCGAACCGTAATGGCGGTGAGGGCGAAGAGGAGGCCGGGCACAGCGTAGATGACCAGTCGCTCGATTCCCCGGCGAATGCCCAGATAGAGCACCCCGGCGACGAGGCCCATCACCACCGTGTGCATGCCGAGGTTCAGGACAGTGTTGGCCTGGAAGGCGCTCCAGAACGCCGCGGGGTCGAACCCGGCACTCGTGAAGGTGAGCAACAGGGCGTGGACCGCGTAGTACAGCGTCCACCCGACCACCGGGGCGTAGTACGACATCAGCACCGCGTTCACCAGAAGCACGACCACTCCCAAGCCCGCGAGGGCACGTGAATCGGTGATCGTCCGAAAGGCCCCAATGACGCCGCGGCCCGTATAACGGCCCAGGGCGACCTCCGCGATGAGGCCCGGAATTGCGAGGACGAGCAGGAGGACGAGATAGGCCAGGATGAAAGCCCCACCGCCTTCCTCACCCGCCACGTACGGAAACCGCCAGATGTTGCCGGCCCCGATCATCGCCCCCAGCATGGCCATCAGGAAGCCAAACCGGGAGCCCCACTGGGCTCGCGACAAGTCGAGGTCGGACGCCGACATGAGCAAGAAGAGGGGTGCATCCGAGAAATTAACGTCTGGAACGAAAAGCTATCGGATGCTGGCCGGAAATTCGAATCCATTGAAGACCGGGAACGGTGGGACCCGTTGTAGATTGAGCCGACCGGTCGTTGTTGGGCGCTCTCATGCATTCCTCGGCCCCGTACGGTTCACGCCACAACTCTATTTCTGTTATTGCAAGAAAAAATGACTCGGCAAAAAAGCACCATTGAGGCCATCGCCGCGGACTGGCGGGAGTCGGACCATCCACCGCGCCGGTCTGCCGTCGAGGAGACGCTCGACGCCCCGAACCGCTGGACCGAGCAGGCGCTCGACCACGCCCTGAACCGATGGATGCAACGCCTCACGCCAGAGGGATTGCAGCGATGGATTGGGGACGAAGACACTGCTCTCGGCACGGTCGGTGTGGTGCACGGGACTCAGGGGCCGCTCACCGGACTGCGGGCGGCCCTTGCCGCCTGGACGATGGCCGACCGCTACGTGGGGGCGGTACCGGCTTCGTCGCCGGCTCTGCTTCCCGCGTTTGCGGAGGCGGCCGGGGAGCAGTGTCCGGAGACCGAAATCATGTTTGCGTCCGTGGAAGAAACGATCTCTCGGAGTGACGTCCTAATCGGAGATCCGAATGATCGGATCGAAGAGCCGCTACCGGTGCTCTGCGACGACGCGGGGCTGTCGGAGGCCCAGCGGCATCTTCGCCCCGAACGGTACAGCGTGGGGCTGGTCGACGGTCACGAGTCGGAGGACGAGATGGGTCGCCTCGCGGAGGACATGCTGCTGTACGAGGGACAGGGGCGCCGGCGGCTGGCGCTGCTCTGGGCACCGACCGACCATCCGCCGGACGATTATCTGGAGGCGATGGCCGGCTTTCGCGGACTGTTTCCGGCTCATGAGGACACGCCGGGGACGCTCCAGATGCAACAAGCGTTCTTAGAGGCCCAGGACCAGTCGCACGCCTACGCCGAGGGCATGGAATTTCTGCTGAGTCGGGGCGAGCCGGAGGTCCAAAAGCCCGGTCACGTGCGGTGGACCGAATACGAAGCACTCGACGCGCTGGACGAGTGGTGGCAGGCCCATGAGGAGGAGATCTACGCGATCATTGCCCGGCCGCACCTGCACGACCAGTGTCCCGACCACTGGCCGCTTCGGACGCCCGGCGGGGTCCACATCCCGCCGCTCGACGACGACGAGGGAACGGCCCTCGTTTCGTTTTTGCGGACTGCGGGCGGGGCCTGACGGATGGAGGGGAACGAAAACCGGGGCGACCGATGCCCTCCCGATGCGCTACTGACCGTCGAGATAGTCGGCGAGGGTGTCTTCCACGTCTGCTTTCAGATTGGACCACTCTACGGCCGGATCCTTCGAGACTGTCACAAACTCGGGGGTAATAAAGACATCTACGACGCCGTCGAGGGCGAACAGAGGTTGTCCCAGCGGGTGTCGGCTGATCTCTTTTTGGGAGGAGATGGCCACCACGCCGTCGGCAAACTGACCGTCGGCGGCCGTAAACTTCAGGCTCTGTGGATTCGGTGTGCGCTCTGCCTGGATCATGGGGGGGCGAGAAGAGAGCAATGGAAAAGAGGGCGAGGCAGTTGGCCCGACAAGAGCGTCCCCCTCTGCTCATCCACGGGATGTGCGTGTGGGACGGTGGTTTTCGGGCGTCGGTCGGATCGCTGTCTACGTCGGGCGGGGGGCTGGGTTCAAAGGAGTCTTCGCCGGACGCTGAACGATGAATTCACTTGCGACTACAAATCTCTGTAGTATTTTTACCATCCATCTATTTCTGAATTGGCCGTCCCTCGACACAGCTCATGGAGACGCCTCAGGACCGGTCGTCGGCTCGCGACGGATCCCCCTCGGGATCCCAGTCGGGGCCGAGGTCCGGCGGGAAGCTGGGACGCATCGCCGGGCACACGCAGGGTCTCGTGGAAGATCTGCGCGAGTGGATTGATTTGCGGCTCGACCTCGCCATCCTTGAGATGGAGGAACGGGTGGACGAGTTGCGAAATGAAATCGCTCTGGGGCTCGCTCTGGCCTTCTCTGGGTTCTTTGCCGCGCTGTTTGCGTTTACGACCGCGGCCCTCGGCCTCGGCTGGCTCCTGGGTCATCCCTTTTGGGGATTTTTGATCGTCACTGTAATCCTTGGTCTACTGGTAGGGGGACTGGCAAAGGCGCGTCCCGACCTCCTGTCGCCCTCGAACCTGTTTGAACGCCTCCGCGGCCGATCCGTGGCGTCGGAGTCCTCCGCGAAGCCCGTCCGGGACGGAGCCGCGGCCCAAGACGCCGCTGAGCCATCCCATGCCCCGGAAGCGTGAAGGGGGAACGCCGAGCCCGGATCCGTCCCCAGAAAACGAGCGTTCCGAACGGTCCCGTGTATCTTTCAGCCCTGTAGGTTTGTCCGATGGATTCGAAGTCGACCAAAGAGGATGTTGAATCGCGTCTCCACCAGACGGCCGAGGCGATGTCCGAGCGGCTCGCGTCTCTCCAAGACGAAGTCTCGTCCACGGGAGGAGAGCTCCGCACCTGGATCGTCAAGAACCCTCTGAAGAGCGTTGGGGGGATGCTTGCGGCCGGGCTGGCGGTCGGGGTGCTCTTCGGCGGCGGAACGGCGAAGCGACATCGGAAGCGACACGCCCAACTCATCGACACCTATCTTGACGCCCTTCGCCAAGAGGTCGAGACGGCTGTAGACCGCGGGGAAGAGCCGGGCCCGGCTTTGGAAAAGGCCCTCCGCGACCGCGTGCCGCTCGTCGTGTACCGTGGGGCGGAGAAAAAAGGCGATGATAGCGGCGGGGGAGTCCGAAGCCTGGTCCAGGAGACGGGCAGCATCGTCTTCAGTACCGGACTGAGTCTCTTGGCGCGGGAGGTCATCGGGTCCCTCTTGGACTCGTTCGACATCGATGAGGTGATCGACGAAGAGCTGCCGGATGAGGAGTAGTACCGGTTGCCATCGGAAGTCTTCGGGTCCCCGTACATCCGTTCGACACTCTACACGTTTCTCCGACTGTGTTTTCGGGGAGAGGGACGACGCAGAATTTCCCCGCCACCGAACCCCCTTTTTCACCACTCACCACACCCATGCGACTCATTATTTTCGGTCCACCCGGTGCCGGAAAAGGCACGCAGGCCGGACTTCTTGAAGAACGGCAGGACCTCGTTCAAATCTCGACCGGGGACATCATCCGAGAGGCAATGAAGAACGAGACTCCTGTCGGGAAGGAAGCAAAGTCTTACGTCGAGAGCGGCGAACTCGTCCCGGACGAGGTCGTGCGCAAGCTGGCCGAGAATGCCATCGCCGACGAGGACTACGACGACGTTGTACTGGACGGCTACCCGCGTACCACGCAGCAGGCCGAGTGGCTGACGACGTTTATGGAGGAGCACGACATTGCCATTGACGCGGTGCTGAGCCTGGAGGTCCCTGACGACGTGATCGTCGAACGGTTGAGCCGACGTCGCGTGCACGAAGAGACCGGGGAGACGTACCACCTCGATCACGATCCGCCGCCCGAGGATGTGGATTCGGACCTCATCGTCCAGCGGGAGGATGACCAGCCGGAGACCGTTCGCACCCGTCTCTCGGTGTATCGCGAGGAAACCCAGCCGCTGGAGGACTACTACGCGGAGCGCGACCTGCTGGTGTCCATCGACGGTCAGGGCGACATCGACGAAGTGTACAGTCGCATCGAGTCGGCGCTGGACACGCGCGTCGCCCCGCCCGAAGCGTAATTTCGTCGCAGTTCTTCCGTTCGGATGACGATGTCTTCCTCTGCCGACACGGTGGCCGACCACATCGACGCCCTTCGGGCGCGAATCGACGAGGCCCTGCCCGCGCTCGTGGCCGATCGCGAGCCGGCGGTGCTGTACGATCCGGTGCAGTATGTGCTGGAGGGGGGCGGAAAGCGTATCCGTCCGATCGTGTTGTTGCTGGTGGCTGAGACGTACGGCACGGCCCCCGCCACCACGTTGCCCGCAGCTCTCGCTGCCGAGGTCTTTCACAACTTTACCCTCGTCCACGACGACATCATGGATGAGGCCGATGAACGCCGCGGACGCCCCACGGTCCACAAGCGGTGGGACGTGAATACGGCCATCCTCGCGGGCGACATTATGATGGGACTTTCCTACGAACTGCTGGGCGAAGTAGAGGCGGACGGGCTCTACGACGTCTATCATCCCATGGTAGAGCAGCTTTGTGCCGGGCAGGCCCTCGACGCCTCCTTTGAGGACGAAGACGACGTCTCCGTGGAGGCGTACCTGGAGATGATCGACGGCAAGACGGCCGCACTGCTCAGCGCGGCGTTTGAACTGGGGGCGACGATTGGGGGCGCGCCGCCGTCGGATCGTGAGCACGTCCGGACGGCGGGAATGCTCGTGGGGCGGGCCTTTCAGATTCAGGACGACCTGCTCGACCTCACCGCCGACGGCGACGACTGGGGGAAGGCCGTGGGCGGCGATCTCGTCGTCGGCAAGAAAACGTATCTCACGCTGCGAGCCCTCGAACGCGCGGAGGGGGCGGAGTACGACTGGTTCGCCCGCCTCGCCGACGGTGGGCTTCCGCCCGAGGATGTGTCGGAGGCGCGGGATCGAATGGCCCGGCTCGGCATTTTCGACGAGGCGCGGGATGTCGTGCAGCGCTACAGCGACGAGGCCCGCACGCATCTGGCGGTGCTGCCTGACGGAGAGGCTGCCGGGGCACTCCACTGGCTCATCGACGAGATGGAGGCCCGAAGTCACTGATCCACCTCGTCCTGGTCCTCTCTCCAACGGTCCGTCTTTGAGACCCCTCGTCGTCGCTGTGCCTACAGTATGTGCTTCTTCCGCCTCAGCTTCCCACCCGTATGTTCCCACCCGTATGATTGTATGATTGAACGTGAACTCACCGTTCGGAACCGGGCCGGTCTCCACACCCGTCCGGCGTCTATGATCGTCCGGACGGCCTCCCAGTTCGACTCTGAGATTCTCCTGCGTCGCGACAACTATGAGATCAATGGCAAAAGTGTGATTGGGGTCATGACGCTGGCGGCCGAGCAGGGCGCCACCCTGACCCTCATCGTGGACGGAGAGGACGAAGAGACGGCTGCCGACGCCGTCGAGGAACTGTTCGCGGACGGTTTCGGGGAAGAGCTGGAATAACGGCGAAGAGAGACGAACGGAAAGTCGCTGCGAGACCTCTGTACCGACTACATGGGCCGCGGTATGACGACCGAGGTGCGCATCCTCCACAGACCTGATTACTATCGATAGGGATCGGTATGAGCACGAGTGCGACGGAGGTCGATTTCGATGCCGGAGACGGGCGGCCGGACGAAACGGTGGTCGACGGCATCGGTGTGGCCCCTGGCATTGCGATCGGCACGATGCACCGCTACCAGGTGGCCCGGCCGGAGGTCACGCGAACCCATGTTGAGGCGGAGGCTGTGGATGATGAGCTGGCTCTTCTCGACGACGCTCTCGACCGGGCCGAGCAGGAACTCGATCGGGTGCGTTCCGTGGCGCGCGAGCGGCTGGGGGCGGACGAGACGGCGATTCTTGCTGCACAAGAGATGATGTTGCGGGACGACGAGGTGCTGGGGCCCGTTCGGCAGCGGATCCGCGACGAGCACGAGTCCGCCGCCCACGCGCTTTCCAATGTGCTGCGTGGGCACCGCCGTCGCATCGAGACGAGCGACGATGAGTACCTACGGGAGCGAGCCACAGAGCTGGAAGAGCTCGAGACGCGTCTCCTTCAGTTCCTACAGCGGGGCAAGACGGCTGCCACTATTCAGCCCAACTCGATCATCGTGGCCGACCGGCTGACCGCCGCGGACCTGATCCGATTTCAGCGGCACGACATGCTGGGGTGTGTAACGGCGCGAGGCGGTGAAACGTCGCACGTTTCTATTGTCGCGCGCGCCCTGAATCTGCCCGCTGTGGCCGGGGCGGAAGGCATCCTGGACGCGGTGGAAGACCACGACCCCGTGATTCTGGACGGGCGCCGCGGACGCATCATCATTCAACCGCGGGCCGACACCTTGGAGCAGTACCGTGAGCAGCGGACGCGCCACCGGTCGCTCATTGAGAAGGCCGAGGCGGCACCCGTGACGACGACCGACGACTGTCAAGTGACGCTCCGGGCGAACGTCGACTTTGGGGAAACGCTTGATGCTCTCGACACCTACGGAGCGGAGGGCATCGGCCTCATGCGGACGGAGGTGCTGTTTCTGAGCGGCCGCGAGGAGTCGCTGCGGGAGCAGCGGCAGTACGAGGTGTATCGCAAGGCCGCCGAGGCGTCCGGGACGCACGGGGCCACGATCCGCCTCCTCGACCTGGGGGGGGACAAAATGCTTCCGTTTCCCCACGAGGAGGAAAACCCATTTCTCGGCTGGCGCGGCATTCGCGTGCTTCTGGATCGGGAGGACGATCTGCTCCGGCCGCAACTCCGGGCCCTGCTTCGGGCCAATGCGCACGGCACGGTGCGCGTGCTGGTGCCGATGCCGACTCATCTTGACGAACTGCACCGGGTCCGGACCATCGTGACGGAGGAGGCGGAGCGCCTTGGGACGGAGGACTACTCACACGACGCTGATCTACCGGTCGGGGTCCTGGTCGAAGTGCCGGCCGTGGCGCTGCAGGCGCCCCAGTTTGCCGAGGCTGCCGATTTTCTGTCCATCGGCTCGAACGACCTCACGCAGTACGTGCTGGCGGTGGACCGCGGCAATGACCGCGTCGCCGACCGCTACGATGCCCTTCATCCTGCCGTCCTCGGGTTGGTGAAGCGGGTTGTGGAGGCCGGCCGCGCCGCCGACACACCCGTCTCGCTCTGCGGGGAGGTGGGCGGTGACGTGCACGCCCTGCCGGTGCTGTTGGGGCTGGGCGTCGAGACCATTAGCGTCTCTCCCCCGTACCTCCCGACCGTCAAGCACGTCGTGGGGGCCACGAATGTGGCCGACGCCCAGACGCTGGCAGCGGAGGCCCTGGACGCCCCCGACGCCGGCAACGTCCGACACCGAGCCCGAGCGTGGTGCGACGAACACTATGAGGCTGACCTGTTTGCCCCCTCTGAGGAGCTCTAACCGCCGGTTCGGGATCGACGCCGACCGAATCTCGTTCACGAGAAGTCTTTGTGGGGGGGCGGCTGCCGCGACCGAGAGACCGCTTGCGTCGAAAAGACTCAGAGACTGTTTCGATTGTTGAGCGTCTTGAAATCGAGAGTCGATCAGTCTAGCTCGGTTGCCTGTGAGCCGTTCGGAACCGGAATCAGTCGGACGGGAATCACCGGTCTGCAATCGTCACGTTCTGCTTGGACTCCCATCGTGTGAAATCAAAGCAGTCTTTTAGTATCGTTGTAGAACCATTGCTTCCAATTTTTTATGTCCGATTCCATCGTCGACCGTCTCACTGAGGATCTGAAAGACGCCATGCGGAACAAAGACAAGGTGCGGCGGCGCACCCTGCGGTCCCTGCGCTCCGCGCTGAAGAACAAGGAAATTGATCAGCGTGAGGAGGGGGCCGAGACGGCGCTGAGTGAGCAGGAGCAATTGGCGGTGCTCCGGAAGCAGGTCAACCAGCGGAAGGACGCGATCGAGCAGTACGAGGACGCCGGCCGGGAGGACCTCGTAGAGCGAGAGCAGGCCGAACTCGATGTGCTCGATGAATACATGCCGGACGCCCTCTCCGACGATGAACTGGAGGAAATCCTTCAAGCAATTATTGACGATGTCGGGGCCGAGTCGATGGCCGACATGGGGGCCGTCATGGGCCGGGCCATGGATCGGCTCAAGGGACGCGTGGACGGAGGACGGGTGCAGGAGACGGTCCAAATCCTTCTGCAGTCGTAATGGGCAGGACCACTGTGAACCATCCTCAATGCCGCCGTTACACGCTACGAGAAGATACGCGCCGCCGTCCGCTTCCAAGACGGGCCCGCCGCTACTAGCACATGAGTTTTACGGCACTGGACTGGTTTATACTGGTCGTCCTTGCGGGTGGGCTCCTCCGCGGCTTTGTCGTGGGAGCGGTGCGCCAGGTGGCGAGCATCGCCGGGCTGATCGTGGCATTTCTTCTGTCGGTGCAGTTCATGCATCCAATCGGGGCGCTCATCGTGTCGAGCGTCGGGCTGTCGGAGGCCGTGGCCCCCATCGCCGGGTTCGTGGTGATCTTCGTCGGCGTCCAACTCGTGTTTCTGGCCCTCTCGCGGTTGCTGGAGCAGGTACTGGAGACGCTGTCGCTGACCCTTCTGAATCGGGCGGCCGGGGGGGCTCTCGGGGGCTTCAAGGCTGCACTGCTGCTGAGCGTGCTGTTCTTGATTCTGGCCGGGATGGATGTGCCCAGTCCGAAGACCCGGCAACAATCAGCGCTCTACGCCCCGGTAGCTCGTGCTCTTCCGAAGACCTTGCACGCCGCCTCGCCCTATTTCCCCGCAGCTAAGCGGGCCTCGGATACCTTCGGCCACACCGTCCGTCCTCATCTGACCCCGGCCCCGTCCCCCCGCCCCGAGCCGACGCCCGAAGACTCGTCCTCGATGAAACGGGAGGAGGCGCCGAATACCGCTCCGTAACCGTGCTCTGCGGACGGCGCGATCGCACATCAGTCTGTTCACCCCGCGGTGGGGCCCAGTACGTTACGCGTTTGTAACAGACCCGGGACTCGAAGAAAACAGGCGCATGATTGAGAACTCCTATTGAAAAGACGCTGTGAACCTGTAACATTGAATGTGAGTTCAGATCGTCGGCGGGATAGACCGACACATTATGGGGAGACACTGGAAAGCCTTGCAGGCCTCGTACACAGACCACTGTACGCGGAAGCGACGTGAACCCGCATTTTTGTTGAATCTGCCTACTCATCAGAGACCGATCGGGTCTTTTTCACCGCATCGTGCACCCCCGCCGTCGGCGGGTCCTCACGCCTAGACTCTCTTTCGCAGCCTTCTGCTCTCATGGCCGTTGTTGGAAGCACGATCATGCTCGATCTTCACCTCACCGAGGACGGAGACGTGGAAACCGTCCGGGGCGCCGTTCGGCAGAACGAACGCGTCGATCCCGATCTCGCCAACCGCATCCGGGAAACTGTGGAGGGCAATGCGGCTGAGGCTCTCACGAGAGAAGACCTGGAGGGATACACCCTTTCCGCCGGCGTCGAACTGGTGACGGGACGGGTGCCCGGCGCCCCCCGGGAGCGAATTACCATCACCCTCGACTTTGAGGGCGAGGACTCGGTGGTCGCGGCCGTCGACGATGCTGTGTCTGCCCCTGATCGCGCTCGGATCGCCGATGAACTGGAGACGACGGCCTACACCTATCTGCAGGAGCACAACCTCGACGATGTCGTGGACGTGACTGTGAGCGTGACGCCGATCCAGTTTCGGTGAGGCGGATCTTGAAGATCGGCGGGGCCGTTCGGACTCCCGTTGCACTGTGCGTTCGGTTGTCGCTGCGTGTCATGGTTCCGGTTCGCCTCGAACTCCAGAACTTCCTGAGCTACGGGACGGACGTTCCGCCGCTAGAGTTTGATCGCTTCGATGTCGCCTGTCTGTCCGGCGGGAACGGGGAGGGCAAGTCGGCGCTCCTCGACGCAGTCACGTGGAGCCTCTGGGGGGAGGCCCGCAAGTCCCGGGGCAAGCGGAAGCCCGACGACGAGCTGATCCGGATCGGGAGTCGCCACATGGAAGTGACGTTCACTTTCGACCTCGAAGACACGCGCTACCGGGTCACGCGCTCATTTTCACGCTCGGCGTCGGGGAAGACGACCTCGTCGGACCTTGAGTTTCAGGTGCACGCTCCTGAAGAGGACGCGTATCGCCCGCTCACAGGGTCGACCCAGCGGGAGACGCAGGCCCGCATCGAGGAGACGCTCGGACTCGACTACGACACGTTTATCAACTCGGCCTTTTTGCTGCAGGGCCGGTCCGATGAGTTTACGGACAAGAGCCCCAGCGAGCGGAAGGAGATTCTGGTCCGCATTCTGAATCTTCACCGATACGAGGCCTTAGAAGACGAGGCCCGCGACCGCCGGCGCGACGCGAAGCAGCGTCAGCAGCAAACGGAGGCGGAGGTGGAGCGGCTTCAGGAGGCGATTGCCGATGTGCCGGAATGGGAAGAGCAACGGGACGCGGTACAGGCTGAACTCGACGAGCATCAAGAAACGCTACAGGAGCTCCGCACCCGCCAGAAAGCCCTCACCCAGACGCGGGCCGATTTGGAGGCGAAGGCCCGAGAAGCGGACTCGCTCGAAGACACGATCGAGGAGCTCGACGAGCGCATTGAAGAAAAAAAGGCGGAGCGGGATCGTCTCGACGAGCGCATCGCGGAGGCCGATGAACTGATCGACGACACCGACGAGATCCAGGCGGCCCACGAGGAGTACGAAAAACTTCAGGCGGAACGGGAGGCCCTCGACGATGAGCGGGAGCAGTACCGCGAGGTTCAGAATTCCCTCGAAGAGGCCCGGGCGTCGCTCCAAGAGCGCTTGAACGAGTTGGAGCAACGCGCCGACCGCCGGGCTGTCGAAAAAGAAAATCTTGAGGATCGACTCGATGCGTGTACAGCGGTTCTCGAAGAGCGCTCGACCGTGGAGCGAAAACTACAAGCCGCCCAGGCAGCCCGTCAGCAGGTGTGCGAACGGGCCGCTGTTCGAGAGCGTCGTGCGCGGCTCGCGGAGGAGCAGGAGGAGGCGCGTCGGGCACTCACCGGCGTGCGGGAGCAGCTTCGAGGAGAGCTTGAACACCTTCGCGAACAGATTGAGGACGATGCCTCGGCCGCGGATGCTCTGGACGAGGTGAAGGCGCGCATCGAGGAGTTGGAGGAGAAGCAGGAGCGGCGGGAGCACCTGGAAGAGCGACTCGCGTCGGTCGAACAAAACGGCAAGCGCGTGGCGCAGCAGATTCAGGAGCGTACCGGCCAGGTGGAGGCGCGGCGTCAGGAGAAAGAGCGCGAGTCGGCGGAGCTGGAGCGGTTCCGCCAGGCTGAAGGTCCCACCTGTCCAACGTGCGGTACTGAACTGACGGCCGACCATCGTGCGGAGGTTGAAGCAACCCTCACGTCGAGCGTGAACGACCTCCAGCAGCACATTCAGACTCAGCAGGCCCGACTTCAAGAACTCCGCGAGCGCCGTGCTGAGCTTCGAGACCAATACACCGAGCTTCGCTCTCAGCTTGACGAGTTGGACGGAACCGGTGAGGCCCTTGCCACGGCTCGTGAGCAGAAACGGGCGCTGGAGGAGCGAGTCGAAGCGCTGCAAACCCGCCGGAATAAGGCCCGCCGCATCCACGAGACGCTGGATCAGGGATCGTACGGCGCCGAGCATCGGCACCGCTGGCAGTGGTGTGCGCAGCGCCGCGCTGCGCTGTCGATGGACGGGGAGGCGTTCGAGGTGCTTCAGAACCGTGCCGCTCAACTGGACCGGTACGCCGACCGACTCACTGACATCCACGAGGCCGCCGAACGCCGAGAGGCCCTCGTTGAAAAGATCGACGCGCTCGAGGAGGAGATTTCGTCGATCCACGAAAAGCGTCAGGACGATGCAGCGTTCGAGGAACTGCGGGACCGAATCGCGAAGCTGGAGGCCGAACGGAAGGAGTGCGGGTTCGATCCCGAACGCTTTCAGGAGGTGCGGGCGGCGCTCCGTGAACGCGAAACCGTCCCGGACAAGATGCAAGAATTGAAACAGGCGCAGCAAAACCGCGAGGATTGGTCGGCCCGCCGGGAAGAGATCGAGACGCGGATCGAGGAGTTGTCGGAGACGCGGACGGAGACGCAGGAGCAACTGACGACGCTTCGGGACGACTTAGAGGCTGTGGCGGAGGTCGACGAGCAACTAGAGGCCGTGGCGGCGGATATCGAGAGTACGGAGGACGACGTGAACGACGCACAACAGACCCTCGGTCGGTTGAATGAGCGCCTATCACAGGCCGAGCGGGACCGAGAGGCCCTGGAGGAAGCCCGGGCGTCATTGTCGGACGCCAAGGAGAACCGGCAGCTGTACAAGCACCTGCGTGCCGCTTTTGGGAAGCACGGCATTCCGTCACTGATCATCGAAGAGACGCTTCCGGAGATCGAGGAGCGGGCCAACCGGATTCTCGACCGTCTCACCGACGGGCAGATGCACGTGCGCCTGGAAACCCTTAAGGAGAAAAAGAGTGGAGGCACTACCGAAACGCTGGACATTATCATCACCGACGAGCAGGGCGTCCCGCGTCCCTACGAGACGTTTTCGGGGGGCGAGAGCTTTCGCGTCAACTTTGCTCTCCGCGTGGCCCTGGCGCAGTTGCTCGCCGAGCGGAGTGGGGTTCGGGTGCGCACCCTCGTGATCGACGAAGGCTTCGGGACGCAGGACGAGGACGGGATCGAACGGCTCGTCGAAGCCATTCAGGCCATCCGAGAGGATTTTGCCAAGATTCTGGTGGTCACGCACCTACCCCGCCTCAAGGGCGCCTTCCCGGTCCGCATCGAGGTGGAGAAAGATCCGGTAACGGGGTCGACGTTCGACCTGGTCGGCGCGTAGTCGCTTTTCGCTTGTGCCTCAACCCAGTTTCCAATTCCGATGTCTGACATGGAAAAGCTCTATTATTCGATTGGGGAGGTGAGTGATCAGGTCGGGCGCGAGCCGCACGTCCTCCGATACTGGGAGCAGGAGTTCGAAGTGCTCAGCCCTCGAAAAAATCGAGCCGGCCGTCGGGTTTACACCGAGGAGGACGTGGCGGTCGTTGAGCGGATTCGATACCTCCTCAAAGACGAAAAGTATACCATCGAGGGGGCGCGGCAGGCCATTCGGCGGGACGACGAGCGCGAGGCCCTTCGAGACGACCTTCGCTCGTTGCGGTCGTTCCTCACGGAGCTTCGCGATCAACTGTAATGCCAGCTCCGCGAACTTCGGTGGGGGATGGAAGTGTGGATCTTTGTAAGTGAATACGTGGGACACACGTAGATGCCTCCACGCCTACACATCTGAATCCCTTCCCCAGATTCAGTATACCGGGTACCACATCCCGCCTGGGCCGACGGGGCGTTAGGTCTTCGCGGGAGCAGAGGTCGGCGGCCGAGGCACCCGTACGGACTGGCCCAGATCGGCGAGCCAGAGGGCAAGCGTCGTCCCCGTTGTCTCGGTGGCTGATTCCCAAAGAGTTGCGTACTGCTGGAGCTGGGGACGGTAGTGCTTCCGGACCGCCTCGACGTCGTCGGGGGAGAGGCGATCCGTCTTGAAGTCGACGATGTGCCATGCGCCGTCGCGCCGGTACAAGAGATCGATGCTTCCGCGCACGTGGATCGGGACGGTCCCGTCGACGAGGCCCGCCACCGGATACTCGGTGTGAACCGTGTCGGCCTGGGTGATCGCCGTCCAGAGGGGACTTTCGAACAGGCTGTGCCAGAGGCGGGCCGCCGTATCGCGTTGATTGGGCACCTCGTGCCGGGCTACGGCGGCGTTGAGAAGCGGAGCACGTTCCGCGTCGGGCGGCGGTCCCTGATGCCGACGCCGGATGGAGTGCTCCAGTAGATCGTGAACGGCACTCCCCAGGTCGCGCCCGTATCCTGCTCCCGTACTCTCCAGACCGTCGTTCAACACATCCCGAGCGGATGCCGTGTCGAAGGTGGGAGCCTCGATCTGATCGCGCCGATCGGCGTCGAAGACCTCGGGCAGTTGGGGGACGGCAGTGTCCGATTCGGCATCGGACGGGGACGGGACCTCCACGGTTGGCACGTCCTCCAAGTGTGGCACAAGCGGGGCCCAGTAGCCCTTTTCCTGGGACCAGGAGGGGGAGTGGTAGTGCGACACAATGAGCTGGTCTTCGGCCCGCGTGGCAGCCACATAGAGGAGGCGGTCTTCCTCAGCCCGCTGGTAATGGGCTTCCTCGTTCTGAAACTCGGTGCTCCACCGTTCGGGGGCAAACCGGAGGGCGCGGTGGTAGCGGTAGTGCTCGTAGACCGGAAGGACCACATCGCCCGCGTCGCGTCGCACGTGCTCCTCCGGCGGCTTCGGGTGAGCGCCGCCGTACGGGTCGGCGAGAAAGACCACCGGCGCCTCGAGACCCTTCGCCTTGTGCACGTTAAGGAGACGAACGGCGTCGGCCGCGCCCGTTTCGAGCGTGAGGCCGTCTAGCGAGCGGTCGCCGTCCAGGATTTTCTGGAGTTCGTCCCGGATGGCCGTCCACGGGTGGCCCTCCGCGTCGAGGCGACGCACCTCGTCGAGGACGCGTAGCAGGCGCCCGGCGTGGAGCGAGCCGAGGCCGGCGGTGCGACGGGTTCGCGCCATCAGCCCCAGCCGATCGAGGATCTGCTCGACGGCTGCCGCGGGCCGGTGTGTCGAGAGGCGCGCACGAGCGTCGCGGAGATGGTCGTACGCCTGCGCCAGTCGGTCGGCGAGGGCAGGGGCGAGGCCGTCGGCCACGGTGTTCGGCACCTCGAAGGCCCCGTCGAACGCAGCGCCGGAGGCGCGGAGGCGGTAAAGGGCGTCGTCCGAAAGGCCTACGAGGGGACCGCGGAGGTACGCGAGGCGCGCCACGCCGTCGCGGGGACGCTCGATACAGGTGAGCAGGGTCACGAGCGCGTGGAGCTCCGTCGACGCGCTCACGTCGTCGCCCCCGGCCATCGTGTAGGGAAGGTGTTGGGCGGCGAGCGCTTCCGCAAACACGTCCAGACGCGTCGTATTTCGGGTGAGCAACATGAAGTCCTCGGGCGTGGCGCCCGCCGTGGGGGAAGACGCCGCGTCGGACCGGCAGGCCGCGGCGATGAGGCGAGCCACCTGCTCGGCGTTCCGGCCAGCGATCTTGCGGGTGGAGGAGGATCCCTTGACGTAGGGCACCTCCAGCTGAAGAACAGGCGGTGCGTCGGGGGCGTCTGTCCGGGCGGGAGAAAACGGCACGTAATCGGCCTGATGAGGCGCGTCGAGCCGCCCGAAGAGGTCGTCGAACGCGTCGTTGCACCACTTCAGGACCGGGGCGGTCGACCGGAAGTTGCTCTCCAGCGTCACATCCTCACCGTTGGGGGCGTCGTCGAGCACGGTGCGCACGGCACTGTAGACATCGAGGTCGGCCCGCCGAAAGCGGTAGATGGACTGCTTGTCGTCGCCGACGATGAAGAGGCTGCCGTCGCGGGGGCGGCACGCCCGCCAGTCCGTCTCCGTCGTGTCGGCACTCGACAGGTAGAACAGCAATTCGGCCTGGATGGGATCGGTATCCTGAAACTCATCGACCAGCAGGCGCGGATACTGTTCTTGCAGGGAACGGCGTGCCTCCGGATGGTCACGAAGCAGGTCGCGCGTGCAAGCGAGCAGATCCTGGAAGGTAAGCTGTCCGGTCCGGCGGCGGTGTTCGGCGTACGTGGTGACCGCCGGTCGGACGAACTCGACCAGCTGACGGTGGGCGTAGGCCCGCCAGCGGCGGAGGGCTGGAGCGACGACTTCGTCGTGCAGACGGGGAAGAATTTCGTTGTCGAGGGCGTCTGCGAGATCGCCATCTCGCCAGTGGCTCTTGGTGAGGTCGCCGCGAACCGTGGTGTCGGTGCTCTTGCGAGAGTCGGTCTTCGTAATGTCGTCGAAGAGGCCGATGAACGCCGCGTGGGCGGCGGGGTCCTCCATCGGGTGCAGTGCGAGCATCCGGGCGGCCTTTCGAACGGCCGAGGCAGTGGTGCCCGGCTTGGCGTCGCCGTCGGCGGGATTGTCCGGCAGGGCCGGCATCCATGCCTCCACCTTCCCCCGGAGCGTGCCGACGGCGTCCTTGAGATCCGGCGGCCGCGTGGGGCCGTCCACGTACGGCGTCAGGTCGGGATACCGGCAGAGGGCACCGAAGAAGTGGACGAGGTCCGACGGTTCGATGCCGAGGGAGACGACGTGCTTCACACGCTCAGGGTCGCGGTCCCACACGTCGGCCAGGTAGGACTGCCAGACGCGACGTCGCTGTTCTTCGTGTTCCCGGTCGTCGAGGCCCGCAGTGAAGTCGGGGGGGAGACCGGCGTCGAGCGGCCGCTCGCGGAGGAGGCGGGCGCAGAAGGCGTGGATGGTTCCGATGAAACAGCGCGGCAACACGCCGATGGCCTCAGTCACTCGACGGATCTCAGCCGGAGACGCGTCGGGATTGTCGGCTAAGCGACGCTGGGCTGTTTGCAGTTCGTGATAGAGGCGGGCGCGCATCTCGCTGGCCGCTTTTCGGGTGAAAGTAATGGCCGCACAGTCGTCGAGCGGCACGCCCGTTCGCACCAGCGATACCATGCGCCCGATGAGGGCCGTCGTCTTGCCGGAGCCCGCCGCGGCTCGGACCAGGAAGTTCGTATCCGGTTCGAAGTCGGACAGAGCGGCGAGGCGGTCGGGCTGCCACGGGCCGATGCGGCGGCGTGTCGTGGCGTCGGGGAGGAGAGGCGTGTCGGGCATACCGATGCGTGTGCTGCGGGTTGGAGTTTGTCGTCGCCGGGGACAAAAGAGGAACGACTACTCGTCCCGGAGGGGCGGCGGGGCGGGACGGTCTGTCGGCCAGGTTTTTCGACGAAGCTGCTTTTGCCGTTGACTGTAGTCGTGGAAAAGGCGCTCGAAGTCGTACTGCAAGCCGTCGGCATCGGTGATGGGGAAGGCCCCCGCAGCCGTGCCCTCGGCGATCTGATGAAGGCGACGCCCCACCTCCGTTCGGACCGTCGACGGATCCGCCGACATGCGTTTGCCCAACTCCTCGGTGCTTGTAAAGAAGTATCCCGCGGCCGATACATCGGTGTCTTCCAGGGCCTCTAGGGCGTAGGCGTAGAGGGCCCACTGCAGGTGCGTGCCGCCGCTGAGCAGATCGGTGTCGTCGTAGTCGCGGGACGATCCGGTCTTGTAGTCCCAGAGGGCGAGCGAGCCGTCCGGAAAGCGGTCCACGCGGTCGACGCGGCCCCGCAAGGCGAAGGAGAGGGCGCTGAACTGGAGGGTCGGGGCGGTGTCGTAGTCGGTGGGGGCGTCGTCGGGGTCTTTGCGGCGGTGAGACGGATCCCCGAAGCCGCGCTCGAAGGCGTGGGGCACCGAGTCGTCCGTCCGGGCCGCCTCGACGCGAAGAAAGAGGAGTGCGTCGGTCCAGAGTGCGCGGCGGGTAGTGGCGTACACGACCTCACTCGGCGGCGGATATCGCTCTCTGTACGTTTGGAGAACCGCATCGAAGTGATCGTGAAGCACAGAGCGATCGTCCCGCGTAGGATGCCGCCTGACATCGATCATGAACCGGCGGAACGTATCGTGGAGGACGGTCCCCCGCTGCAGGGCGTCGAGCCACGCTACGTCGTCGAGGGCGGGTTCGTCGAGCGGCGTGACGTCCAGGATGTGTCGTAGAAAGTAGCCGAAGGGGGACTGGGCGTAGTGCTCCAGGCGGCCTGCTGTCACCGGGCGGGTCTGCGCGAGTGGATTGAGACCCGGGTACTCTCGGGGAGACAGCAGTCCGTCGTGCGCCGTGTACGTTTCTGCGGCGCGGGCCTCCTCGGCGTCCAGGCCATCGCGAAGCCAGGGGTCCCGTTCGGTGAGGGCCTTGTCCACCGCGTCGGAGGGAGGGCGGGGACGGCTCGTCCACCGGTCCAGGTCGCTGAGGACGGTCGTGCGGGTGGGGGCGAGGGGACTGTGGCGGACCCGCGGGTCGTCGGCGTCGTCGAGGTCCCCGCGGGCCGCCTTTGACGCCTCCTTGAGGCGGAGGTACAGCGGCGCTTCGAAGAGGTCCTCATCCTCGTCGAGGTCGTAGGTGCTGGCCGTGAGGGTGAGGGTCCCGCTATGACGGGCGAGGGCCTGGCGCGCGCGCCATTCTTCGACATCGACCTGACTGCGTCGACGGGGGAGGACGGTTGTGCCGTCCGAGAGTGCCTGCCTCTGTTCGTCGTTGAGGAGCGGATCTTCGGGCAGGTGCGTGCTGGTGGAGGCGGCATCGAGGCCGACGACGTAAAGGTGGTCGCGATCGGCGACCCCGGCGCTTTCGAGGGGCACGACGTGGACGCATCCGGGCTGCGGCTTCTGAGCGCGGACGTAGGGCGTGAGCGGGAGCCAGCTGCTCATGTGCTGAGCTAGCCGACGCGGGCGATACGCCGTATCCCCGCCCTCTCGCTGCAGGCGCTGAAGACGGTCGATGAGCATATTGCGGGCCGACTCATCCGGATTGCGGGCCTCCTCGTCTTCGGGAGGCGCAGCGGTCGGCTCGTAGTTCTCCAAAAACTGTTCAACGCTTTCAGCGAAGTCCGTGAGCCGCACGGACGCGGGGTCGTCTAGGTGGCCCAGCGCGAGAAGAGACTCCACCTCGGCCCGGAGTGCGCGAATCGTGGCTTTTCGGTTCCGGAGTTCCGTACGTCGGTTCTCGACCCAGTCTTCGGAGCCGACGTCGTCGAGGGCTGCGATCTCCTCGTCCAACTCGGTGATCCAGGCGGTGAGGGTACCGGGGTGGGCAGCCGGATCGTCCGAGTAGCGCCGCTGCGCAAGAAGGGTCGCGGCGTGTCGGTGATCGAGCGTGTCGATCGGCGTTCCCCGGCGCTCGACCGTGCGGTCTATGGTGACAAGTCCGGCGCGCAGCAGGCCGATGAGCCCGGGGATGGCCCCGCCGCCGGCGATCCAATCGAAGAAGCCGGCGAGCGCCTGTCCCGGACGGGTTGCTTCCACGGCCCGGCCGCCGCTGAGGGAGACCGGAAGGTCGTATCGTTCGGCGAGGGTGTCGATCAGGGGAAGGTACGGGGTGGGCGTCGTATACGCGATCTCGACCGTGTCGAGGGCACGGTCCCGGTCCAGTAGGTCCTCGAAGACCGCTTGTACCTCACGACGCACACCTGTGGCCGTCCAGAAGCGAAGTGCCTCGGCCTCGCCTTCCGAGAGCGAGGAGGCGGCGCCGAGCGCAATGGCCCCGGCCCCGGAGGGTGCGGTGTCGCCCGGGGAGGGCGCCTCGGCGAACTGTGCGGCGGCGAGGGAGACGGGGGCGTCTCCAGGACGGCCGCTCGCTTCCGGCCCGTCATTGCCACCTGGGCCGAGAAGGTGAATGTCGTTCTGAGGAGAAGTATGCTCGACCAGGGCCGACACGAACTCGTACTTGACGCCCGAAAGGGACACTGTGTTGAGGATTGCCCACCGGTGGTCGGGAAGCGATACCGTCCCGTTCTCCACGAGAGCAATGGCCCGACGGTACAGGATCGCTTCGTCATAGTACCCCTGCTCGCTCAACGCCTCCTCGTAGCGGGCAAATGCATCGCTGAGGGCCTGCGAAAAATCGCTAGGCCCGCTGCTTTGGCGGTACTCCTCAGGCGTGATGCCATGCGTACGGAGCGTAGTCACGGTGCGCACCAGTGGCCCGATCATGCCGCGAATCGGCTGTCCCTCCGTGAGCGCCGTGCGGGTGGCGTCGGGCAGTGCCTGGAGGACGCGGTCCGCTAGGAAGAAGCGGGGTCCGGCCTCCAGTTCGGTGCGCCCGTCTGCACGCAGTGAGAGCCCCGCCAAGTCTGTCGCGTACTGGGTTGGGGGCGTCGGGTGAAGTCCGACGGCGGAGCCCCGTGCACGGACGATAGCACGTTGTAGCGCCGTTCCAAGCTGAGGCCGTGACACAAACACGACGAGTCGTGCGGGGACGACATCTCGGAGAAGGATGTCGATTTGACGGGTAACCGGGGACACGGTGGACACGTTGAGACGTGGACGGTGGAGGATTCGATGTGACCTTCAGAACCTGTTTGGCGAGACATCTACTGCCTGCAACTTCGCCCACTGTGTCTCGGCGACGCACCCGCTCGCGAAACAGGTTCTCAACCTATGAAAGAGTGTGGACGAGATCAGGGCGGGGCAGGGGGGCAAGGCAATCGCATGTTGGATTGCGTTCGGAAAAGCAGGCGGCACTTTTGCCATTCCTTGATCCATCTGCCCGAAATGAATGCACGCCTGGAGGCATGGAGGCAAAAACGCTGTGCGCTACCGCCCTCCTGTATCCATCATAGAGCAAGATGCAATTATCCTGCAAGGGGAGCGGGCACGCGTATCCCCGATCACTGTTCAGGAGCCGAACGCCTCATCTGTCGATTGTTTTTCAGTTTAGGAGGAATAAACGGGAGAACGGGGGAGAAAGCTGAAAGGGACGCTTTCCGTCCGGTCCGCTACGGATTCGGCGAGGTCCAGGTGTTGTTCGCGTAGTTGGCGTCCGGGAGTACCCGGTTGGGGTCGATCGTGAAGGTTTTGATCGGACTGTCCGTATCGAGGGACACGGTGCAGGGCGACCCCTCCCGCCAGATTTCGACAGGGAGGTGCAAGTTAAGGGTGTCGCCGTCCACCTCAACTACCCTGGCGCGCACGGGCATGGGCATTTTTTTCTGAAGTGACAGTTGAGCACGCGCTCCGTGCTTGGGGCCGAAGGCGGGCTTCACTGAGCGGACGAATGCTGTCGCCGAGGTCGAGGGCGAGGGAGCGGCGAGAATGGAGCGGCTGTCCCCATTCTTGAGGCGACGGGCCACGGCACGCGCCGTGGTTTGCGTCTCGGTACCTCCGGTGTACTGTCTGGAGTAGAACGCCCCGTCATACAACAATCGGTGGGCCTCAGTGCTTAGATAAGTCCGAAGGCCCGCACTGAGCCACGGATTGCGGTCCGGGTCTGACGCCACAATTCCGGGAAACCAGCTGGCACTCTGGTTGCGCACGGTGCACGAGAACAGAGCTTTGCCCGTTGCGGAGGGCGGGCAAATCGAGAGGCCGGGAAACGCTTCACTGTCCGGCCCGGTCACGATGGTGGTGTTATTCCACGGAAACGGCGCGACGCGTTCGGAGTACAGCGCGGCCGATTTCTGCGCGTGGTACGTAGCGCGGTTCCACCCCGCACCGCCCATCGTGGACGGTGGATAGTAGGACATGGCGAGTGCGTTCTGCTTCCCGGGCCGTGAAAACCCGGCACCGCTCCAGATAAATTCGGGCGAGGCTGCCCAGGCCACGTCCCGTACCCCGTTCATCTGAAACCGCCAAGTGAGCGTCCCGGACTGCTGGGGGCGCGTATTGGGGGTCCCGGCCTCGTTGGGCGTTATGATCGCGACTTTTTGATCGCCACTCTGCGCCTGCAGGAGCCGTCGGCGCTGGTCTGAGGTAAGGACCTTGCTGGGATTCATGAGCGTGCCGGAGCCCGCCACGATGAAAGAGGCAGGTACGGTGATGGAATAGTCAAATGAGCCGTATTCAGCGTGGGAGGCCTCCGCGATGCCGGACGCTCCGGAGGCCCATCCGTTCTGATCGCTATACGCCGCTACGCGGGGACACCAGTGTCCGATGCCGTACACTGGACCGCTTTCCACTCGCATCCCAGCCCGGCACGTCATTTTTCGAAAGGGGCAGTTGATATTCGAGGTGCACCGCGGTGGTGCCGCCTCGTGCCGCGACCGGTTCCTGCAGACGCACCTGCAGCCGGGAGCGCGTCTGCAGAGCAGTGGGCGTGTATGCGTCCGATTCGGGAGCGGCCGTGACGGTCTCTACCTGAATGTGTCGCTTCGGGGCTGAACTGGTCGTGATGTCCGAGTCGGCTCCCGTCAAGAACCAAAGACTCGATATTGGGAACGGACTGTTGTTCGTGTACTGGACGGTGACCTCGCCCCGCAGCTCCTGCGCGGTGGTGTCGAGTGTAGCGTTCACGGTATATTGGACGTTGTTCTGCCAGTGGCTGGGGCCGGGGTGGCCCGTTCCGGACCGCAGATCCGTCGCGACAGGGGACTCGACCTCTCCGGGCCACACCGCGTCCGGGGAAAAGAGGGAATCGGCAGAGCGTTGCGCATGTAGCGATCCTACCGAGAGTAGTCCGATCACGAGAGCAAGAAGAAGTGTACGTGTCGTCGATCGCACGACGGAAAAGCGGCTTCGAAGGGAACTCGGAAGATGGAGGGAAACCACGCTGCCAAAACGATACGAGACTTCTCGCAGTGTTGTGAAAAAAGTCATCCGATGCGGAAAACCGTTTCACGCACGGGCAGGCGGATGGATTCCCTAAGAAGTTGGCATTCAGGTCGTGGAGTCCGGGCCGCCGAACAGAACCTGTGTTGGCATTGATCATTGTGGAAGACGTCTTCGGGACATGGCGCAGTCCGGTAGCGCACCGCTCTGGGGGAGCGGAGGTCGCCGGTTCGAATCCGGCTGTCCCGACCACCCAGTTCTTTGTTGTCCGCCGCTGTCTGGCCCCGGGCAGTGGCGGTTTCTGTTTGAGCGGAGCGAAGTCGATCGCTGGACTCTCCCCCAATCGTTTCGCATATTGAAAACCCGTTTAGCGAGACGTTTACTGCCCCCCCAGGAGAACTTCCTCGCTGGAGATCTGGGATCTCCTCGCTCAGGGCGCTGCGACTTCGTGGATCTCGCGCCATAGGGCTCCTGCATTCGCCCGTACCGAAAGCTTTCGGTATACGAGGCTCATTTGGGCACTCCATGGCCCTTCGCCCACTTTGTCTCGGCGACGCACCCGCTCGCAAAACAGGCTCTGAGCATTGCATTTCTGTGGGGAGCGCACCGAGGAGACCGAGGCGTTTCGAGCGTCGGTGTCTCCTTCCTGCCGTTTCTCCGGTGGACTCCGAAGTGCCTCACGATGGCGTTCCGGGTCTACTGTCAGGACAACAATCCCCTGATGCGACTCCGTCGGGGGACAGCGTCGGGTTGCGTTGCGGTGTCCGCGAATGTATCATTGTATGATCTTGTGATCAGTGTTCAGCGTTTCTGTCTGTCCCGTCTGTTGATGGGGATTCCACCATGGCTGAAGAGGCATCGTTTCCTGCCGGACATCGTCTCTCGGATGATCTTCGCCGAATTCGCGAGGCTCGCGATGTGTCGATCGACGAGATTCATACCGAGACGCGTATTGCCCGAACTCTCATCGAGTCGTTTGAGGAGGGGGCCCTCTACGACCACCCGACCTACAACCGGGTCTACCTGCGCTCATTTCTGAAAGCGTACGCTGATGTGATCGAGATGCCGCGCGATCGGACCTTGCGTGCGCTGGACGCTGCCCTGGAGGGGGCCTATCAGCATGAGTTGGCTCGGGAGTATCTTTCGGGGGAGGGGAGCGGAGCAAAGAAGGGAGAGGCAGAGAGCCGGTCCGACGATGAGACGACTCGGCCACCGTCGTCCTCGTCTCCGAGTACACGTTCGGAAGAACCGACGGCGGGGGGGCCGGAGGGCCGCGGCGGCATTGTTGGGCCGCCTCGTGCGGTTGGGGAGGAGCCCGAGCAGGCTGAAATTCCGATGGACAACCCCCCCGACGACGCGGCTACGAAGGGCAGTCCTTCCCCGTCGCCCGAAGAATCGGACGAGGCCCCTGATGGGGAAACGGACGCCGACGCGGCCGAGGCACCGACTGCAGCGGACAAGGCAGAGGAAGAAAAGCCGGACGATGAGACCGAGGCCTCGTCTGCGGAGATGGACCCAGCCCCCGAAGACAAGGGCACGGAAGAAGCACAAGCAGAAGAGGAGACGCCGACTGAGGCACCGACCGCGGACGATGAGGCCGAAGACTCAGGCGAGCGCGACGTGTCCGACATGACGGGGCCGGAAGCGCTCCGCTCGACCCCGGAGGAGGACAGCGACGCCGAATCAGACGACTGGAGCGGATCTGCCTGGAGGGACGAGGATCCGTCCGACGAAGTGTCGACCGACCCCGATCGTCCGGAGTCGGCTCCCTCGGCGCCCGCGTCGATGGAGGGAGAGGTGGGTAGCGGCATTGTCGGGACCCCGACGGAAAAGGGAAGTGGAGAGCCGGGTACCCCTTCGGCCTCCGCGCCCCCGCCGAGGGGACGCGACGCCCCGGCGTCGTCGTCCGGCTCTGGAGTTGCCGATCTCTTCGAGGGAGCAAACCGTCGCATCGCGATTACGAGCGTGGGGATTGCGGTCGTGCTCCTCGTGTTGGTCGGGCTGGGGATGGCGTACTTCTCCTCCGGCAGCGAAGACGCCGACCCCGCGTCGGCCGATACGGCTGCCACCGCGACGAGCCCCGCTGCGCCGGATACCAGCGTTGCGACTGCCGCCGACACCGTCGCCGATACGACCGCCCCGTCTACGCAGCAGCGGCCTCCCCCGGCCGACGTGACGCTCAGCAATACCATTTTCCTGCAGGTCCTGGCCACCGACAACGTGAGCAGGCTCCGTGTCCAGCGAGACGACGACCTCCGGCGTCCGTACTGGATTGAAGAGGGGGAGGCCGCCGTCTTCCCGTTTCAGCGTCGCGCCATCATCGGCCGTGAATTTGAGGACATTCGCCTCTTTATCGACGGATACGAGTATCCGTTCTCCCCGGCAGACACGATCGACGGCCTCAATCTCACCCGCGAGACGTTGCAGGCGTTCGTGGACACGCTCCGCGGAACCCCCACGGTGCCGGACGTGCCTCGCGATACCTTCCCGGTGGGGCCGCTTGAGGATACGACGCCGGCTCCCGACGCGGACAGGACCGTCGTTGACACCTCCTCAGGGTGAATGAGTCCGGGGGCCGTCCGGTCATTGTTTCGTGTCTCGCCCGACGGTCGGCCCGATGCCTCGAATGAGGGATGCCGTCGGACACATTGGCCCGGTCTCCGAAATGAAAGCGCCGTTACTCATCGGTCCGCGTCGGTCCCGGCCATCCCGTCCCCGATCATGAACGACCCTTTCGATGATGAGCAGCCCCTGTGCCTATGCCTCTAACTAAGGACACCCGTGCTCTGCAGGCCGACCTGGAGGGTCTGGCAATCGACACGTTGTCGCAGGGCGACGCTCTCGCTCTCGCCAAGCGCCTCCGATCGGTGGTCCGGCGGCACGATCACCGATACTACGTTGAGGACGACCCGCTGATTGCGGACCGAGAGTACGATCGCCTCTATCGGACCCTCAAGACGCTGGAGGCGGAGTTTCCGGAAGCACAGACGGAGGACTCTCCCACGCAGCGTGTCGGCGGTCCTCCGATCGACGACTTTCAGAAGCACGAGCACCCAAAGCCGTTGCTGTCCCTCTCCAATGCGTTCGACCGCACAGAGCTGCGGGAGTGGTACGAGCGTTGTCAGCGTGGCTTGGCCGACCGGTACGGTACGGTGGAGCCGGCCGTCGTTGCGGAGCTTAAGATCGACGGCGTGGCGATTGCTCTCACCTACGACGACGGAACCCTTTCCGTGGCGGCTACGCGGGGCGACGGTTCCGTCGGCGAGGACGTCACGCATAACATCCGCACAGTCCACCGCATTCCGCTTCGCATTCCGGTAGCTTCCGAAGCAGAGGTTGAGGGGCCGGAGCACCTGGAGGTCCGCGGCGAGGTGTTCATGCGTAAAAGTGAATTCGACGCCCTCAACGAGCGGCTCGTTGAAGAAGGGGAGCAGCCCTTCGCCAATCCCCGAAACGCGGCGGCCGGCACGCTTCGGCAGCTCGATCCGGGTGTCGTAGCCGACCGGCCCCTGAGCTTCTTCGCCTTCGCGGTCGGGTCGGTGAGCGACAACGACCTCGCGACCCATACCGAAGTCCTGGACGTCCTCGACGCCCTGGGCTTCCCATTGGAGTCCCACACAAAACGGTTTGAAGACCTGGAGCCGCTTCTCGACTTCTGTGAGCAGTGGCCTCAGCGGCGCGACGAGCTGGACTACGAGGTGGACGGGGTCGTGGTCAAGATCGACCGGCACGAGTACAGAGACGAGTTGGGCACCATCGCCGATGCGCCTCGCTGGGCCGTCGCCTACAAGTTTCCGGCCCGTGAGGCCACAACGACACTCCAAAAGATTCGCGTGCAGGTGGGGCGTACGGGGGCGGTGAACCCCGAGGCGGTGCTCGACCCGGTGGAGATTGGCGGCGTGACGGTGTCGAAGGCTACCCTCCACAACGAAGACTACATCCGAGAGCGGGACATCCGGGAGGGCGACACGGTCGTCGTGAAGCGAGCGGGAGACGTGATTCCGCAGGTCGTGCGTACAGTGCCCGACGCTCGCACTGGAGATGAGGAGCCCTGGACCTTTCCGGCGACGTGTCCGGCGTGCGACACCGAGCTTGTCCGCCTGCCGGACGAGGCCGACCACGTGTGCCCGAATAGTGAGTGCCCCGCCCAGTTCAAGCGCTTGGTGGAGCACTTCGTGCAGCGGGACGCGATGGACATCGAAGGGCTTGGGGAACGGCTTTCCCACCGGCTTGTCGATCTCGGCCTCGTTACAACCCTGGCCGACATCTACCGGATCGAGACGGACGACCTAACACCCCTCGACGGGTTTGCGAACAAGAGTGCTGAAAATTTAGTGACCGCCATCGAGGCGTCGAAGGATCGGTCCTTGAGTCGTCTTCTTTTCGGCCTCGGCATTCAGCACGTCGGAAAAACGGTGGCGGAACTGGTCGTCCGGCACTGCGCCTCGATTGAGGCCCTGGCGGCCACCTCCGCGGAGGACCTGGACGCCATCGACGGAATCGGGCCGACCATCGCTGAGAGCATCGTTGACTGGTTTGCCGTGCCGGAGAACCGGACGCTGGTCGACGACCTTGCCTCAGAAGGGGTCAATACGCATCGACAGCCGCACGAGGCTCCCCTTGAGGCGGACGAAGACGCTCTCCCCCTCGCCGGATGCACAATCGTACTGACGGGGTCCTTGCCGGACTGGACGCGGGCGGATGCCTCCGACGCGATTGAACGGGCGGGAGGCAGCGTAACATCGAGCGTTAGCGGCAACACCGACCTGCTGGTCGTTGGGGCCAATCCGGGCTCAAAGCTGGCGTCGGCGCGGGAGGAGGGAACGGCGATCCTGGAGGTCGAGACCGCCGAGGAGTTTCAGGAGTTGTTGGATCAGGGAATGACCGAAGTCACCGACTCCTAAACCCACTTCGTCTCGTGTGCAGGGACACCCCGATGCTGCCGAAAAAGGATCCTTCGCCCCCGTTCGGTCATTCACTCAGCGAGAGACACAGGCTGACGAAGGTGCTGGAAGAGGGCCGAATGAGCATAGTCGGTTGACGAGAGTCAAGTCTGTTTCCACGTCGACCTGGGGAGCGATGACGGCTCCCGAAACAGGACCCACGGAGAGTCCTAATTTGCGCTCCGCTTTTGTGTGCCGCTGCACACGACCCACAGCGTTTGCGGCAATTGATCGACGCATGTTTTCACGGATCGGTGACGCCACACTATGGGATTTTTCGAACAGTTGGGCTGGAGCCGCCGGACGGCGCAGCCTGTGGGGCACGAACTGGAACGAAGCGGGCGCTCCGAGGCGGACGACTCCTCAACGTGGCAGTACTGGCTCCTGCGGGTCGGGCTCCCTCTGCTCCTCATCATCATTACGGCGCTGGCCTTCCCGCGCGGAGAGGTGTACGAGTACACCGTTCAGGTGGGAGATACCTGGCGGCAGGCGACCCTGGAGGCGCCCTTCGATTTTCCGATCTACATCGATCAGGCGCAGGTCCAGGCCAAGCGAGACACGGTTCGCAAAACGACGCCGCCGTATTTCAACGAACTCTCCGATCCGCGTCAACCGTTGAAGGCGAACCGGGACACGCTGGCGCGTCAGCTCGACCGCATCCTGGAGGCCTACGCCAGCTACCGACAGCACAAGACGCAGGGGGAGAATGCTGCGGCCCGACGCGACTCGAACCGGTACGTGCAGCGCCGACGAAATGCCGTCGTGTCGTTGTCGCTGGCCGAGTGGCAACTACTCACCGCGGGCTACATGGAGGAGGTGGAGGGGCTGTCTGCCTCTTCGCAGGCTGGTGTGGACCCGCCGGACGGGCGCATCGACCAGATGCTCTTAAAGAGGGCCCTACGCCTCGGCACTCAGCTCCTCAATGTGGGCGTGATGGATCGGGCACGAGACTCGATTTACACCGACGTAATCATCGTCCGGAACCAGGAAGATCGGGTCCAGCGCACCGTCGACAAAGATAACATTTACGGGTTGAATGAGGCCTACCAGTATGTCGAGAAGCAACTCCAGGACACCTTTCAGGAAAACCCAGACTATGCAGACATTGGGTTTTCTTTTTTCCGGGGCATCTTCCAGCCCTCGCTGCAGTACATGCGGGCCGAAACGCTGCAGGAGCGAAATCGACGGGCCCGGAATGTAACGTCCATTCAGGGAGGGGTGGAGAAGGGAAAAGTCATCGTTCAGAACGGGGAACGGGTGACGCAGGAGATCAAGCGGAAGCTGACCTCCCTCGAACGCGTGCGAAACGAGCGCATGGCTTCGTCGATCGTCTGGAAACAGCTTCTCGGGGAGGTGCTCTTTTCTGTACTCAGCTTCGGGTTTTTCTTCTTCTATCTGTATCTCCTGCGGCCCGCCGTGTGGGCGGAAGACCGCTCCCTAATTCTCATCACGCTTCTCCTGAGCTTCATTGTGGCCCTGTTCGGGGTGGCTGTGCGTGTGCCGTGGGCAAACCTGTACGCCGTCCCGATTGCGCTCGCTTCGGTGCTGCTGACGATTGTCTTCAACTCACGAATTGGCCTGTTCGGGACCCTCATTCTGGCGTTTACCGGCGGCCAGATGCTGGGGCTCGATCTGGAGTACACCCTTGCATCCTTCTTCGCCGGGGCGTTCGGCATCTTCAGCGTCCGGGATATCAAAAACCGGGGACAGTTCTTCGTCAGTGCAGGTCTGGTGGTTCTCAGCTATCTGTTCGTCCTCACGGCGAGCTGGTTGTTTCTGGAAACCCCCGCCGAGCTCTACGGCCGGGAATTGATCTTCGCGTTAATCGGGGCCTCGTTTACGATTACTGCTCCACTGTTCCTGTGGGCGCTGGAGCGGACATTCGATATTACGACAGACCTGACGCTTCTGGAATTGTCGGACACAAACAATCAGTTGCTGCGCGACCTGAGCCTGCGGGCCCCGGGGTCGTTCAATCACTCGCTACAGGTGGCCAACTTGGCGGAGGCCGCCGCGGATCGGATTGGGGCGCACAGCTTATTGACGCGGGTCGGGGCGCTGTATCACGATATCGGGAAGATGTTGAAGCCGGAGTACTTCCTGGAGAACCAGCGGACGGGCGTCAATCCGCACGACCAGCTCAAGCCCCGGATGAGTGCTCTCATTATTGTGAGTCACGCAAAAGAGGGACTCGAAATGGGGAAAGAGTACAACCTTCCGCAGCGGGTTCTCAACTTTATTCCGACGCATCACGGCACTTCCCGGATCGAGTACTTCTATCAGAAGGCTGTGAGACAGTCCGATGAAAACGATTCGCCGGTTCTGGAGTCGGAGTTTCGGTACCCGGGGCCGAAGCCGGATTCGAAAGAAACGGGAATTCTTATGCTGGCGGACTCCGTAGAGGCGGCCAGTCGGAGCCTGGATGAGCCGTCGCACAAGCGGCTCAAGTCGCTGGTTGACCTTCTTTTTCAAGAGCGGATTGAGGATGGGCAGCTCGACGATACCGACCTGACGTTTCAAGACCTGCGGCTTATCAAAGACACGTTCCTCAAGATGCTGATGGGCATCTACCACGTGCGGATCAAGTATCCCGATCAAGAAGAGGAAGAGGCTGAGGACGCCGAGCCGACGGTGGTGGAGGTGATGGCGGATGCGCCGTACGAGGATGTGTCGGTCGAGCTGGACGAGGAGGTCTGGGAGGCGGAGTCAAGTCCGGAGGCCGATCAGCTCGACGAGGCACCGGGGTTTCGGGACCCGCGGAAGCCGCGCCCCGAACTGGCGGAAGCTTCTCCGCACTCGTACGCGGGGGAGGGCGAGGCGTCTGATCGTCCCCCGGACGCCCCTGCCCCGCAGGCACTCGATGAGCACGACGACCTGCCCGACTCGAGGGCTGAAGACGACGGCGAGGTGGAGGAAGATGCTGACGCTCAGCGGAAAGCCTCGGACGAGGACTAGATTCCGCCTCGTTGTTTATGCCGGGACTGCCTCTGCGATGGCCTCCAGGGAGTCGTGGCTGACGATGAGCTTGACCTCCGCGTGCTTCGGGGACGCGTCGTCGAGCATAGGCAGCAGTCGTCGCTTGCTGGCCGGAGTGTGAAGCAGTAGATCTGCTTGCTCGATCACGTTCGGCAGGTGTTCGACGCCTTCCTCGATTGAAGCGGCGATGACTTGGCCGCCGTACGCCGTGTTATTGCGGAGAGCTTCAGAGATGGGAGGGATGGTTCCCCGATACCGCGTAATGAGTCCCAGCGCCTCCCGGTCCAGCAGGCGAGCCGTTCGCTCCAGAATTGCGGACGGGAGGTGGGTCACGTATCCGAGTGTGTCGCCGCGTGGGAGCTGTTCGAGGACGCGGGTCAAGTAGTTGTAGGGCGTAAAGGCAAAGTCGGCGTCCGTATGTCGGTCGAACTGAGTCAGGGAGATGGGTTGGACGGCCTGCTGGAGGGCCGTACTGAGCTGGCGCGCGCACATCGCATTGATCTCCGGGTAGGGACCGACGGCGATAAGTTTTCGCTCTACCCCCGCGTGGTCGAGGAGAGTCGTTTGCTCCTGGAAGAGGGACTCAATTTCGGCCTCGCTGAGGCCGAGGCCGATGAGGGTCTGAAGGGTTTCCTGAACGACCTCGGCCCCGCGCTCGATGCGGTCGCTCTTGGTGAGCGGTGTACGCTCTTTGACCGTGTATCCACTTCCCACTTTCGAACCGAGCAGGCCCTCGTCTTCCAGCGTCTGGTAGGCCTTCCGGACCGTATGAAAAGAGATGTCGAGTTGATCGCCAAGCTCTCGGGTGGAGGGGAGGGGATCGCTGACGTTGTAATGGCCCGTTGCAATGAGATACCGAAGCTGATTGATCAGCTGGGCGCTTACTGATTGCTTCGAGTCCGGATCGAGGGTAAGGCGAGACATTTCGGGCGTAGACGCGCTTCAGCGCATCTGTTTCTGTTATTGCAGAATCAACAACTTCAATGGATAGGGCAACGATAAGGAAGGCCGTTGTTCTGGACGAATGAAATCCGAGTGCTCTTCATCGGCCTACGGAGACGACGCGGGCGTTGTGTTTGCATGTGGGCGTGCCGCCTGTTGGACGCCGTTTCGGAGTTGCTCGAAGCGGGGCCAGTCCTGACGACGGCAGATGCGCGTGCTCCAGCCCAGGAGGAGCTTCAGCTCCATCGCCGATTCCTCGACGCCGTAAAGCACGTGCCAGTCCGGCGCTCGGTTTCGGAGCACGTCCAGCACACTGCGGACCGCACACTGCCCGGCCCGCAGGTGCAGTTCTGCGGGCGTCGCCGACAGTGCGAATCGCGTCCACGCCGACGCGACGCCCAGGGCTCCGGGGAGGCCCCAGACGGTATACATCCACACCGGTTGTCCCTGCAGGGCTGCGACCGTGGCTCCGATCATGACAGGCACGGCACAAGCCCCGATCGGGCCCGCCAGGCGTCGGGCGTAGATCAAGGGGGCTGGGGCGTCTCCGGGATGGTGAATGCTTTCGAAACGTGCCGTCATGTAGAGCGATCGGGCATCGGACGCAGTTGAAGAGGAATGGTGAAAAAGAAAATGGAGGGAGAGGTTCGTATCCAGAAACGAGACCACTCCGGGCATGAAATCCACGTCGCTGGAGATCCCCTCCGAGGCTGCGGTCCGCCTCTCCTGCTCAAGGCTCTCCAGCGCAACCAATTATTCTGTCTCCATCGAGGTTGCAGGCGTTTCTTTGGAGTCGGATTGATTCCAATCGTAGCCGTAGTGGGACGGCGGATTGAGGTTCTCTTTGACGGCACGAGGCGACACCCATTGCATCAGGTTGTGGCGAGACCCGGCTTTGTCGTTCGTGCCGGAGCGTCGGGCTCCCCCGAAGGGCTGTTGACCTACGACGGCCCCGGTGGGTTTGTCGTTGATGTAGAAGTTGCCGGCGGCGTGCTCCAGAACCTCGCGTGCACGGCGGAGAGCGTTCCGGGCTGTTCCGAAAACCGCTCCCGTCAGGCCGTAGGGCGACGTGTCATTGACGAGTCCAAGAGCAGACTCGTACTCTTCGTTCGGGTAGACATAGACGGTGGTAACGGGTCCAAAAATCTCTTCCCGCATCGTTTCGTGCTGCGCGTTGTATGTGCGGATCAACGTCGGTTCGACAAAGTAGCCGGTGCTGTCGTCGTGCGAGCCGCCGTAGACCAGTTCGGTCTCGCTGTCCTCGCGGGCGCGCTCAATGTAGCCGACGATCGAGTCGAATGCGCTCCGGTCGATGACAGCGTTGACGAAGTTCGAAAAGTCCTCCGGCGGGCCGAGGGTGATTTCGTCCAGCCACGTGGTGAGCTGATCGCGGACGTCAGGCCACAGCGATTCGGGGAGGTAGAGGCGGGAAGAGGCCGAGCACTTTTGGCCCTGATACTCGAAGCCTCCCCGAAGGATTGCCGTTGAGAGTGGGGCGACCTGTGCCGATGAGTGAGCAATGATAAAGTCCTTGCCTCCAGTCTCCCCCACAATGGTCGGGTAACTCCGGTACGTGTCGAGGTTGTCTCCGATCGTGGACCACAGGTGATCGAACGTGGCCTGCGAGCCCGTAAAGTGCAGCCCCGAAAAGTGGGGAGACGCCAGCGCCGGAGTGCCGACCTCCGCGCCGTCATCGGCTGGAAGCATGTTGATCACGCCCGGGGGAAGGCCGGCCTCCTCCAACACCTTATAGGTATAGTAGGCCGAGTAGATGGATTGACTCGCCGGTTTCCAGAGCACGGTATTTCCCATGAGGGCGGGAGCCGTCGGCAAATTGCCCTGAATCGCCGTGAAGTTGAACGGCGTGACGGCCAGGACGAATCCTTCGAGGGGGCGATACTGCAGCTGATTCCAGACACCGTCGCTATTGTCCGGCTGCTGCTGGTGGAGGCATCGGGCGTAGTAGACGTTGAAGCGCAGGAAGTCGATGAGTTCGCACGCGGCATCAATTTCCGCTTGATGCACGCTTTTGCCTTGCCCGAGCATCGTGGCGGCGTTCAGGGTTGCCCGGTACGGCCCCGCAATCAGCTCGGCGGCGCGCAGGAAAATCGCTGCTCGGTTGGCAAAGTCCATCTGAGCCCACTCGCGTTTTGCCTTGTGGGCGGCCGCGATGGCTCGTTTTACCTCCGCCTCGGCCGACTGATGCATATGCCCGAGCGTGTGGGCGTGATCATGGGGGACCGACACCGGACTCGTGCGGCCGGTGTAGAGTGCTTTGCCCCCGATGATGGCGGGAATCTCAATGGTTTCTGCCCGCATCTCCCGCAGACGGTTCTTGACGGCATCCCGTTCGCTTGTGTCTGGGGCGTACCCATAAGTGGGCTCATTGTCGGGCTTTGGGGGGCGGACCGTAGCGTTGTTCATAAGCAAGAACGATCATGTGCCGAGAGATACAGCTTCAGTAAATTTAACATTTTCTTTGCTGTTTTTGTTCGCCAGTTGTCGGGAAACCCATCACCCTGTCGGCGCAACTCAGGGACCAGCGTCCCGTACGGGTACCGCATTGTTTCTAAGAGAGGTCAGTTCTATCGTGTCGCGTCGCTTTGAGTATCTCATGGCCCTTCGGTATCTGAGCGGGACGGAGGGACGGGCTGAGGGACGAAGCTTCATCCGGTTCATCACATACGTGGCAATTGGCGGCGTAGCTCTCGGGGTAGCGGCGCTGTTGCTCGCACTGGCCGTCGTGCGTGGCTTCAGCCAGGAAATCACGCAGAAGATTATCGGATTCGGGTCCCACATTCAGGTTCAAAGTACCCTTCGCGCTGAGCCTCTCGACAATGCTTCTACACTCCGATCAAACATTGTTGAAACCCCGGGCGTTGTGCGTGCGGCGCCGATCATCGAAGGCATTGTCCTGTTGCGGCGCTCCGAACAGTCCATTGACGGAGTGCGTCTCGTCGGTGTCGAGAAAGCCCCTGCTCACATCAAGCGGCACGTGTACAAGGGGAAATTTGACCTCGAACCTGCTCGGGGAGAGCGCAAGGGCATTGTTCTGGGAGCGAACCTGGCCGAGCGCATGAACGTTGATGTCGGACAGGGGGTCACGCTCTTCGGACTGCGGAACGCAACGGGGAGCGGGCTTCAACTGGACCACCCGCGGGTGCGCCAATTCAGGGTCGCGGGGCTGTATCGAACTTCATTGACCAGCATCGACGGACAGGTGGTGTTTACGGCTGCTGGTCCGGCGCGTACGCTCACGGGCTTGCCGTCCACGTCGGTCAGCCGCTTTGACGTGACGGTCAACAACTTCCAGGCCGTCGATGATGTCTCGACACGCTTGAATCAATCGATCGGGTTTCCGGCAGCGGCCCGTACAATTCGTCAGATCCAGCCGTACTCTTCGCTGTTCGCCTGGGTGAACTTGCAACAAGGCATCATCCCGCTGGTTATCGGCGTCATCGTGATTGTCGCCGCCTTCAACATTGTCGGCATTCTCCTTATGATGATTCTGGAGAAAACCCGAGAGATCGGCGTTCTTCATAGTCTTGGGGCTTCGCAGTCGACCCTGAAGCGCCTGTTTCTGGCCGTCGGTCTGCTGATTGGCGGGGTCGGGACGGCGATCGGGGCGAGCCTCGCATTGATTCTGGCCACGCTTCAGAAACAGTTCGGGCTCATTCCGCTCCCGGAAGAAGCCTACTACATGACCACCGCGCCGATTGCACTACATCCGCTTGACTACCTTCTGGTGGCCGTCGTCACACTGGTGCTCTGCGGCCTAGCGTCCTACATCCCAGCCCGCGTGGCGGCGCGCATCGAGCCTGTTGAGGCTATTCGTTTTCAGTAGCATATTCGTTTATCGTTTCTCTCACGACTTCTCTTGTCTTATGACCGATTCAACCACTGGACCCGACGTGGGCGACGAGGCGCCCGACTTTGAACTCTACCGCCATGACGCCGAGCCCTGGCGGTTGTCGGAGCAGCGAGGCACGCCGGTGGTGCTGTTGTTTTTCCCGGGGGCCTTCACGAGCGTGTGTACGACGGAGCTCAACACCGTGAACAATTCGTTGTCGGACTTTGATGGGGCAGAGGTGGTGGGTATTTCGACGGACGCGCCCGCCGTGCTCGATGAGTTCCGGTCGGTCAATGACATCGAGTTTTCGCTGTTGAGCGACCACGACGCCGACGTAAGTGCACGCTACGGAACCAAGTACGACCAGAATTTTACCGCGATGAATCTGGATCGTATTTCGAAGCGGTCTGCCTTCATCATCAACCAGGAGGGAACTGTCCGGTACCGGGAGGTGCTGGAGAATGCCGGGAAGCAGCCCGATCTCGATGCCATAAAAGGGATTGTGCAGGACCTCTAATCGAGTATTCGGCTGGTTCGTGCGCGCAGAGCAAGACGCATCCTGTTTTACTTTGCGTGTCCCGGTTAGAATTGCTTTCTACTATTGCTGTTATTGGAGATGAAAATTGCGAGCCTTCAGTTTACCCCGAAGTACCTAGAAAGGTTGGAGAATCTCCGTTGCGTCGAATCTATGATTGGGGATATTGACGCCGATCTTCTCGTTCTCCCTGAGCTCTTTCAGTCCGGATATTTCTTCCAATCGCCGGACGATCTGCAATCAGTGGCGGAGCCGATTCCTGGCGGCACAACGACGGGACGGCTTCAAGCATGGGCGGCAGACACGGGGACGGTAATTGTGGCGGGATTGGCCGAGCAGGCGGGGGACGAGGCATTCAATAGTGCCGTCCTCGTCCGGCCCAATGGAGAGGTGGAGACCTACCGCAAAGTCCACCTTTTCTACGAGGAAACAACGATCTTCACGCCTGGCGATCTGGGATTCCCCGTGTTCGATGTGGAAACTCGAAGCGGACGCTCCTACCGGCTTGGGATGATGGTCTGCTTCGACTGGTACTTCCCGGAAGCGGCCCGGAGTCTTGCTCTGAACGGGGCAGACGTGATTGCCCATCCGTCGAACTTGGTACTACCCCACTGCCCAGATTCGATGCCGGTTCGAGCTCGGGAAAATCATGTTTACACCGTGACGGCCAATCGGTGCGGCACCGAAGAGAAGGGCGACGAATCGCTCACATTCATCGGTCTCAGTGAGATCTGCGGTCCGGACGGTACCATTCTATCGCGGGCAGGCCGCGACGAAACGACTCTGGAGACCGTGGAGATCGACCCGCACGATGCCCGGGATCGAGCCCTAAACCGGTACAACGACACCCTGGCCGACCGGCGTCCAGAGACGTACGTCCACTGACCCGGGACTACGATTCCGCTCCCTGACGGTAGGGGGCAAGGGCCGAATGGATGCGGGCGTCCGGGTCGTCGCCGAGGGCCGGCTCAAAGTCGAGCCCCGTAACCCGCTCGTAGAGCTCAATGTAGCGTTCGGTGACTGTGACTCGGAAGTCGTCGGGGAGGTTGGGCATGACCTCGTCCTCACGTCCCTGGAAGTCGTGATCCATGAGCCACTCCCGAACGAATTCCTTGGAGAGTTGCTCCTGGGACTTGCCCGCAGCCAGTCGTTCGTCGTATCCGTCCTGGTAGTAGTAGCGGGAGGAATCTGGGGTGTGCACCTCGTCGATAAGGACGAAGTCTCCGTCCGGCGTGCGGCCGAACTCGTACTTCGTGTCGACGAGGAGGAGGCCCTGCTCTTCGGCCATGTCGCTGCCGCGATTGAAGAGAGCGAGCGACCACTCTCGAAGCTGTTCGAACTCGGCGGCGGTCACGTCGGTACCGGCAATGGCCTCGTTCGGAGTGACATCCTGATCGTGGCCGGTTTCGGCTTTTGTGGTCGGCGTCACGATTGGCTCGGGCAAGGCCTCGCCCTGCTGGAGCCCGTCCGGCAGCGACGCTCCACACAGGGCCCGCGCGCCGACATCGTACTCGCGCCAAGCGTGCCCCTCCAGGTAGCCCCGCACCACGAACTCGATAGGAACGGGGGTACACGACTCGGCCACCGTCACGTTCGGGTCGGGCACATCAATCACGTGGTTGGGCACTAGATCTTTGGTGGCCTCAAAGAAGTAGGCGGCCGTCTGGTTGAGCACCTGTCCCTTGAAGGGGATGGTCTGGGCGAGGACGTGATCGAAGGCGGAAATTCGATCCGTTGTGATCAAGATGAGATGGTCTCCCTGTCGGTACGTGTCCCGGACCTTGCCCTGATATCGCTCTCCGAGATCGTCAAAGTGCGTTTCGTCAAGGGGGTGGTCGAGGTGGGCGGCAATCTGCTGTTGGTCCATCAAGCTGAGAAAACAGGGCGAGAAAGAGCGTGGACTGGGGGGCAACCGTGAAGACCTCGAGACCCGAACGCGGTCGACTACCTCTTTGGCCGGCTTGATTTACGAGCCTTCAACTCGGGCTTCATCAGCTCCGATACCGCGTCGTCGGGGCCCGCATTGTTTAGTCGATTCAGCATCAGGTCCGTCGCTTCTTCTCCGACGTAGTGCATGTTCTGGGCGACGCTCGTGAGGCCGATGAACCGGCTCACCTTGATGTCGTCGTACCCGACGAGGCTGTAATCGTCCGGCACCTCGCAGTCGGCCTCGCGGATGGCCTGCCAGGCACCGATGGCCTGCACGTCGCTGCTGGCAAATACTCCCGTTACCGAGTCCTCAAGGTCGAGAAGTTCGGTCATGGCTTCGTACCCGGACTCTTCACTGAACCCGTCGTGCTTCCGGGTCTGACCTTGGACAACGAGATGGTCGTCAAAATTGATGTCGGCCGCCTCCAAGGCTTGTCTGTACCCATCTACACGCGCATTCCGGAGACGGTTGTCATGGGGGGTCGTGATCATGCCAATCCGGCGATGGCCGTTTTCGATCAGATGATCGACGGCCATCCGGGCCCCCGGCTCCTCATCCCAGTAGAAAGAATCAATCGACGGCCATTCATTCCCAATCAGGATGACGGGCGCGCCGAGGGTCAAGAGATCCTCGGCGGTCTCTTCGTTGATCGGTAGTCCGGCGACGATGAGCCCATCCATCGCCCCGCGCTCCAGAAAGTTCAGGAGAGTGGCCTTGGGGGCTTCCCAGTCCAAATCACAGAGCAGGAGGTCCAGATCGGCATCGTCTAGCCGATCCCGCACGCCCTTCAGGAGTTCGTTGTGGAAGGGCGTCGTGAACGTTGGAACGGCCACGGCAATCGTCCTTGTCGCCCGCTGGGCCAGCGACTTCGCCGTTCGGTTGGGCCGAAACTGAAGCTTGCGGATGGCTTTCATCACCTTGTCCCGGGTGGCGTCCGAGACATCTTGGGAGTTGTTCAGGACCCGAGAGACCGTTGAAATGGCGACGCCGGCGTGTTCGGCGACGTCATAAATGGTCGTTTTGTCCTGATCCTTCTCGTTTTGAGGCATGAACTTGAGCTAACGTCTGGGGGGGTGATGGAGAACAGGGCGTGATGGGGCACGGGAGGCCGGAATCACGCTTCCTCCGTTTCGGGGGCCGGGATCGCGGAGGGCGGTCGCAGGTGTTCAAAGAATGCGTGCGATGGAGAGTCCCCGTCACGATCCTGAGCCGCCCGGAGGGCTTCGGTGACAATTCCCTTTGCCTTCTGCAGCGCATCGGTTAACGGCTCTCCGTCCTGCAGCATCTTCAGGAGAGGGAGGAGGAGGCCACTGGAGGCCCCGCTCAAATCGTCCAGCCCAGAAAGGAAGGGGGCTTCGAACAAGGCAATATCGTCTCCGTCGTAGTATAAATCAACACAAAAGTCCGGCGGTCCCGATTCGGTGTCGAAGTGATGCGTCGACAGCCGGCCGCAGCGGAGAAGAACGCGGTCGGCGCCGCGCTGCGCAATCCGCTGTACGGCCACCTGCGCATCATCCAGGCTTGGGATCTCCATGCCAGCCACGAGCGACGCGTCCTGCTTCCGCAACGTGACGAGGTCCGGCACGTCGAGGTGATCAAGTAGTGCATCGAGGCCTCGCTGCCCGAGTACGTCTTCGCCGCTCGGACCGCTCAGAGTCAAATCCAAAATCGTCGGACCTTCCAGTGCGGACAGGTGATCGAACGTGACCTCAACCGTCGGCGCGTCTCCAATAATACCGACCTTCGCAGCTGTCGGCGACTCTGTATTCATGAGGTGCTCGAACTGGGCCGATACGGTGTCCGTGGGCACATTCAGAACGTCCGTGACCACGCCCCGGCCAGCCACGACGTGCGCTGCGCACACAAGGAGAGGGGTGCCCCTTAATGCCTGTGTGGTCAACTGATCGGCCTGCAGGCCGCGACTGATTCCCGGATATTGGGCCCCGACCAGAATTGGGGTGAAGCTCATGGGTGCGGATACAACTCGAAAAAACAAGATTGTGTACAGGTATTGAATGCGCGGTTTCCCCAAACGTTTTGACTCTTCGAGGGGTTATCGGAGTCCTCGTATTGCGGCACCATCGGGCGCGTGCTACTCACGCTATTCATGTACTCCTCGCGTTTTCCGCAGAACCGACGATATCCTGCAACCAAACTTCGGCACGCCCCTTGGAGCCGTCGCTCGACGACCGGGTGCCTTTATCTCGTCTGTCAGCCCAACGCCTCCGCGTAAAAAATGGTTTTTACAGGGATCTACCCATCAAAATTTGGAGCATCGTCAACGTAGTAGGAGGATGATTTTCCGGGTTGGGTATGGAGGTAGGTTTTTGTTGTCTCAATGCTGTCGTGCCCGAGCGTCTCCCGAACGAGTTCGAGATCGGCACCTTTCTGGAGCGCGTGCGACGCGTGCGCGTGGCGAAACCAGTGCGGGGACACTTCCGAAGTCGTGATGGGATCGCCGTTTTCGTCCCGCTTCGGAACCCCGTCCGATCGCGTTTTCTCTGTTAGTTTCACACCCGCTCGCGACGCGGCCTGCTTGACGATGCGCCACATTTGCGTGCGGGAAAGGGGGCCACCTTTTTGAGAGCGAAAGACCGGATCGTCTGATTCTCCGTATCCATCGGCTTTTTCGGCCTCGTTGAGGCGAACGACGAGCCCCCAAACTTTGCTGTAAAGGGTGACCGCCCGTGTTTTATCACCCTTCCCGAAAAATGTAACCTGACCGCCGGGATTGCCGTCGGGCCCCTCCAGGTCCGGTCGATCCTTCAGATCGCGCCAGCGCAGTCGCTGGATATCAGAGAGCCGCCCTCCCGAGGCATAGAAGAGACGCAGGAGCACATGATTGCGGAGATTCGTCTCGTCCCGCAAAATGGCCCAGAGGTCGGCCTCCGAAAGAATTCGCTCCGCACGATCATTTCGAACCGAGGGGGTTGAGAGGGCCGCCCCGACATTGTGCTCGAAGTATTGGAGCTTTGTGCCAAACGTGAACAGACTCTTCACGGCAGAGAGCTTCCGTTTCTGCGTCGACTTCGCGTAGTCCTCATCGGCCAGGTGTTCACGGTACGACTGCAGGTGCCCGAGGGTGACTCGACGAAGCGGCAGGTCTACGAAATCGATGAACTGCTTGACATCCCGAGCATACTCTTCCTGTGTCCGCGTGCTCTTCTCGGCCAACCAGCGCTCCAACAGAACCTGATCGGAGGGAATCGAGCTGGACCCGTCGGAAGGCGCGTTGCGCGGTAGATGCTGAAGCTGTTCGGGGGGATCCTCCGAAGCGGGCGCTGAAGACTCCCGCTGCGCAGGCGGCTTTGGGTCGGACGGGGTCGAGTGAGACGCCATGACCAATTCGGAGCAATGACTAGAATACGAGATGAACCATTCGCAGTATACAACTGGATATGGAAAAACGAAAACTAACGCCATTTAGTTTTCGTTTTTTGAACATGGGGATTTGGCCTCCGTGCCCGAAATTCAGACCTCAACGTCCAGTTTTACGAAGTCACCGGCCGTCGTTTGTAAGCGCGCCTCGCCGGGCTCCTCAAGATAACGGGCCACGGAACTCATTGCGTGCAGGCGAGCCTGCGATTGAATCTGCGACGGCTGGGCACCTGCCTGAAATGCAAGCCGTAGCCCCGACCGTCGCAGCAGTTCAATGTCTATGCTCTCAAGGCCCGCGGCGTCCCCGATGGAACGGATCCGCTTGTAAATGGCATCCGGCGTCAGTCGCTGTCCCCGATTCCGATTGCTGAACGAGCGCCAGAGCGGTCCTTCATCAGTTTCGTACCGATTACTCACCTTTTCGACCGCCTCGGCCACGAACACCGGGATCTTAACATATCCACCATGCCCCGAACTCGTACTCGGCAGATCAATGACCCAGTGGCGGCCCAGAGGTCGGATGTCCTCTACATTCAGCGCAGCAACCTCACTCCGACGCAGAGATCCGTATACGATCACAAGAATCAACGCCTGATCACGGCGTCCAGATGCCGAGGACTTGCCAGCCATTTCCACAATGGCTTCTACGTCCTCTTTCGACAAGAATCGAGGGGTTGACCCCTCGGTCTCTTCCGACACGAGAGACACCTCCGGCGCACGGGCCGGATTCGTATGCACAAAGCCGGATTCCGTCAGCCAGTCGTAAAACCGCCGAATGGCGGATAGCCGGCGGCGACGCGTTGCCATCGACAATTCATTCTGCTTCATCGAATGCAGGAAATTCTGGATCTCCCCCGGAGCAACAGCTTCGAAGCGGCAGTCCGCGGGCGCCTGACCAAGAAACTCAGTAAACTTCTGGAGATCAGTTCGGTAGGCGCGCTGGGTTGAGTCCGACGAAAGCTGCGCAATGAACGTTGACAGGCGACTCATAAGTGACGGTTGTTATTGATAACATGTGCTTCCAGTACTTTAAATACTATTGGTATAATGTGTTATCAATAGTAAAACTTCCTGTAGTCACTTTTGCCACTCGAAAGTGCCGGAGTCATATCCACGCCGCTCGTGCGGGCGGTGCCCTGAACTGCACACCGCCCACAACGAACGTGTGGTCCAAAAGCGACGATCAACTACTCTCTTCGGCGGCCACGTCCGCACTATACCGGAACGTTGCGGCGATACTGCGCCCTCCCGGCATCTTCTCTGGTCGAAGTGCATGAACCTTGGCTCCATTAAGGTACGCAGAGACCGCGGCGTAATTCAGCAAGTCTCCGTCTCCGGGCTCCTGCGATTCGTGCACCTCAACCGTATTCGTTTTAGGGTCAAAGCGTCCCCAGCGGTGCTCCCCAATCGGCACGAACAGCGTATCGACACGGCTGTAGGCACAACCCGGCACAATCTCGTGGAAATTGTCGGATGCCATGTCTCCGTCCTGATAGTACAACTGCTCGAACCGATCGAGCTCGTCCTGTTCCGACTCCTGAAACACCGGCTTCACGATGCTCCACGCCTCCTCATGGAGATCATTGACGGTGACAGACTCCGGGTTTCCCGCAACGATGTCGTTTTCGATTAGGTTCGGGTAGCTGTTCACCTCGCGGTATAGCGGCAGGTATTCGGCCACCCCGGCCAGCAGGAGTGGCACTTCCTCCCCGCTGATGTAGTCGTCAACACTCTCGTTGACCTCGCGGAAGAAGCGCTTGAGTTCATCCTGCGGCTCCCCGCTCATGTCGTCGCCATCGCCGCCGTGGCCGTGGAAAGCAGCATCCATGCGTTGCCCGTTGCCCTCAGCGGCCCGGTTTTGCACATGGGACTGGAGCTGCCGCTCCGGGTCTTCATACTGACGGATCGCCTCCACGATATCGGCCGGGATTTCGGCACTCTCGATCTCGTTCACCGACTGGTGTGTTCCCTGGTAGAGGCGCACGTCGTTTTGGCTCAGCGCCAGCAGATAAAAGCGGTTGTTGGCGGCAATGAGGGGAAACAGGGGTTTCAAGTGAAACCGATCGTCAAGAACGACAATCTCATCGAAGGTCAGCGGAAGCCGAAAAGTCTCCAAAGTGTCCGGGGTAATAAACAGCGCAAGTCCCTCCCCAATGTTATTGCGCCAAAATCCCGGTCGATCAAGGAGGGACCGAGCGTCGGCCAGAATCTCGTCGATCAACTCTTCTCGGAAATCCTGTTCACGAAGCTGATTCCGGGCATCCCGGAGCAGATTCTTGAGACGCGTCGTGTTCTGCGACCAATCCGACTCATTGCGGTACGTGGGGATGTAGAGCGAGATGCACACCTCATCTTGCGACTCCGCGAGTTGGCGAAGCTCGGTACGGTTGAATAGGTCCATAAAGGGTCTCGTGGGTTCGTGAGCATTCGGGGAGTGGTGAAAACACGGAGACGACCTCGTCGCAGGAGAGGCGACCCCGTCGGTCAAACAAGATAGTTACGTCATACGAAGTTACGCGATTGGTTAGAGTACTCGTGAGAACGAACCGCCCGGACCGAACCTGAACACGCCCCGTTGAGAAACAGGGCTGCCGCAGTTTACGGGGAATAGCCCGGGTGCCCGTGGAGTCCTGGCGGCGAGGCGAGAAAAATACCGTCTACCGGCTCCCCTCCCCGCAACGGGACACGCCTTCAGCTACGTCCCCTTTGGGGTCGGAACGTCGGGCGAGCGCACCGGACTGTTGCGGCGCGGTTGACGATCGCCCGACATGGACGGCGACGGCGGGGCCGGCTTCCAGCTCGGCCCTCCAGGTGGCCCTCCGGACGAATCAGAGTCGTCGCTCCAGATGAAGTGCCATAGCAGCGTGCCCAGGATGACAGGGCCGAATGCGACGAAGAAACTCAGTACCTGATAGATCCAGTTCATAGTACGAACCCGCCGTCGTGTCTCAAGTCGGTAGGAGAAATGGTGAAGTGCTCCGACGACCGTGAGACGGAAGCCCTTCACCGTTGCTTGATGTGCACGCCCGACTGCCTCAACGGTTTCGCAATATTTCGATCCCGCGCCGTAAAAAAAGCGTACTTCCTTTTCCCTGCTCTGTTTGTACGTTGAGTGTACATGGATCAGACGCTCCACTCACCAACTTGAGGCGCATACTCCTACTCCTATGGACTACGACATCGTCATCATCGGCGCCGGACACAACGGTCTCATCACGGCAGCGTATTTGGCGCAGGCTGGGTACCGCGTAGCGGTGTTCGAGCGCCGGGAGATTGTCGGGGGCGCCGTGTCCACACAGGAACGTGTGCCGGGGTACCAAATCGACCTCGGCGGAAGTGCTCACATTCTGATTCGTCAAACCCCAATCGTTGAGGAACTGGAGCTGGACGCATTCGGCCTCCGCTACATCGACTTGGATCCGATGTTCATCGCCCCTTTCCCGGATGGCCAGACGCTTTACATCTACCGCGATCTCCAGAAAACCATCGACCACCTGGAGGCTCAAATCCCCGGTGCAGGGAAAAACTACCACAACTTTGTATCGGACTGGCAGGGGTTTGCCCGCACCATGCGGAATCTGTTTCTGTCCTCCCCGAGTCCCTGGCAAATCGGAAAGCAGTTCATCGTTGGGGAGACTTCTCCCCTGCCCTGGCACGAAGAGCTCCGACACATCCTGCGGCCGTACGAACAGGTACTCCAATCGTACTTCGACGCTCCCAAGGTACAGACGCTGATTGCGTGGATGGCTGCTCAGTCCGGCCCCCCGCCGACCGAACCGCTAACCGGACCGTTTGCCCTCTGGCACCCCCTCTACCACGACGGCGGTGTAGCCCGCCCGGAAGGCGGGTCGGGTATGCTCACGCAAGCCCTTCGGGCGCACATCGAAGCCCACGGCGGCACAGTCGAAACCGATGCCGCCGTCGACGAGATATTGGTTGAACAGGGATCGGCCTCTGGGGTGCGCGTCCACGACCAGATCTACACCAGCCGCGCCGTATGCTCCGCGACCCACGCGCGGGAAACCTTCGATAAACTCTTGCCGGAACAGTACCGTCCCGATCAGGCCGACGGTCTGCGCATCGGGAATGGCTTCGGCGCGATGCTACGTCTCGCCCTGGATGCACCCGTCGAGTACACGCACGCGGAAGACGGCGAGGAGGCGCGGACAGGACTACAACTCCTCTGCCGAGATCTCTCTCAGCTTCGGCAGGCATACGGCGAGTACCTGGGCAACGAGCCGTCGAAGGACCCCCCGCTCGTGGCAATGACATTTAGTGCCGCTGACGATACGCTCGCGCCCTCCGGGAGCGAGGTGTTATGGCTTTGGGGCCAGTATTACCCGTATGAGCTCGCGGACAACCAGTCCTGGAACAAGATCGCCGACGATGTGGCCGATCGGATGATTGACCAGTTCGAAACATACGCACCCGGCATCCGCGACCATATTGTGGGACAGCTGTTTCAACATCCGGCGTGGCTGGAGGACCGGCTGGGACTGTTTCGCGGCAACGTGATGCACCTCGAAATGAGCATCGATCAGATGTTTGCCGGGCGTCCCACCCTGGGGCTCGCCTCCTACCGGGGCCCGGTGGACGGACTGTACCTCACGGGAGCAAGCACCCACCCCGGCGGCGGAATTATGGGGGCCGCTGGCCGGAATGCAGCCCGTACCATCCTGAGCGACTTGTCTTAACCTTTGCCTGGACCCCCTCGACGCGTTGATGTCGTACCTCACCTTCCACCTTTTGCTGATCCTCCCCCCCATCGGCGTCATGTACCTGACGCTTCCGCGTCCACTGTACGATATGGGAGGCTATCGGGCAACATTGTCTATTCCACTCGTGGCGCTGATCGCCTTCAGCTACACGACGCCCTGGGACAACTATCTCGTGGCCCGCCAAGTGTGGTGGTACGGCCCGGACCGGGTTCTGGCTACCATCGGTCACGTCCCGGTCGAAGAGTACCTGTTCTTTCTCCTCCAACCGGTATTCACCGGCTTGTTTTTCTTTCAATACCTCGGGCGGGTGGGATTGAACCACGGAACCACCGGAGCCGGCAATGCCTGGGCTGGGTTTGGACTCTTCACCGGACTGACGGGTCTCGGTGGGGGACTCTTACTGCGAGGCGCTCCAAGCGGAGTGTACATGGGACTCGTCCTGAGCTGGGCCGCACCCGTGATCGCCGGGATGTGGTTGTATGATGGAGAGACCCTCTGGCGATACCGACGAGCTCTCCTTTACACCGTGGGGGGACCCACCCTCTATCTGTGGGTGGCGGACGGAATCGCAATCTCGTCGGAAATCTGGATCATTTCGAGTGAGATGACACTCGGACTCTCCATCTTTGCGCTGCCGGTCGAAGAAGCCACTTTTTTCCTTGTGACCAATCTTCTCGTCGTAAAGGGCATCCTGCTTCTTCTGCACGGCAACCATGATGCCCTCGAATGAACCGTCTCAACGTGTGATGGCACAGCCGCCGGCCGTGCAATCCTGCATAATGAACGGAAGCCGTGGCACACGCAAAGCTCTGACTTTAGAGTTAAACCCTAGTCGTTGGCAACAATCTTATAACTCTCCGGTCACAAGAATAAAACGACAAAGGCTTGTAAACTATTGGCTTCGTACTTCTCAGGTATTATAATTAAGGCGAATTGGTGCGCCGAACAACATCTGGAAAGCGCATGCTCACCAGAACCTTGCGCACCAGACAATTGGAGAACACGAAGCACCACTCACAAGTAAGCGTGTTCCCTATACGGAAGCGCTTTTTCAGAGAACCCGTACAACTACTTCTGAATCGTTAAATTCCGATCGCATCGTGCGTTTCGGGGAAACGGTTTGAATAGCGCACAACGCATAATCACCCAATCAAACGGAGGCCTACCATGCTACAGGAACTTCCGACACTATCAGCGGCTCAGTACTCGCTGGTCTACAACATGTTTTCGTTCACCGTCGCGACGATGGCGGCGGCATTCGTCTTCTTCGTGATGTCCCAGAAGAACCTAGCGCCGAAGTACCGGATCTCGATGATGGTGTCGGCGCTCGTCGTGTTCATCGCCGGATATCACTACTTCCGGATCTTCAACAGCTGGGAAGCAGCCTATACGCTCAATGAAGCGATGGGCGCCTACGAATACTCCGGGGAGCCCTTCAACGATGCGTACCGATACGTGGACTGGCTGCTTACAGTGCCACTGCTGGTCGTTGAACTGGTTCTCGTGATGGATTTACCCGAGGGCAGGAGCGGCCCGATGGCTGCGAAGCTCGGTTTCGCCGCCGCGCTCATGATCGCGCTCGGGTACCCGGGCGAGGTGAGTGGCGACACGAGCCTCTTCGGCGTCCGCGGACTCTGGGGTTTTCTGAGTACGCTACCCTTCGTCTACCTGCTGTATGTCCTCTTTACTGAGCTTGGGGACGTGATTCAGAAGCAGTCGGACGAGGTCGCGAAGCTCATCGGCAACGCCCGACTCCTCCTGCTCTTCACCTGGGGCTTTTATCCGATCGTTTACATGGTGCCGATGTTTATCGGCGGATACCCGGGTGAGGCTCCGGGAGCGGTGGCCACCATTCAAGTAGGATACACGATCGCCGATATCTGCGCGAAGGCCGGATACGGCGTGCTCATCTACAACATCGCGCGTGCGAAGTCTGTCGAAGAGGGCTTCGATGTTGACGAGTACGCGGAGCCGGTTGGTGCGTAGCCGCCTTTTCTCTGGGAGAAAGAGAATACGTTGTCTCGCCCACCGTCGGGAAGCTCCGGCGGTGGGCGTTTTTTATTGGGGAAACGTTCTTGGGCCCGGCCAATTCATCGGACGCGTTGTCGTTGCCCAAGTCCTCGTATCCGATGTCGAACGCCGCCTCCCTGTCCGCTTCCCCGGGCTCCATTCTCACCATCACCGGCCCTACGGCCGTCGGTAAGACCGAAATGAGCCTCGATGTGGCCGAGACGCTGGACGCGGAAATCGTGTCCGTTGACAGCCGACAAGTCTATGAGGAACTGACCATCGGGACGGCCAAACCGCCACCCTCGGCTCAAGAACGGGTGCCGCACCACTTCATCGGCGAACGGTCCCTCCACGAGCCACTCTCGGCAGGGGATTATGCCGACGCGGCCAATAAGCGCATTCGAACCATTCTGGACCGTGGCCATCGCCCCCTCGTCGTCGGCGGCGCCACGCTCTACCTCCACGCCCTGCAATTTAGACTGGCCGACATTCCGGACGTGGACGACGCGGTGCGCAACCGACTTGAGCAGCGACTTGACGAAGAGGGAAAAGAGGCCCTCTATGAAGAGCTACAGGAGGTCGACCCCGTGCAGGCCGAAAAGAACGACCCCACGAAAACCCAGCGCGTGATTCGTGCGCTCGAAGTATACCACGGGACCGGAAAGCCACTCACCTACTACCACGAGAACCAGCCGGAGCCGCCGTTCTCATATACGACCGTCGTGCTCAACCGCGACCGGCAGAAGCTCTACGACCGCATCAACCAGCGCGTCGACCGGATGCTGGACAGCGGCCTGCTCGACGAGGTGCGCGCAGTCATGGACATCGACGGCGTGCAACTGGACGAGCCGCCGCTCAGCACCATTGGATACCGAGAGCCGATCCAACACCTGCGTGGGGAAATTGACTACGACGAGATGGTCCAGCTTGTTAAGCGTAACACCCGTCGCTACGCCAAGCGCCAGCTCACGTGGTTTCGCCGATATGACGAGTACACCTGGATGGATGCCCCAAACACCACGCCCGCGGACGTCCTTGAGCACTACGAATCGGAGTAGACGCTTGCTTCCGCCCCGCCATTCCCGACCGGACTGTACTGATGCAGAAGCTGTTTCGCCCATCGGTACCTCGCCAGAAAGAAACCGAGTCCAATCAGCCCGCCCCCGCCCCATCCCAACCCGATCCAAATCCAGTACGGGCCGTCGACGTAGAAAAGGTACGTCCCGATCGAGACCGCAGCAATCCAGATCCACGCCCAAGCGGGACGCTCCGGCACTACCCCCAAGGCCAGCAAGGGCAACAGGTACCAGGGATGGACAGTGGTACTGAGAACGAGAAAGAGGCCGACGGTGAGAACGGTGGCCCGACGAAACGACCAGCCGCGCCACCAATCCAGTATGTAAAGCGGCAGTAGCGCCCCCAAAAACAAGTAGCGAAATGCGGGACCGATCACCTTGCTCCAGTCGGCTCCCGTCGCCGCCCAGCCGACATATTTCGTTGCATAGTAGAGACCGGCGTTGAACTCAAAGAGCTGGGCAAATAAGTCGACGGACGCTTTCAGGTTCGGGAGCACGTACGAGGCCGCGTAGGGTACACACAAACCCACCCCGACGATTGCACCGGGCCAGAGCGCCGTCATGCCGTATCGTCGCACAAGGTACGGCCACAGAACGAACGGATACAACTTCACCAGTCCTCCCCCCACAAGGAATAAAGAGGCATACCGAGGGCACTCCGCCCGCACGGCCCACACCGTACCCACGAGAAAAAAGACGAGGAGTGCCTCCGTATGCCCCTGCCCAGCCGTCTCCAGAAGAACAAGCGGATTCCAGGCATACAACAGCAGATTCCGGGCCGTCGCAAGCCGACTCAACAGAACGACCCCCCCGAACTCAGTTCCTGTAAACAAAACTTTGAGTACGTAGTAGCTGACCGTCCAGTCCACAGAGTGGAACCACCCGCCGATGGCAAAGAAGAGCTGGGACAGCGGCGGGTAGACTGAATAATACGGCTGAGAGTTGAGGTGATCATAGATGAACGACGACTGAAACGCAGCCAGTGCCTCATGTTTGGGCGGATATCGATAGGGATTGATTCCGTGGATCTGAATCCACCCGTCCCAGATGTACCGATACAAGTCGTCCGTGAGTCCCGGCAGCAACGGAAGAAATGCGAGTCGGAGGATGAGTGCCCCCCACAGCACCTGTCGTACGGTCAACAGATCCCGGGTGCGAAGAACGATCAGTCCAATTGTTGCAGCCACGGAGATCCCGACCATTACTTCCCAGACTGCCGGGTAGGCGGCCCACCCCGGGAGCGTAAGCAACATGAGCCCCGTCCCCCAAGGAAGAAGTCGGTCTACATTCGAATGAAGACGCTTGAGACCCATGCTGTATGCTTTGTCGTGCTGGCAACTTTTTAGACAAATTTACTTTGCAATAACAGAAATAAACATCCCTCTAGAACTGTATGCTTCTAGCATCTGTGACAACATCCGACACAGCCAACATCCGTCTGGGGGTTGTCCCGAGTCGCCGCTGGCACGAGGTAGGGATACGAAGAAATGTATGGGTGCAAGCATGGAGATGGAGGCCCTCTCCCCCTCCCACACTCACTGACCGAACGGAATCAGAGAATTGCGCAGCATTGCTGCCCCCCACTGCGGAGTTGGTATGAGGGTTACGCGTCCGGCGTCAGTAGCGACTTGTCCGTCCGAGTCAGATTCATGCATCCTTCCGGCTGGAGCACAACAATATCCTCGATCCGGACCCCAAATCCTTTCTCGGGGACGTAGATGCCAGGCTCAATCGTGACACAGGCCCCCGAGGGGAGCTCGTCGTCTACCGTGTGAGACACACGGGGCCACTCGTGCACTTGTAGCCCAATGCCGTGGCCGAGACCGTGAGAGAAGTAGTTGCCCATTCCAGCGTTCTCGATCACGTCCCGTGCGGCAGCATCCAGTTCCTTTCCCGTCAACCCAGCGCGGGCCGCATTCAATGCGGCTTCCTGCGCCGTCCGGACGAGCTGGTACCCCTCTCGCGCATCATCATCGGGCTCCCCGACAGCGATGGTCCGCGTCATGTCGGAGACATATCCGTCCAAAACTGCCCCCATGTCAATCACCACCAGGTCCCCGGCGCGCAAGGTGCGATCCGTCGGACGGGCATGCGGACGGGCCCCATTCGCTCCGGAAGCCACAATGGGATCGAATGCCATTTTTTCCGCCCCGCGCCGAAGGTGCTGATACGTAATTTCAGCGGCCACCTCTCGCTCAGTCTGTCCCGGTTCGATCGTCTCGATCACATCCTCAAACACCGCCTCCGTGAGCGACTGCGCCCGTCGGATGCGGCGAATCTCGATATCCTCCTTTTTGCCGACGGCATGCGTCAGAACATCAGAGGTCGGCACCCAATCAATCCGAGAGCATCGATCCTTCAGTTGCTGATGGTGCGCGACCGTTACGTCGTCGGCCTGAATTACAATCCGATGAAACGATTCCAAAAGGTCTTCCTGCTGCAGATGAGAGACAAGACCGTCGGACGCGATGTGAACCTCGGCCCCATCCACCTCCTGCTGGGCCTGTTCCGTGTACCGGCCGTCCGTCACGAAGAAGGCCTCCTCGGCGCTCACGAGCAGAAGCCCGTTCGAGCCGGTAAATCCACAGGCCCAACGAATGTTGGGAAGTGAAGAAAGAAGAATCGCATCGGTGTCAAGGGCCGCCAGACGGCCGCGGACGCGCGAAAGTCGATGAGCCATATTGCACTCAGATTACGGGAATCAGGGCATAGGGATACACTCCCCTGGCAGGTGTCGGGACGGGTCATCGTGTCCGGGAGATAAATTCAGTGCATCGAAGCCCTAAGAGTTGCACACCAGCACGCACTACCCGCAGCAGGGGAACGTGTCATTTGGCGACCGGGGGCATCGACGGAATCTCCAACCCGGCTATTCCGTGCTGTTGCGCCCGGAATAGTAGTTCGGCGATTCCTGCGTAATCTCGACGTCGTGCGGATGGCTCTCGCGTATACCGGCCGCCGTCGTGCGCAGGAACTGCGCCTCGTCATACAGCTTCTGCACGGTCTCGCAGCCGGTGTACCCCATCGCCGCCCGCAGGCCGCCTGACATCTGGTGAATGACCTCACTGAGAGTGCCGCTGTACGGAACGCGGCCCTCCACACCTTCCGGCACGAGCTTCTCCAGTTCGTCCTCCGCATCCTGGAAATACCGGTCCTTACTCCCCGCCCCCATGGCACCGACCGAACCCATCCCGCGGTACGACTTGTACTTGCGCCCCTCGTAGATGATGGTCTCCCCGGGACTTTCCTCAACGCTCGCGAACAACCCTCCGATCATGACGGCACTGGCCCCGGCGGCAAGGGCCTTCGGAATGTCGCCCGTCTGCTTGATACCGCCGTCGGCAATGATCGGAATACCTTCCTTCTGGGCAACCTCCGCACACTCCATGATGGCCGTGAACTGAGGTACACCCACCCCGGCCACGACACGCGTGGTGCAGATGGAACCAGGCCCGATGCCGACCTTCACGCAGTCGGCCCCCGCCTCGATCAGGTCGCACGTGCCGTCGGCGGTGCCCACATTCCCGGCTACAACGTTTACCTCGCCGTCGAACCGCGACGCCACCTTGTTAACGGTCTCCAGCACCCCTTCGGCGTGGCCGTGGGCCGTGTCGATAACCACGAAGTCCACGCCAACGTCCGCGAGAGCCGACACACGATCAAGGACTTGCGGCGTCACTCCGACGGCCGCCCCCACCCGAAGACGTCCGTGTGCGTCCTTACAGGCATTCGGATGCTTGCGCCGCTTCCGAATGTCCTTGAACGTGATAAGGCCTTTCAAGTACCCCTCCTCGTCCACGACGGGCAGCTTCTCGACCTTGTGCTCCTGCAGAATCCGCACGGCCTCGTCGAGCGTCGTGCCAACCGGCACCGTGACGAGATCTTCCTGCGTCATCATCTCCCGAATCGGGGTATCGCCCTCCAGCTCGAAGCGCACATCGCGGTTCGTGACAATGCCCACCAACTTGTCGGACTCATCCACGACCGGAATCCCCCCAATCGAGTAATGGCTCATCTTGTCCCGTGCATCGGACACCGTGTCGTGCGGAGAGATGGTGATCGGATCCAGAATCATCCCGTTCTCCGATCGCTTCACGCGACGCACCTCGGCCGCCTGATCTTCAATCGACATGTTCTTGTGAAGCACACCGACCCCCCCCTCCCGTGCCATCGCAATGGCGAGGTCTGCCTCGGTGACCGTATCCATGGCCGCGGACAGGATGGGTACGTTGAGCTCGATATCCGGCGTGAGCCACGAGGACGTGTCCACCTGTCGCGGCATCGCCTCCGACTTCGCCGGAACGAGCAACACGTCGTCGTACGTAAGGCCCTGGGCTTTGATTTTGCGATCAAGGGCCGATTGAAGTTCACCGTTTGTGGCTGTCTGGGGCGTCTGCATGAGCACAAGGAGTTATTCGAGATCAACAAGCTGTCGCAGTTCATCCACTTCGTCGTAGGTCATTCGCCGCCACTCGCCCCGCTGAAGCGCGCCAGTCGTAATGCTTCCGTACTTGGCCCGCTCCAGCTGCACGATGTCGTGGCCAAGCCGCTCCATCATGCGGCGAATCTGCCGGTTCCGGCCTTCGTGAATCTCGATGGCCACGTCTGTCTTCGTACTGGGATCGAGGTATGCCACCTGGTCAGCCGTGGCCGGACCGTCTTCGAGATCAACCCCCCGCCGTAGTTCATCAATCTGGTGGGGCTTGACCGGTTTCTGAGTGCGGACGTAGTAAATCTTCGCCACCTCGTACCGGGGATGCATCAGCCGGTGCGCGAGGTCGCCGTCGTTGGTAATAATCAGCACGCCGGTCGTATTCCGGTCCAGGCGTCCGACGGGAAAAAGGCCCGACGGATTATCATCCGGCACGCCAACCACGTCAAGGACCGTCTGCCGGCCCTTCTGGTCCTCAGTGGTGCTAATCGTGTCCTTCGGCTTGTTCAGGAGAACATGTTCGAGCGCGCGGAGCTCCAGCACCTCCCCGTCCGCTGTCACACGCTGTCCTTCCCGCACGCGCGTCCCGTGCTTCGTCACCGGCTCCCCATCGATCTTCACCCGCCCCTGCTCAACGAGATCATCGGCGTCTCGACGAGAACAGTAACCGGTATGGGCGATGTACTTGTTGATCCGCATACCCTCTCGGGAGGCGGTGTCTTGATCGGTCGACATGGCATCGAATGTATGTAACGAATGGGTATTCGACAACACAGCCCCCCCGGCGAAAGGTCCTCTAATTCGTGTCCGAGGAAGCGGACTCAGGCGGAGCCTCACTCTCCGCCTCCTCGGCATCTTCTTCTAAAAGGTCTACGTTCAGATCCTCTTCTTGATCAAGCTTCAAGAGCTTCGCCCGCTCCTCATCGAAGGAGGGGTCATCCAGCAGCTCTTCGACCTCTCGGAGCGTCGGAAGGTCTTCAAGCGAATCAAGCCCAAATTGCTCCAAGAACAAGTTCGTGGTGCCGTACAACAATGGCCGTCCCAGCGAGTCGGCACGCCCCTCTACATCCACCAGGTCCATTTCCAGGAGTTTCCGAATGGCGTAATCCGAGTTCACGCCACGGATAAAATCGACCTCCGGCCGGGTTACGGGCTGGCGGTACGCGATCACCGCCAGCGCCTCCATGAGCGAGCGGGACAGGCTCGTTTCCTGCTCGCCGACAAAAAGCGTCTGCACAAATGGTGAAAGCGTGGACCGAGTGGTCATGCGGTACCCGCCGCCCCACTCGTGGATCTCCAGGGCGCGGTTAGCCGACCGATACGCCTCATTCAACCGCTCCACGGCGCTCTCCACCTCCTCCACCGTCAGATCCGACTGCCCGGTCACCTCTGCCACAATCTCGACAATCCGGTCCGATGAAACCGGCTCGTCGGCGGCAAAAATGATTGCCTCCGCTGCTTCTTCCAAGGAATGATCGCCACCAGCAGCGGGGGACTCCTTCTCCTCTTTAGAGGTGTCTTCCACGCTCATTTGAAATGTGTCTTTGCAATAACAGAAACAATAAAAGAGTCCCTTTACGCGGATGTCTCGTCCGAGCCATCCGGCAGCGCTCCGTCGCCCGACGGCATCTCCTCAATCGCCGGATCCTCAGGCTGAAAGACTTCATCCTCCCGCTGCGCCAAGGTGAAGTCAGAGCGGTCTTCGGCGAGTTCAATGCGCAGGTAATGCTGCCGCGCCAGTTCCAACACCGCCAAAAACGTCGCGATGACGAATTCCTTCGTCCGGCGCCGACACAGCGTCCGGAACGACACGCGCGGTTCGTCACGGATGCGGTCCAGCACGTATTCCTGCTGTTCTTCCATCGAGTGCTCCAGCGGTTCCACTTCGTGGACCGGATCCGTCTCTGCGTCCTCGTCCTCCTCCAGCATCTCACCGAGGGCCTCGACGAGGTCGTACACCGAGACGTCCACCTCCACATCGTGCTCTTCTTCCACCTGCTCGCGGTGAGCGGCGGCGTCGCCCCGTGTAAAGTGTTCGCGACGGGTCTCCCGGCGAGTCGATAGCTGATCGGCCGCCTCCTTGAACCGCACGTACTCCAGCAGGCGCTCCACGAGCTCGCGGCGGGGATCTACAGTCTCTCCCTCCTCGTCCGTCTCCTCGGACGGCAGAAGCATCCGCGCCTTAATGTTGATCAGAAGCGCAGCCATGTAGATGAAATCGCCCACCCCGTCCAGGTCAATCTCTTCCAGCAACCGGACGTACGCCAGGTATTCGTCGGCGATGCGGGCAATAGGGATGTCATACACGTCCACCTCATCCCGCTTGATAAAGAACAGCAGGAGGTCCATGGGGCCCTCAAACTGCTGAAGTTCGACACGGTACATACCGGCGTACACTTGGTCAGAGCAGCGACGAAATCCCTCTTACGGCCTCTGTGCCTACACCTCGTCGTAGCCGTTGGGGTGCTTCTGGTGCCACGCCCAGGCGCTCGACAGAATCGCCTCCAGGGTATCGTATTCGGGCGACCAGCCCAGCTCTTCGCGAATCTTCGCACTGCTGGCGACGAGTGTGGCGGGGTCGCCGGGGCGAGGCGGCCCCACCTCGGCGGAGATTTCGCATCCGGTGACGTCGCGGGCCGTGTCGATCACCTCTCGGACGCTATATCCATCCCCGTTGCCCAGGTTGTATACCCGGCTGCCGTTGTCGAGAGCCTCTAACGCACGAATGTGGGCCTGCGCAAGGTCCTTCACGTGAACGAAATCCCGCACACAGGTACCGTCGGGAGTATCATAGTCATTCCCATAAATCTCCATCTTCTCTCGTATTCCTTGCGCCACCTCCAGGACGATGGGAATCAGATGGGTTTCCGGATCGTGATCTTCCCCGAGATCCGGAGAGACCGCCCCGGCGGCATTAAAGTATCGGAGTGTCGCAAAGCGGAGCCGATCCAACTCATCGAGCCAGTGAAGCATCCGCTCCAGAATCCGCTTAGATTCTCCATACGGACTCCCCGGATCCACGCGCTCGTCCTCATCGATTGGGATCTCTTCCGGGGTCCCGAAGAGATTAGCCGTTGAGGACAGGATGAACCGATCCACCCCGTGCTCCACCGCACTGTGCATCAGGTTGACGCCGCACCGAACGTTCTGATCCAGGTACAGCATAGGGTCTTCCATCGATTCCCCGACGAGGGACTTCGACGCAAAATGCATGATCGCGTCGAGATCGCGCTCGCGAAGCACCGTATCCACAAGATCCCGATCCCGAAGATCGCCCTCAATAAATGTAGCGTCCGGGTGCACCGCCGCCCGGTGCCCCTGCGACAGATTATCGAGAACAGTCACCTCGTACTCGTGCTGGACGAGCGTATGTACCATGGCACTGCCGATATAGCCGGCCCCGCCGGTCACGAAAGCGTGCATGTCGCCTCTAACAACCATCGAGAAAAGTCGCGCAAATGCCTCCCGTCTACGCGAAAGGCGAGAGCCGAACGGCCCTCGCCTTCGCACAGCACTCGTATCGGAATCCAGGTGAGCGGGAGTCCTCCACGTCCCCGCAGCCGCTACGCCTCCTGGTCTTCCTCTTCGGAGACAAACGGCTTATGGGTGAGGCGGAGCTTGCCGTCATCCTTCACCTCGAGGAGGTGAACCTTCACCTTGTCTCCCACCTGGAGGTAATCCTCGACGTTTTCCACGTATTCGTGGGAGATCTCAGACACGTGAAGCAACCCCGTCCGCTCCGGCATGATCTCGACAAACGCCCCGAAGTCACGAATACCCTTCACGGTACCGACGTAGTCTTCGCCCTCCTTCGGCACGGCGACGATCTGCTTCACACGCTCGATGGCCGCCTCGGCATCCTCCTGATTGGTCGCAGCGATGGTGACAAGCCCCACGCCTTCCTCCTCGTCGACGGAGATTTCCGTGTTGGTCTCCTTCTGAATGCTCTTTACGACCTTCCCGCCCGGCCCGATGACGGCGCCAATGCGGTCCGGGTCAATCTGGAGTTTCGTGAGGCGCGGTGCGTGCTTCGAGAGGTCCTCCCGCGGCTCGGAGATGGTCTTCTCCATCTCATCGAGGATATGGCTGCGCGCCGTCCGAGCCTGCTTCAGTGCCTTCAGGAGCACGTCGCGAGACAGCCCCTCGATCTTCATGTCCATCTGACAGGCCGTGACGCCGTCACGCGTACCCGTGATCTTGAAGTCCATGTCCCCCAGGTGATCCTCCTGGCCGAGAATGTCGGTGAGCACTTTCGTGTCCCCTTCGTGCTGCACCAGGCCCATGGCGATGCCGGCCACCGGCTTCTCAATCGGAACGCCGGCATCCATCAGGGCGAGGCTTCCCGCGCAGACGCTGGCCATCGATGAAGACCCGTTCGATTCCATAACGTCCGCGTTGATACGGATCGTGTACGGAAACTCGTCCTGCTCCGGAATGACGGGCCGCAGCGCACGCTCAGCGAGCATGCTGTGCCCAATCTCACGGCGCTTCGGTCCGCGCAGGAAGCTGGCCTCCCCCACGGAGAACGGCGGGAAGCGGTAGTGCAGGTAGAATGTCTTGTCGGTATCGGCAAACACCTCGTCGACGGCCTGCACGTCTTCGGACGTTCCAAGGGTAATCGACCCGAGCACCTGCGTTTCGCCCCGCGTAAAGATCGCCGAGCCATGAACCCGGGGCAAGTATCCAACCTCCATCCAGAGGTCGCGCACATCTTCCTGCCCACGCCCATCGATCCGGCGTCCTTCCTCCACGATCATGGTGCGCATCTCCTTCTTCTCCACCTCTCCAATGGCGTCGCGGATGTCCCCGGCTGTAAAGCCCTCGGGGGTCTCGTCCGCATCCCCGAGCGTCTTCTCCACCGCCTCGTCTTTGATAGCGTCGATTCCCTGGTGGAACCGTTCCTTACTGTAATCCCCCTGAATGTAATCGGCCACCTTCTGCCCGTAGTGCTCGCTCATTTGTTCGACGAGCTCATCGGGGACCACGTCTGCCTCCCATTCAAAGGGCTCCGGCTCACCGTACTGGTCGACTAGCTGGTGCTGCCCCTCACACAGCGACCGGATGGACTGGTGTGCCTGATCGAGCGCGTCGATCATGTCCTCCTCGCTGATCTCGTCGGCCTCGCCTTCCACCATCACGAGCGCATCTTCACGCCCCGCGACAATCAGATCCATGTCGCTCTGGGTCGTCTGCTCCATCGTCGGGTTGATGACAAACTCCCCATCGATGCGTCCCACCCGCACCTCGGCAATCGGTCCCTGGAACGGAGCGCCCGACAGCATGAGCGCCGCGGACGACCCGACCCCCGCCAGCACGTCGGCGTCATAGTCCGTCCCCGCCGAGATCACGAAGTTCACCAGGTGGACATCGTGGTAAAACCCGTCCGGAAAAAGCGGGCGGATGGCCCGGTCCACGAGGCGTGCGGTCAACGTTTCCTTGTCTGTCGGACGACCCTCTCGCTTGATGAACCCCCCTGGGACCTTTCCGCCGGCGGCAAATTTTTCCCGGTAGTCCACCGTAAGCGGGAAGAAGTTGGACTCGTTCACCGAGTCGCTGAGGGTGGCTGTGGACAGCACCATTGTATCGCCGTAGCGTACGACGACCGATCCGTCGGCCTGTTTGGCAATCCGACCGGTCTCCAGCGACAAGCTCTGGTCGGGCGCAAATTCAGTGTCTTGTGTGATGGCGTTCGGCTTCATAAAACTCTATCATCTTCGTCAACAAATTGCGAAGGGCGACCCGTGCCTTTCCGCCCAACACGCCGTCGGGCTCACCACTCAAGCAGGACGCCTTGTTCTACAAAAATGGCGCCCCGAACCGTTCAGGGCGCCGACCACTTGATCCGTTACTTCCGGAGGTCGAGATCTTCAACAATCTCTCGGTATCGCTCGATCTCATTCTCCTCGAGATAGTTGAGCAGGGCACGACGCTTCCCCACGAGATTCAGCAAGCCGTGCCGGGTCGAATTGTCATTGGGGTGATCCTTCAGGTGCTCCGTCAGGCGCTCAATGCGCTTCGTGAAAATGGCGATTTGCACCTCGGCCGTCCCCGTATCGTCGGGGCCGTTGCCGTAGTCGTCGATGAGTTCCTGCGTCTCTTCTTTTGTAATCATTGTGCGGTGTGGGTACCTCTTTAGATTATACCATGCTAAAGAAGAAACCGCGATAACCGCCGAGGGCGTCGCGGAGGATCCTCGACCAATCCGGTCGGAAATCGTCCCGCCCTCGGAAGGGACGATCCTGAGGATTAGCCAAGCTCTTCTACAATGGCTCTGCAATGACGTTCGTCTTCCGAAAGTTGCATGGCCAGCGCATCTGCGGAATCAAATTTTTGCTCGTCGCGCAATCTTTGCAGGAACTGAACAGAGAGACGTTCCCCGTAGAGATCCCCCTCAAAATCAAACACATGCACCTCTGCCGTCACCTCCATCTCGTCGAAGGTGGGACGGCGCCCAATGTTCATCATCCCCCCGCGCGTGGTGCCGTCGGGCGTCGTCACAAGCGTAGCGTACACCCCTCGCTTTGGCACCAGTTTGCGCGGGTCGTCGAGGGCAATGTTGGCCGTCGGAAATCCGATCTCGCGGCCTCGCCCCTCCCCCCGCGCCACCGTGCCATGCAGTTCGTACGGACGCCCCAGCAGGTCCGCCGCCCGCTCTACGTCCCCCTCCTCCGTGAGCACAGACCGGATGCGCCGTGACGACACAACGTCCTGGTCCACCTTCTGCGAGGAAATGACATCCACCGTGAATCCAAACCGGTCGCCGCACTCGCGCAGAAGATCCACGTCCCCGGCCCGCTTGCGACCGAACTGATGGTCGTAGCCCACGGTAATTTCTTGCAGCCCGATACGCTCCACGAGCACGTCCTCCACATACGCCTCGGGGGCCTTCTTGGCAAACTCCGTCGAGAAGGGAATGACGACGAACCGGTCGAGGCCCATATCCTCGAGGATTGCCGCCCGCTCTTCGACCGTCGTGAGGAGAGGCACCTCCTGCTCGCGCACCACCGATCGCGGATGCGGGTCGAACGACACCAGCGTACTCGGTCCGCCACGCTGATGCGCCCGCTCCAGCAGGTGGTCCACGATCACCTTGTGGCCCCGGTGCACTCCGTCGAACGTTCCCACCGTTACCACCGACCGGTCGTCACGCGCAATGTTGTCCCAGCCGAACTCACGATTCATCAGGGTCCGTCGTCGCTTCTGAAAGAGCATCCTTGAGCGCAGGAAGGGGCCAGGCGTCCGCCGCCCGGTGCTCGCCGATGGCGGTGCGACGCAGCGCCGCGAGATGAGCCCCGACGTCCAACGCCGCTCCCACGTCCCGAGCGAGACTGCGAATGTACGTCCCCTTCGAGCAGTCAATCGCAAAGGTCAGATCCGGTGGCGTCCAGTCCCGCAGCTCGAACCGATCGATTCGCACCTGCCGGGGCGCTCGTTCGACCGTCTCGCCGCGACGCGCCTTCTTGTAGAGCGGCTCGCCGTCCACCTCCACCGCCGAATACATGGGCGGAGTCTGATTAATCTGGCCCGTAAACGAGTCGCGGACGGCAGCAATGTCCTCAAACGACAGGTGCGAAACGTCGACGTGCTCTTCCACCTCCGTTTCCGTGTCGAGGGACGGGGTCCGCTCGCCCAATCGCATCGTCCCTTCGTAGGTTTTGGGCAGATGCATGAACGCCTCTTGCAACCGCGTCGCGGGACGAGCAACCAGGATAATCAGGAGCCCTGTCGCCATCGGGTCGAGGGTGCCGGCGTGACCGACTTTCGACGGGCCAGCCCGCCCCCGAACAGCTTTTACGACATCGAACGACGTGGCCCCCGTCGGCTTGTCGACGAGAAGTACTGCGCCGTCGTTGAGCGACAAGGGGAGCGACGACGCCTGGTACACGAGGTGAGGCGGAATCTCTCGCTGGGCAGCACTGGAAGACAAGGGTGCGACGGAATAACAGTGGCGAAAAAAGACGTGTGCTACGCGATATCATCGGAGTCTTCCTTTGACTCCCGATGCTCTCGCTCTTCCCGGATACGGTCGAAGAGGTTTTCCATCCGCTTCGCCCGCTGCATGGATTCGTCCAGGAAAAATTTGAGTTCTGGAATTTCCTTCACCTTATGCCGGATTCGGGAGGCCAACTGATCGCGGATCTCCGGCGTCAGGGCCTTCAGTTGTTTGAAGGTCGCCTCCCGCTGCTCGGAGTCGTCCCCCATGACGCTGGCGTAGACGTAAGCGATCGATAGGTCCCCCGTCATTCGGGCGCGGGTGATGGTCACCATCGGCTGGAGCTGATCCGAGTATTCCCGCTGGAGAATGCGAGCCACCTCTCGTTGAACCAGCTCAGCCACGCGTTCGGTGTAGATACTCATGATCGAGGTCGGGTGGATGCGAAAACAACCGCAGTTTCAGAGGAGAGACGAGGCCTACCCGTCTCTCCCGACAAACCCTCCTAGACCTCTTCTAGGGTCCGCTTCTCTTCAACGACGACGTAGGTCTCAAGCTCGTCATCCTCTTCGATGTCGTCGTAGTTTTCGATGGCGATCCCGCACTCGTAGCCGTTCTGCACTTCTTTTACGTCCTCATCGAAGCGCTTGAGCGACGAGATGTCGCCCTCGTATTGGACCACTCCCTCGCGAACCACCCGGATGCGGTGATTGCGGTTCACCGTGCCCTCCGTAACGTAGCATCCGGCCACTGTGCCCACGTCCGGGACACTGAACGTCTGGCGCACCTCGGCACGGCCCTTCGTTTCTTCACGGCGCTCCGGGGACAGAAGGCCTTCGAGCGCGTCGCGAACGTCCTCAATCGCCGCGTAGATAACCGAGTACGTGCGAATGTCGACATCCTCTCGATTCGCCGCATCTCGGGCCCCCGAAGTCGGGCGAACCTGGAATCCAAGAATAATGGCGTCGGACGCACGAGCCAGCATCACGTCGCTTTCGGTAATCGCCCCCACGCCGCTGTGAATGATGTTGACGGCAACTTCGTCGGTCCTCAGCTTGAGGAGCGCGTCGGACAGGGCTTCGACAGATCCCCCCACGTCGGCCTTCACGATAAGGTTGAGCTCGTGGAATTCGCCCTCGGCCATCTTCCGGCTGACCTGATCGAGCGACACCTGACTCTTCCGACGGAGCTCCTGTTCGCGGTGAATCCGCTGCCGCTCCTGCGCCAAGTCACGGGCTTCACCCTCGTCGTCCATGACGACGAACTGGTCCCCCACTTCCGGAGAGCCGTCGCAGCCGAGTACCAATCCCGGCTGGGACGGACCAACCTTCTCAATCTTGTTGTCGCGCTCGTTGAACATCGCCCGCACGCTTCCACTGTGCTGCCCGGCAATAAACGGATCGTTGATTTCGAGCGTGCCGTTCTGCACGAGCACCGTGATGACGTTTCCACGTCCCTTTTCGAGCCGGCTCTCGATAACCACGCCGGAGGCTTCTCGGTTCGGGTTGGCCTGCAGTTCCATAATTTCAGACTGCAGCACCACCTTCTCCAGCAAGTCATCGATGCCTTGGCCTGTCTTCGCAGAGACCTCAGCCGCCTGAACATCGCCGCCGTACTCCTCAACCAGCACGTTGTGCTCGGCCAGTTCAGCCCGCACCCGCTCCGCGTCGGACTCGCGCTTGTCCATCTTGTTGATGGCAACGAGGATCGGCACATCCGCGGCCTGGGCGTGGTTAATCGCCTCAATGGTCCGCGGCATCACCGAATCGTCGGCCGCCACGACCAGAATGACTATGTCGGTCGCCTTGGCGCCACGAGCTCGCATCGCCGTGAAGGCCTCGTGCCCAGGCGTGTCGAGGAAGGTAATCGCCGCGTCCTCGTGGTCGGTAAGCTCCACGTGGTGGGCACCGATGTGCTGCGTAATTCCACCTTCCTCCCCCGCCACAACATTTGCGTTCCGGATATGGTCGAGAAGCGACGTCTTCCCGTGGTCCACGTGCCCCATGACGGTGACAACCGGAGCCCGCGTCTCGAGGTCTTCCGGATCGTCCTCTTCGATCTCCACGACGCCTTCGCCGAACTCGTCGACGAACTGCGCCTCCATGTCGTATTCGTCGACGACAAACTCAATGGTTTCCTGATCAAGCCGCTGGTTGATCGAGACCATCATGCCGGCCTCGAACAGCGTGTCGATCAGATCACTCACGGGCTCGCCCATGAGGTTGGCGAGCTCGCCGGTCGTGACATACTCCGTGACCTCAATGACATCTTCCTGTTCCTTACGGCGCTCCCGGCGGCGCTTGCGCTCTTCTTCGTGGCGCTTGCGGCGGCGGCGGCGGCGACGCTGACGCTCTCGACTGGCGCCCTGCTCCAACTCCTGCAGGGTTTCCTGAATGGTCTGTTCGACATCTTCCTCGTCGGGATCTTTGCCACCTCCCTTCTTCTTTTTGTTTTTCTTCTGCTTCTTCTTTTTCTGCTTCTTCTTATCTTTCTTCTTAGATTTCTCCTTGCTGTCGTCCTCATCGTCCTTGTCCTTGCGCTTGCGCTTGCGCTTGGGACGCTGGCTTCGGTTAACGTCCACTTTGTCAACGACCTGCGTGCCGCTGAGACGGTACCGATTCGCCTTGAGCGTGCTGGAGGCTTTTTCCGCGTCAGCATCCTCGGCGTCGGCATCTTCAGCCGCCGTCTCTGCAGAAGCGTCCGTTTCTGCATCCGTAGTCGAGTCGGCCTCGGAGGCATCGGCATCGGAGGCCGTCTCCTCGTCCTCGGACTCCGCCCCCTCTTGAGAGGCGGCCTGCCCGTCGGCCTCCGTCTCCGAGGCGGGCGCTGCTCCCGCGGACACTTCGTCCTCTGCAGCGTCTTCTTCCGTCGCGACGACCTCGTCGTCCGCGTCCGCGTCGGGCGTGGGCGCCTCGGTCTCGTCGGTGTCGGCAACCGCATCTTCTGTATCTTCCGCGTCGGTCTTACCGGGAGACGATGCGGCGTCATCAGCCGCAGTCTCGTCCGCGTCTCCCTCCGCGTCATCCGCTTCCATCGACGCTGGGGCCCCCTCTGCATCCACTTCCGTCTCCATCGGAGCAGGTTTCTCGTCCATCTCCGCCGACTCGGCCGCACCCTCTGCCTCCGCGTCGGTGCTCGGTTCAGCGTCCGCCTCCGCCTCGTCCGTGGTGGCCGTCCCGGATGTGTCCGATTCGGCCGCATCGGGCGCAGATTCTTCGGCCGCTGCGTCTTCGGTCGCCTCCGCCTCCTGCTCCTCGTCGAGAGTAGCCACTTCGTCACGCTCGGACTCGCCGCCATCCGTCTCCGAACGGAGCTCCCGGATGCGGGAAGCCGCCTCTGCGTCGTCGGCAAACTCGTTTCGCAGAACCAGGTACGCCTCCTCGTCCACAATCGAGGCGTTGAACCCACTCCCCGTGAGCGCATCCTCGTAGTCGTGCTCCTCAAGGTACTCCACAACCCGATCGGTGGAGATATTCAACTCTCGAGCCACCTTGAAGAGGCGCTTCTCAAATGTTTCTTGCTCCGTAGTCGCCATGTAGAAATAAGTTGTTACTCAAGTCTGTCTGCGGAACGGGAAATCGTCCGGACAAAACGCAGACGGATCTAGCGGTGCGCCATGTGTCCCATGCTGGAAACCTTTCAACAACTAGAAAACAATGGTGGGGCTACGGCTCCTCATCGGTTGATCGCTGTCAGCTCCGTGCGTGATGCTTTTCGGACCAAGGACCGCTACGACTGTACTTCGGATTCCTTCGTCACGGGTTCCGACTCGGACGCCTCAGTCTCCTCCGAAACGTCAGTCTCTTCATCCGTCTGGTCGTCCGCCGTCGTGTCGGCAGCAATGTCTTCTTCTTCAGCCTCCTCGGCAACAGCCTCCGCGTTGTCGGCCGTCGCGGAGACGGCTTCTTCCTCAATGGTTTCATCTTCAGAAGGCGCCGCGGAGGTCTCCGGCTCATCCGCCACCATTGATTCGGTTGAGGCAGATGTTGTAGTGGTAGTCGTGTCGGTCGGTGCAGCCCCGTCGGCTGTGTCGGCCGTGTCGGTCTGCCCCACAGATTCGACCGTAAAGCGACCGTTCCGAATCGATTCGATAATGCCGGGTCCCTTTTCGAACTCCGTCTGGATGATGTCGAGCACCCGCTCGGCCGTCTCCTTGTCAAGGTCGGCCCGACGCGACAACGCGTCCGCCGACAGCTCCAGCACTGCCTTTCCGGTGTCGCAGCCAATGTGCTTCAGTTTGTTGATCGTCTCTTCGTTCAGCTCATCCCCGAACTGCTCAATGTCGATGTCTTCTTCGTCGGCCGGGATCTCCCGGTAGACATCGATCTCGAAGCCCGTGAGCTGGGAGGCGAGCTTGATGTTGACTCCACGCTTGCCGATGGCCTGACTCACCTCGTCAGCAACGACCTCGACGCGAGCCCGCGGCGGCTCGGCCTCTTCGTTGAGGGTCACGCTTGTCGGTTCCGCGGGCGACAGCGCCCGGGAAATCAGCTCCTTCGGGTCGTCGGACCACTCCATTACGTCGATGTTCTCGTTCGAGAGCTCCCGAACGACGGCGTGAATCCGAACACCCTTCACCCCGACACATGCCCCGACAGGGTCCACCTTCTCGTCGTGACTCGTAACGGCCACCTTTGCTCGATCGCCCGGAATCCGAGCCACCTTCTTGATTTCGACGAGGCCATCGTACACCTCCGGGACCTCCACCTCGAAAAGCCGCTCCATAAATACCGGAGACGTGCGGCTCACGACCACCTGCGGGTCGCTCCCCGCATCGCGACGAACCTCCTTCACGACCGATCGCAGCATATTGCCTTTCCGATAGTGATCCCCCGGAATCTGTTCGTTCTTTGGCAGAACCAGCTCGGTGTCTTCGTGCATCAATAGCGTCTCGTGCCGGCGCACTTGATAGATCTCGCCGACGACAATCTCCCCAATTTGCTCGGTGTACTCCTCGTACACCTGCTCTTTTTCGATGTCCCGAATGCGCTGACGGAACGTCTGCCGGGCGGTCATGACGGCCCGACGGCCGAAGTCACTGATATCGAGCTCGCTGGCGACCTCGTCTCCTACCCCAAATCCCTCATCAATCCCCTGGGCGTCGGACACCTTGATCTCCGTCACCGGATCGACGAGGTCCCAGTCCCCGACAACCTCTTGAATGTGGAGAATCTGAATGTCGCCCTGCTCGGGGTTGAAGATAATCTCGAAGGCTTCGTCCGACCCGTACCGCTTGCGGAGCATGGCCCGAAAGACATCCTCAACAATGATCTGCAAGGTGTCCCGGTCAATGTCTTTCGCGCGGGCAATCTCTCCGAAAGAGGAAACGAGGTCTTCGCTTCGCATAAATGAACACGTTCGTCCTGTTGATAAAAAGCAGCCCTCCAGCCGACGCCTCGGCGCAAAAGCACGTTACCACGGGAGTTCAACGCGGGCCTGCGTGATGGACTGGTATGGGAGTTCAAGCCGTTCGCCGGACGACAGTTGCAACTCAACCGTTTCGTCGGTTGCATCCATCAAGTCCCCGACGACGATCTCTTCGGCGCTTTCTCGTTCGTAACGTACGCGCAAGGTCCGTCCAACGTTCTTCTGATACTGCTGCGGCATCTGCAGAGGACGCTTGATGCCTGGAGACGACACCTCCAGCTTGTAACTGTCGTCCACCACATCTTCTACGTCGAGCAAAAAGCCGAGCTCCTTGCTCACCACCGCAATGTCATCGTGCCCAAACTCATCGGCGGAGTCGATATATACCTCCACGACCCGCGTTCCCTTGTGTCCACGCACCTGCACATCCACCAGAAAATAACTGGTTCCAGTAATCACCTCCTCGGTGAGTTCGTGGACGCGATTGGCAATCTGTTGTTGGGCAGGATTCACAAGCCTCAGGGGACCGAGCGGGTGTGCGTGCGGCCGGAGGCGTCGCCATTCTCCTTCACGCCAACGCCGTCCAACCCCGAACAAAAAAGGGCGGCGTACCGCCACCCTGGGTGTTCGTCACTATATTCGGTTCGTGACTAATACCGATGCCCAAAACGTCTCCTAGCGACAGTTGTTTCTAAAATCGAACTCGCAGCCGGAGTCCACTCGACCCTCCCCCCTGAATCCCCGTTCAACTTCCGGCCCAGTGCTATGCGGCGCCTGGGCCAACAGCTAGGTGCGTCGGAGCCGACAGAACCGAATTGGCACCGCTGGTACCGATCCGTGAGAAGATATGTAAGCCATTTTCCATCATAGAGGACCGTGTAGTTGCAAGCAAAGAACGGTCTTTAGAAACTTATTCACGTATCGGTATGCTTCACGTATCGGTATGCCTCCTCGCCCAAAGATTGCACTCTCCCAATCAGCGAAGCCCGGTCCGCCCCTGTCCCCCTACGCGGGAGAGGTGTCGCGGTCCTTCCGTCCCATCAGGAGGTACTCTTTCATAAGCGTGTCGATTTCTCCATCGAGGACCGCATCCACGCTGGATATCTTCGTCTCGGTCCTATGGTCGTTCACCATCTTGTAGGGATGAAGGACATAGGAACGGATCTGACTCCCCCACTCAATGCTCTTCTTCTGACTCTCGATCTGCTCCTTTTTCTGCTCTCGAATCTGGCGCTCCTGCTGATAGATGCGACTTCGCAGCATCGTCTCCGCCCGGTTTCGGTTCTGAAGTTGGCTGCGCTCCTCGGTACACTCGGCCCTAATTTCGACCTCTTCCCCATTCGAAAGCTCTCCTTCCCAGACGAGCCGCACGCCAGTGTCGACCTTATTCACATGCTGCCCCCCCTTGCCTCCGGAGCGGAACGTCTGGAAGTCCATCGTCCCTTCGCTCAGGTCCACATCGATGCTATCGTCGACCTCCGGGTACACGAACACACTGGCGAACGACGTGTGACGGCGGCTATCGGCATCGAACGGCGAGATGCGGACGAGCCGGTGCACCCCAGACTCGCTCTTGAGATGTCCGTACGCGAACTCTCCCGACACAGTGATTGTCGCGCTCTTGATCCCAGCCTCCTCGCCGGGCTGGTACGCCACCATCTTCACCTCATAATCGTTGCGCTCGGCCCAGCGCATATACATGCGCAGGAGCATGTCGGCCCAGTCTTGGCTCTCAGTCCCCCCCGCGCCGGGATTGACAGTGAGAATGGCGTCGCGCTCGTCGTCCGGGTCGTCGAGAAGGCTCTGCATCTCCAGCCGATCGAGTTTCCGCTCCAGCGCCTCGGCCTCGGCAAAAATTTCCGATTCAAGATCCTCATCTTCCTCCTCCGCCAGAAGCTGAAGGGTCTCCAGATCCTCGGCCTGAGCTTTCACCTCCTCCCAGGCCTCGATCCATTCTTCCTCCCGCGCAATCCGCTTCTCAATTTCACGGGCCCGGTCCGGATCGTCCCAGAAGTCCGGATCCATCCGCTCCTGGTTCAACTCCTTGATCGTGATACGGCGGCCTTCTACGTCAAAGATAACCCCCGAGCGCATCGACGCGCTCGACGAGGGATTCCAATTCGTCGTCGGTGTACTTCTTCATCGTCACAGGGAGAGAATGGCAAAGAGGTCAAACGATAGAATGAGCACCTAAAAATGAACACCTAGGCGGTGTTGCCGGTCTCCGCGACGAGCACCCGGAGCAACCGCCCGATGGCGGTCCCGAGCCCGCCGAGGACACCGCCCAGAAAAACCGTCGCCCCAACAACCGCCTCGCCCGGGATGTTTCTTGCAAGGGCGCTCAGCGTGTCGAGCGGTACCCCAAACGCAGCGGGGGCGACAAAGGGGGTGTACATCATCAGTAGTCTCCACCTCAGAGCCACCCCGACACTGCCGACAAACCAACGGTTGTGACTCCAGACGCCCCCGACAACCCCGGCCAGGACCGTGGCTTCCCACCCAATGCCCACGTGCAGGAGAATCGATAGGAACGTCACGGCAGAGAGGACCAACACGCGCAACCGATCCGATTAGGAACGCTTGGCGGTGAACCGCTTAATCCGCGTGATGGCCTCTTCGATTTCCTCCAGGCTGGTAGCGTACGAACACCGTACGAACCCCTCTCCACTCGGCCCGAAGGCATCGCCCGGTACGCAAGCAACCTGTTCTTCCTCTAAAAGCTTGCGCACGAACTCGTCGGAGGAGAGCCCGGTGGAGGTAATGTCGGGGAAGGCGTAAAAGGCCCCTTCCGGCTCAAATGTGGGCAGTCCGGCATCGTTGAGCCCGTTCACGATGGTCTTACGGCGCTCGTCGTAACTGCGGCGCATCTCTTCCACCTGGTCCTGCGCGTGCTTCATCCCCGCCACGGCTCCCTCTTGTGCAATGGTTGGCGCACTCATCACTATGTACTGATGCACCTTGTAGATGCCCTGCAGGATGGGTGCCGGCGCACACACGAAGCCGATGCGCCATCCCGTCATCGCATAGTTTTTCGAGAATCCGCTGAGGAGCACGGTGCGCTCCCAGAGCCGGTCGAGGGACGACACGCACACGTGTCCACGCTCGTGCGCCTCCCCATAAATAAGGCGATCATAGATCTCGTCGGACACGACCATGAGGTCGTGTTCAGTGACGAGCTCGGCGATCTCCTCCATCGTGTCACGACGTAGCACCGCTCCGGTTGGGTTGTTCGGATAGCCCAGAAAGAGCACCTTCGACCGGTCCGTAATATGCGGCTCGATGTCCGCAGCCGTGACCTGGAAGTTGTGCTCGACCGAGGTCGGCACGTGCACGACCTCCCCGCCAGCGAACTGCGCGTTGGGCCCGTAGGACACGAAGCACGGCTCCGGCACCAGCACTTCGTCGCCGGGATCGAGCAGGGCCTGCATCGTAACCTGCATGGCCTCGCTGCAGCCGACGGTGATCAGAATTTCGTCCATCGGGTCGTACTCGACGCCGTAGCGATCCCGGTAGTCGTCCGCAATCAGGTGGCGCAGCTCCTCCTTCCCCGCGTTGGCCGTGTAGCCGGTGTTGCCCGCCTTCAACGACGCGTGCCCAGCCTCCAGAATCGGATCCGGAGACACGAAGTCAGGCTCACCGATGCCGAGCGAGATGATGTCGTCCATTGTGGCGGCAATCTCGAAGAACTCCCGGATCCCGCTGGGCGGGATGGACTGGACACGCTCGGACAAACGGCTCGTGAGGTCAAGCGAAGAGGGAGAAACAGGCATCGACTCGGTGCAATCGTGATCTTCTGGATGGAGAACTATCGGGGTCCTAGTGCAGCTTCAACTGGTCCGTTGTGCAATCGAGCTTTGGACGGACCTCTTCCGTCCATACCTCAAGCTGGAGCCTGGAGCAATAGCAAACTGCTTTCCCCAAAAGATCGTTCGAAGCTGCACTAGGGGTTCAGGATCGGGACGCACCATTGATTAAAGGGAACGATTTCCACCATTGACCACTCGCAGCAACACTCAATTCACCGCCCCTTCCCCCCACGGCTACATGTGCTACTAGCAACACGTACACTGATGGATGCACTTGGTTCGTTATGCATTCGAAGAGTCCGTCCAGAGAGACCGTGGAGGGCCCCGCACCCCTAGCGACCCCGGGACGGGTGGCTTCGCAGTTCAAAGTGGCGGTGGCATTTCATTATACACATTGCGTTCGGACTACAGCCCCCCCGGTGCGGGAGCCAGGGTCTCGGGCGCCGCACGGCGAGATCTTCTTAGGGATTGCTATGCATAGGGCTTAAATTAGAGACCCTTACGGGCCCTTTAAAGAAAAGCAGTGCCCAATCATGCCGAATCAACCTCAGAATTACATCAACGGCGAGTGGCGGTCGGCTGCCTCCGGCCAGACCTTTCAGACAACCAACCCGGCCCGGCCTCGCGACACGATCGGAACCGTGCCGTCCTCCGATCCGCCGGATGTCGACGCCGTGGTAGACGCGGCCACCACCGCCCTCGATGCCTGGGACCGGTACCCCGCGCCACAACGAGGCCGCATCCTCCGCACAGCGGGCGACCTTCTTGCCGAACGAAAACCCGACATTGCTCGAGCCATGACCCGTGAGATGGACAAACCCGTCTTCGAGACAAAGGGCGATGTCCAGGAAGCCACCGGCACGGCGTTGGTCAAGCATCCGGGGATCGACGCCGTCGGCTTCACGGGTTCCTACGAGGTCGGCATCTCCATCGCCGAGACCTGTGGGCGGCGCGACAAACGCGTCTCGCTGGAGATGGGCGGCAAAAACCCCATGATCGTACTCGGCGACGCCGACTTGGATCTTGCCCTGGAGGGCGCGATCTGGGGCGCCTGCGGCGCCACCGGACAACGTTGCACAGCCACGAGCCGACTCATCTGTCACGAGGGCGTGCACAATGCACTCGTGTCGCGGATCGAGACGGAGGCCGGTGCCCTCTGTCTGGGAGACGGCACGGAAGACGGCACGGACATCGGCCCGCTCATTAATGCAGCCGCCCGAAGAAGAGTTCAGGAGTACGTTGACCTCGGGGTGGACGAGGGGGCTCTCCTCCAGTTCGGGGGACAGGCCGCCGCCCCGGATGGGCTCGACGGCTACTTCTTCGAGCCCACGCTTTTCACAGATGTCTCGACAGACATGCGGATCGCGCAGGACGGAATCTTCGGGCCAGTACTCCTGGTTTTCAAGGTCGCCTCGTACGACGAGTCGGTGACCGTGGCCAGCGACACTCGATTCGGCCTCTCATCGGCCATCTACACCACCGATGCCAACATTAGCCAGCGGGCCTTACGCGACCTAGTGCAGCTTCAACTGGTCCGTTGTGCAATCGAGCTTTGGACGGACCTCGTCCGTCCATACCTCAAGCTGGAGCTTGGAGCAATAGCAAACTGCTTTCCCCAAAAGATCGTTTGAAGCTGCACTAGACACGGGAATCGCCTACGTCAACGGCCCCACCATCGGCGCGGAAGCGCACATGCCGTTCGGCGGCGTCAAGGCCACCGGCAACGGGCACCGGGACGGCGGATGGGCCGCCTACGAATTTTTCGCCGAGCGTAAAACCTGCTACATCGACTACTCCGGCACCCTCCAGAAGGCCCAGATGGACTCCGTTTCTGAATAGATCAACCGTGGGAAAATTCTCCCCGCCTGAGCGATCGCGCCCAAGCGCTACTCATCTCGAAGGTACTCGTTGCCCTCGCGCGCGCGCACAACCGCCTTGAACGTATCGTCTGCCTGCTTCGCCGACCGGACGATCACATTTTCCTTCCCAAACCGCCGGTACAGCAAGTTTCGGAGGTTCTGAATGTCATTCTTTTTCAGGTCCGACAAGACGATCGACTCGTCGTCGCCGAGTTCGTCCCACTTCTGGGCAATCGGCTCGTAACGGGAGGTGCGTCCTCGTCCACCGCCAGCACCAAGTTCACGCTCTGCTTCTTCTCGATCTTTTACTTCCATTTGGAAATCAACATCCATAGGTCCAACATCCATTTATCAGTGGTCTTAAGTCATAGGATATATTCCTTCAAAAGACACCGGTTCCCACTTTCTCACACCTTCAAAATGAACGCTCCCGAGAACAGTTATTCGCGGACGTGTCAAAATGAAGAGGGGCGCTCTTCCACAATGTCATTCGCCGCCTACATTGAAAATATATCCATGTTCGATCTCGCCTGCTTCCTTTCCTTCGGAATATAATTTCGTTTGTACCCACTCAATATGATCAAATCGCTCCTCAACGACATGGAGTACGATCGTCGCGGATGGGAATGACATCGATAATTTCCGCGCGGGCTTTTTCAGATCTGACTGCTCCTCCAGGGTCGACTCGTGTATAAATGTAATACTTTTACACCGCCCATCATTTCTTTTTCGTTCAGTGTGCAGGTCAAGATTGTAGTCTTCAATGACGGGGTGATTAGGTACGGAGGATGGGTCGTCGGGAGTCGACACCATCAAATAGGTCGTTTGAGAGGCCATCTCTACGTGGAAGCTACGAATCAAATACAGGACTAAGATCTCCGTCGTGGGCTTCGCTCCTGCCTCGAGTGGCGATGCATCGGCGTTCCGCCGACTTTCTTCGGCACGTGTTACTGCCCACGGAGGCGGCCGACCGCCCGCCCGTCTGGGGGCTACTCGAGGCCTTACGTCCGTCGTCGGGCAAGACCCTGCTCGATCGCCGTCTCTTCAACCGCGGCTGCAACTTGCTCGACGACCGTCTGATCGAACACACTCGGCACGACGTAATCGGGGGTCAGACTGCGGGGATCGATGGTGTCGGCGATCGCCTGGGCAGCAGCAATCTTCATCTCATCCGTGATGTCGGTTGCCCGGCAACTGAGCACGCCCTTGAACAGACCGGGAAAGCACAACACGTTGTTGATCTGGTTCGGATAGTCGCTCCGCCCCGTCGCCATGACTGCCACGTGCGGGTACGCCTTTTCGGGCATGATCTCGGGCCGCGGGTTGGCCATCGCGAAGACAATGGGCTCGTCCGCCATCCGCTTCAGGTCCGCCACAGTAATCACGTCGGGGGCACTGAGTCCAATGAACACGTCTGCGTCCTCCATGACGTCGGACAGCGTTTCCCCGTCCACGTCCGGATTGGTCATGGCCACGTACCGCTTCTTCGCGGCGTTGAGACGATCGCGGTCGGTGGTTACCGGCCCGGTGCTGTCGACGCCAACAACTTCCTCCACACCCATTTCGAGGAGCATCTCCGTAACCGCATAACCGGCCGCTCCAATGCCGGCCATCACGACGTTCAACTCCTCGAGCGACTTGTCTACGATCTCCAGAGCGTTGAGCAGTGCCGCTACGGCCACCACAGCCGTTCCGTGTTGGTCGTCGTGAAACACCGGGATGTCGAGCCGTTCCTTCAGCCGGCCTTCGACCTCAAAGCACCGCGGCGCCGCAATATCTTCCAGGTTCACCGCCCCGAACACCGGCGCAAACTGCGCCACCGTGCCGACGATTTTGTCCACATCGTCGGTTTGCAGGCAAACAGGCACGCCGTTTACGTCGGCAAACTCCTTGAGGAGCTGGGCCTTCCCTTCCATCACGGGAATGGCCGCGTCCGGACCAATGTCGCCGAGTCCGAGCACTGCCGTGCCGTCCGAGACCACCGCCACCGTGTTGCCCTTCATCGTGAGTCGGTGGGCGTCCTCGGGCTCGTCCTCGATGGCCTCGCACACGCGCGCCACGCCGGGGGTATACGCCATCGATAGCTGGTCGCGCGTGCGGAGCGGCGTCTTGCTCTTCACTTCGAGCTTGCCGCCCAGGTGTAGCAGAAACGTCCGGTCAGAAACGTTTACCACCGTGACGCCCTCGATCTCGTGGACATCTTTGACGATAGCGTCGGCGTGCTCGTCGCTCCGCGTGTTGATCGTAACATCGCGCACCAGGGAATCCTCTCCCGGACGGACAATGTCAATCGCGCCGATGTTGCCGCCGGCCTTTCCGATCACGGAGGTCACATCGGCAAGCATTCCCGGTTGGTTTTGAATTTCCAGCCGGATGGTGATCGAGTTGCTCGCACTCGGCAGGTACTCCTCGTCGGAATCGGACATGACCGGCGTTGACAATCGGAAAGTAAAACGCGCAAGTGACTGCGAAACCTCCTCCCCCCACGACAAAAAGGGACGGCCCCCGTGACGGAAGCCGTCCCTTTCAATGACCGCGTGCGACGAGAACGCTACGCGCTCACGGAGCCGTGCTCGTCATATTCGGCGAGGCCGTCCTCAATATCCTCGGCATAGGAAGCCCCAATGCCATCCAGCTCGGTGAGATCGTCGATCTCACGAAGTTCGGCAATTGAGTTCACGTCGGCGTTTTCAAGACGCGACACACGTGGGAAGTTCTCCGGGAAGCCGGAGGCCTCATCAAAGCCTTCCTGGTCGCCGTCCGCCCCCTCATCGGCCGCTTCTTGGGTTGCGGCTTCTTCGTCGGCCGCTTCCGTTCCTGTCTCCGCATCGGCGTCATCCGCAGTCCCCTCCTCTCCAACGACCTCCTGGGCCGCTTGCTCCGCCGCCTCAGCACGGTCGGAGTCTTCTTCCTCCTCCATCTCGCGGCGGAGGTCAGCGAGACCGGACAATTCGCCCAGCGTGGTCGGGCCGGTGGTCTCGTCGCCTTCCGAGGGCTCCGGGCGTTGCTGTTGCGACGGCTGCTGGTCAGGCGTCTTCTCCTGATCCTCCTGAGCGGTCTCCTCGCGCGGATCAGCCTCTTCCTCATCAATCTCTTCAGGCTCGATGTCTTCTTCGAGTGCCGTCTGACTGAGGACAATGTCTTTTCGGTCCTTGTCGAACCGGATGACGCGCAGTTCGAGCTCGTCGCCCTCGTGGTAGAAGTTTTCGAAGTTCTGCGGGCCGTCCTTCAGCTCACTGCCCGGCACGAACGCCTCCACGTCGAGCGGCAGCTCCACGACGAGCCCCTTGTCCTCAACTCGGACAACTTCGCCCTTCGTGTCTGTGCCCTCCTCGTAGGCGTCGGCAAACTGATCCCACGGATTGGTCTTCACCTGCTTGTGGCCGAGGGAAATCCGGCGCCGGTCCTCGTCAATGTTGAGGATGACAACATCCAGGTCTTGGTCCTTCTCGACCATATCGCCCGGATGCCGCACCTTCTTGGTCCATGAAAGGTCGGAGATGTGAACCAGGCCGTCGATGCCCGGCTCAATCTCGACGAAGACGCCGAAGTTGGTGATGTTGCGCACCGTGCCGGTGAGCACCGTTCCCGGAGGGTACCGGTCGCTGATGCCTTCCCAAGGGTCGGGCTCCAGCTGCTTCATGCCGAGCGAGATTTTCTGCTCGTCCTCATCGATGTTGAGAATCTTGACGTCGACGAGTTGGCCGAGCGACACCATCTGGCTCGGGTGCTTGATGTGACGCGTCCACGACATTTCGCTAATGTGGACGAGCCCTTCGATTCCTTTCTCTAGCTCCACAAAGGCACCGTAGTTGGTAATCGACACCACCTTCCCCTCCACGGTGTCGTCTTCATCGTATTTGTCGCTGATGTTTTCCCAGGGGTGGTCCTGCAGCTGCTTGAGACCGAGCGAAATGCGCTGTCGCTCTTCCTCGTAGTCAAGCACCACCACTTTGAGCTCCTGGTCGAGCTCCACGATCTCACTCGGGTGCGAGACGCGGCCCCAGGACAAGTCGGTGATGTGAAGCAGTCCGTCCACACCGCCGAGGTCGATGAAGACCCCGAAGTCGACGATGTTCTTAACGGTGCCCTTAAGGACCTGACCGACTTCAAGCTCCGACAGGATCTCTTCACGCTGCTCTTCGAGCTCGTCCTCGATGAGTTCGCGGTGCGAGACCACGATATTCTCGTTTTCCGGATTGAGCTTCACGATCCGGAATTCCATCCGCTTCTCGAGGTACGACTCGAAGTCGCGGACCGGACGCACGTCGATCTGCGAGCCCGGGAGGAACGCCTCCATACCGTCGAAGAGTTCGACGATCATCCCGCCCTTGATGCGGCGTACGATCGTGCCCTCGACGACCTCCTCGTTCTCGTAGATCTCTTCGACTCGCTGCCAGCGACGCACCTCGTCGGCGCGCTCCTTCGACAGCACGAGTTGACCGTCGCGGTCTTCCTTCCGCTCCAGGTACACCTCCACGGTGTCCCCGGGCCGAAGGCCTTCCTCGCCGAACTCGTCGCGCGGAACGATGCCGTCGCTCTTGTAGCCGATGTCGACAACGACGTGATCTTCGTCCACGCGCAACACGCGACCTTCCACAATGTCCTGCTCACGGACATCGATGGCCGTCTCGTCGATCAGGGCGCGGAACTGGTCGTACACCGGATCATCGGAATAGGGCTTCTCCTCCGACTCCAACTCGTCCATGGAGATCGTGTCCCCAAAGGTTTCCCCAGTGAAGCCCTGCGCCTCTTCGGTCCGCTCCAGTTCCTCGAGCGACACCGACGGTGCCGAGGGCTCTTCGATTTCAGAGAGGTCGATTTCGGCCTCATCCCCGGTAGGGATGTGCATGTCTTGCGCCGCCGCTTCGACCGCCTCCTCCAGGAGTCGGCTCACGTATTTCGGCTGCTCGACGGGATCTTCCACGACAACACCAGCATCTCCCTCGTCGTCCGACACGTTGCCATCGGCCGCGTCAGGGGCGGCCTCCGCCGTTTCTGTATCATCGGCGGCTTCTGCGTCGGCGTCCGCATCAGCGGGCCCGTCCGGTGCATCGGGGGCATCGGGCGCCGCCGCGCCGTCGTCTGATTCCGACGCGTTCGCCTCCGAGACCTCTGCTTCTGACGACGCCGCATCGGGCGTTTCTTCCGCATCGGGCGTTTCTTCCGCAGCGGACTCCGACGACTCGGCGTCTGCGTCCGCAGACGGTTCGTCTGCCGGCGGGGCGTCTTCGGAGGAAGAATCGGGAGAGGGAGTCTCTTCGTCGTCTGGTGTTGCTACCTGTTCTTGCTTTTCTGCCATATACGTTAGGGTTGATTTATTGCTGCTGCAGGACGCTAGGTCCTGGACAGCGCATCAGGTTTGTACTTGTTCGGCACCGGTGTGCCGCCGGGGCCGACAAGGAAGGATGAGTAATGGATGCAGCGTCTCCGGGAACCTCCAGGAGACGTACAGCCGCCTGCTGAATCCGTAATAGGTACACAAAGGGGGTGTGCCCCTGAGGTTCAGAGGCTGGAAAGGCCTTTTATCAAAGACCCTCCCCCCACGTTCCCGATTCCCGACGTTCTTTAACGCGATCTACGACGAATGCGACTTGTTCGTCGACGCTTCGATCCGTGGTGTCCAGAATGACGGCGTCGTCGGCGCGGCGGAGGGGAGCGATATCTCGATTGCGGTCGCGACGATCGCGCGCCTCTATGGACGCCTGGATCTCGTCGAGCGGCACGTCCTTCCCCTCCTGCGCATACTCGCGCTTGCGGCGGCGAGCCCGTTCTTCCACGTCCGCCACCATAAACACTTTGAGGTCGGCGTCCGGAAACACCACCGTGCCGGTATCCCGCCCGTCCAGCAAGACGCCGCCGTGCAGGTCCTCCTGCTCGCGCCCGATGCGTTGCTGCGCCTCGACCAACTGCTCGCGCACCGCGCGGAACGACGAGACCTGGCTGGCCATCTCTCCCACCTCTTCCGTGCGAATCCGATCGCTAACATCGTCTTCCCCGAGCAGGACATGCATCTCATCGTTCTCGTACCGAACGTCGAGATGCAAATCCGCCGGCACGGCCTCGGCCGACTCGGGGGTCGCGGAGGCGTCGGCTCGCAAAAATCCGAGCGCCACGGCCCGATACATGGCCCCCGTGTCGAGGTAGACGTATCCGAGCGCGTCGGCGGCGCGCCGGGCCGTGGTACTTTTGCCGGAGCCCGCCGGTCCGTCGATGGTTATGATCATCAGGTCGAAAACACTCGTACAAATAGAATGGCGAACCGTGCGGAGAATGGGCCTCCCCAGAGCGTGTCTACTCGTTCTCGTCCTCCCCCACGTCCCTGCTGACAACCGTAATCGGAGACGGGTACTTCATGGGCCCCAGGGCCGTTTTGACGGTAGGCTGGACACGCAGTTTTACGTTTGAAGGCGGACCGTCGCCGGACAGGGCCGCGGCGAGACCGGCCAGCTGCGGCAGGTTCTCATCGAAAACCGAAACAGGTTTAGCTCGATGTCTACCGGCACGTCCGTCGGCGTTCCCGGCGGAAGGCGCACCTCCGGTCGAACGCTCCGGCAATCGTCTCTTGATCCTCCAGGAGAAGCGTCCAGTCCATCTTCGTCAATCGGGCGTCCACCGAATTCAACGGAGGATTTTCGGCCTCTACGAAAAGGGTAAACGACAACGGAAGCCGCCCCTGCGCGAGCGCCGAGGTGAGCTGCGCCACATCGGCGGCCCCGAAGTCCTCATAGGTCTGAATGCCCGACAACTGAATCCCGGCGAGACGAGCGTCCGCCACACGATCGATGCGGAACTGCACGTCGTTGAGGTTCGTGACCTCTCGTACCGTCTGGCACGACATACTCAGCAAAATCACTGCCGTAAGGAGGACGGCCCGCCGTACGACTGCGGATCTTGGCGAAAACATGGGCGCCTCGGGTCGTGGGAGAAACAATCGTGCGGGCGTGCGACGGCCCCAATAGGTGCATTCGATCACCGATCAAACGTCCCCAATAGACGCCTCATGCGCAAGCTTAGTTGGGATGAAATCGACCGTCCGACTCCCGACGAGGTGCACGATCTGCCGAAGCACCCCGTCCGCCTGGTGATCCACAACGTGCGCTCCATCCACAACGTCGGCTCTATTTTCCGCACCTCCGACGCCGCCCGCATCGAACACGTGCACCTCACCGGCTTCACGGGTACCCCGGAGCACAAAGACCTCCACAAAACGGCGCTCGGCGCGCAGGACTCGATGTCGTGGAGCAAGCACGACTCTGCCCCTCAACTGCTCGATCGGCTTCGGGGCGAGGGATACTCGATCGCGGTGCTAGAGCAGACGGACGCGTCCATCCCCACAGATGAGGTGTCGGATGAGGCATTCCCCGTTTGTCTCGTGGTCGGCAACGAGGTACACGGGCTTGACGACGAACTGGTCGAGGAGGCCGACCTCGGTCTGATGATTCCCCAGTACGGTGCCAAAATCTCGATGAACGTGAGCGTGGCGTACGGCATCGCCGTGTACGACCTCATCCGTACTGCCCGCGCAGCATTCGGACCGCCCGGGGCCCGTGATCGTAAGAAGTCCTAACCACTCTTCCCTCTTTGTTCGTCTCGTCGCTCCGCGCCGGGCATGCCCTCTCCTCCCTCGCTCTCATTCGACGAATTCTCGCCCCCGTCTCCGGCCGCCTGGAAGGAGAAGATCCAGACGGACCTCGGAGGCCGCAACCCCGACGCTTTTCTCGAATGGGAGTCGATCGACGGGATCTCCCTCACACCGTTCCTCCACCGAGCGGACCTGGACGAGGTTGCGCACGCAGCGCCTGACCCCGAAGCGCCGCCCTTGACCGACCCGTCCGCTCTCGTCAACGACTGGCGCATCCGCCAGAATCTCGACGCCCCCGACCCGGACGCCGCCCGCGCCCTCGCCATGGCGGCGGTGAACAGCGGCTGCACGGACCTGGGCCTCGTCCTCGGCCCGCCCAACCAGCGCCGCCTCGACGGGCGTGCAGGCCTCCGCTCCGTGCTCGCCGAAATTCCAGCAGACACACCGCTCCACCTGGACCGGGGCCCCGCCGCGGTCCTCGGCGCGCTCGTCCTACAGCAAGAGCACGACACCGCCCCCGCCTCCATCGCCTACGACCCCGTCGCGGCGCTCGCGACCGGTGCGCTCGGCGACGCCGCACGGGCCTTCGATCTCGCCGTTGATCTCCTCTCCAGCGTCCCAGACACCACACGCTCTTTAAGCGTCGATCTCCGCCCCTACCACAACGCCGGGGCGTCGGCCGTCCAGGAGCTCGCCTACGGCCTCAGCGCCCTCAGCGAAACTCTCCACCGGTACACGGAGCGCGGCGTAGCGCTCGGCCCCCTTCTCCCCCGCCTCCAGTGTCACATCGCGGTATCGACGAGCTACTTTGTCGAGATCGCAAAGCTCCGCGCCCTCCGCCTGCTCGTCCCGCAAGTGCTCGACGCCTACGCCGAGACCGCCTCTGTAAACGTCTCAGTCGCTGCCTCCGATCTGTTCGTCCAGGCCGAGACCTCCCGCCGCACCGCCACCGTCCTCGACCCGCTCGTCAACATGCTCCGCCACACGACGGAGGCGATGGCGGCGGTCCTCGGGAAATGCGATGTGCTCAGCGTGCGACCGCACGACGACTGCCGGCGTCCGCCCGACCGATTCGGCACGCGCATCGCCCGCAACGTGCAGCTCATTCTGCAGCACGAGGCGCACTTCGACATCGTGGACGATCCGGCCGCCGGCGCCTACTACCTGGAGACGGCAACCGACCGGCTGGCACGTCGGGCCTGGAGCCAGTTCCAAACATTGGAGGACAACGGTGGGATGCTTTCTGCACTGCGGGACGGCCGCGTGCAGTCCACCATTGCGGACGTGCGGGACGAACGCCGCCGCGCCGTGGACGACCGCGATCGGGTCCTCGTCGGCACAAACCACTACCCCTCGGCCGACGAAGATATTTTCCCAAGCAAAAATATTTTTTCTCGCAATAACGGAAATAGAACCCCCCTCCAGTGGGACGCGTCTGCGCTCAATACGCTTCGGAACGCCCTGGAGGAGAGTCCGACGCTATCCGCCCTCGTCCATCGTCTCTCCGCCACGGGCGAGGCCGAGATCGCCCCGCTTCCGTCGGTGCGGGTGGGAGTCGGCATTGAGGACATGCGCCGCCGGACCGACCGCTACGCCTCCGAGCGTGGGACCCCGCCCCTCGTTCTGCTTGCCCCCCTCGGGCCGCCTGGGGCCCGGAGTGCCCGCGCTTCATTCGCCCGCAATTTTCTGGGCGTTGCCGGGTTTGAGATTCATTCGCCTCTCAAGTTCGACGCTCCGGAAGCGGTCGCCGAGCGGATCGGGGCACTCTCTCCGGAGATCGTCGTTCTCTGCAGCGCAGACGCGGAGTACCCGTCGCTGACCGCCACGCTTCGATCCGCACTTGCCGATCACGACGACTCCCCCCTCCTTCTCGTGGTCGGGGATCCGGCTGAAATGGAAGATGAGGTGCCCGCCGACACCTTCATCCATCAGGACAGTCCCCTTCGAGCGACCCTTGAAGCACTTCAGGATCGACTGGGGCTCCCCAAAATTGACGACTGAGTCCCTCGCGGTTTGCTCCTTACCGATCGACTGCCATGCGTCCGAATTTTGCCGACATCCCGTACGACCCGCCCCGGTCGTCGCAGGCCCCGCCGGAGCAGGACCCCTGGACGGCGCCGGAGGGCATCGATCTTAAGGCGATCTACGGCCCCGACGACATCGAGGAATTCGATCACCTCGACCACGGAGCCGGACTTCCGCCGTACCTCCGTGGCCCCTACTCCACGATGTACAACTACCGCCCCTGGACCATCCGGCAGTACGCGGGCTTCTCTACCGCTGAAGAGTCGAACGCGTTCTACCGCGAGGCGCTCGCCTCCGGGCAGAAGGGACTCTCCGTCGCCTTCGATCTCGCTACCCACCGCGGCTACGACTCCGACCACGAGCGGGTGCGGGGCGACGTCGGCAAGGCCGGTGTGGCCGTCGACACCGTCGAGGACGTGAGGATCCTCTTCGACGGCATTCCGCTGGATCGGATGTCGGTGTCGATGACCATGAACGGGGCGGTGCTCCCCATTATGGCGTTCTACATTGTCGCGGCCGGGGAGCAGGGCGTCGCGCACGAGGCGTTGACCGGGACGATCCAGAACGACATCCTGAAGGAGTTCATGGTCCGGAATACCTACATCTATCCGCCCCAGCCATCGATGCGCATTGTCGGGGACATCTTCGCGTACTGCGCCGAGGAGATGCCCAAATTCAACCCGGTCTCCGTGAGCGGATACCATATGCACGAGGCCGGGGCCCCCGCCGACCTGGAACTGGCCTACACGCTGGCCGACGGCCTCGAATACCTCCGCACCGGGCTCGACGCCGGACTCGACATTGACGACTTTGCGCCGCGCGTCTCCTTCTTCTGGGCAATTGGCATGAACCACTTCATGGAGATCGCCAAGATGCGCGCCGGGCGGCTCCTGTGGGCGAAGCTCGTCAAACAGTTCGACCCCGACAATCCGAAGTCGATGGCCCTCCGCACCCATTGCCAGACCTCCGGGTACAGCCTTGCGGAGCAGGATCCGTTCAACAACGTGACGCGGACGACGATCGAGGCGATGGCCGCGGTGTTCGGCGGCACGCAGTCGATGCACACCAACGCGCTGGACGAGGCCATTGCCCTCCCCAGCGACTTCGCCGCCCGCCTCGCCCGCAACACTCAGCTCTACCTCCAGGAGGAGACCGACGTCACGAACGCCATCGATCCGTGGGCGGGGTCCTACTACGTCGAGCACCTCACCGGGGCGCTGTGCCGCCGTGCCTGGGATCACATTCAGGAAATCGAGGACGAAGGGGGGATGACGCGGGCCATTGAGCAGGGCCTCCCGAAGCGTCGGATTGAGGAGGCCGCCGCCCGGAAACAGGCTCGCATCGACACGGGCGCGGAGACCGTCGTCGGCGTCAACGCCTACCGCCCGGACCAGACAGAGCCCCTGGAGACGCGGGAGGTGGACAATGCCGCGGTGCGCCGAACGCAAGTGGAACGGCTGAATCAGACGAAGGCCGAGCGGGACGATGCGGCCGTGCGCGCGGCACTAGCCGCAATCACCGAGTGCGCGGAGCGCGGCGACGGCAACCTCCTCGCCCGGTGCGTCGAGGCCGCTCGGGCTCGGGCCACCGTCGGCGAAATCTCCACGGCGATGGAGACAGTGTTCGGACGGCACACTGCCCAGACGGCGTCTATCTCCGGGGTCTACGCCTCCGAGGCGAAAGACGACGCAGCCTTCCAGAAGGCCCGCGACCGGGCGAATCGGTTTGCCGAACAGGCAGGCCGCCGCCCCCGACTGATGGTCGCCAAGATGGGACAGGACGGGCACGACCGCGGCGCGAAGGTCATTGCCACTTCGTTTGCGGACATGGGCTTCGACGTGGACATCGGCCCGCTCTTTCAGACCCCGGAGGAGGTTGCCCGGCAGGCGGTCGAGAACGACGTGCATATTCTGGGGGTGTCGAGCCTCGCCGGGGGCCACAGGACGCTCGTGCCGGAGGTCATCGACGCCCTTCGGGACTACGGGCGCGACGATATCCTCGTGGTCGTGGGGGGGGTGGTGCCGCACGCCGACTACACGGAACTCTACGACGAAGGCGTGGCTGCCATCTTCGGCCCCGGTACCAACATCGCCGAGGCCGCCGCCCAGATCCTTGACGTACTGCTGGATCAGTATCTCACGCCCGCCCCCCAGGAGTCGTAGGCGGAACTGTGCGGCGTCTCCGCGCCTGTAAGAAACACAGAAACACCGGCAATGCTCATTCTGACCTGTCCTCCTGTAGAACCGTGAGCAGCAACAGATTGCCCCCATCAACCTCCCCCAGACTCTGAACTCAATGTGCTATGATCGTCGACGATCCGCTTGAGGACACCATTCGCCCGGTACTGCCACAGGGACGCCTCCAGATTCAGCTGGAAACCCCTCTGTCCGACGAGGCCTTCTGGGCGTTCTGTCGGCAAAACGAAGGCCTGGCCATCGAGCAAAATCCCGACGGCACCCTTCTGATCATGCCTCCAACTGGTGGATCTTCTGGCGCCCGAAACGCGCAACTCACTCGTCACCTGACCCAGTGGGCAGAGAATGACGGCACGGGAATCACCTTTGATTCCAGCACCATGTTTCACCTGCCCAACGGCGCCAAACGAATGCCCGACGCCGCTTGGGTGGCGGAGGACCGATACCATGCACTGAGTACGGCGGAGCAGAACGGCATCGTGCCTCTTGCTCCAGACTTTGTGATCGAACTGCGCTCGCCGACCGACCGGCTGGACGTGCTCAAAAACAAGTTGAACGAGTACATCCGCGCCGGCATCCGGCTGGGCTGGCTCATCGACCCGGAAACGGAAACCGTAACGGTCTACCACGATGTCGGGACCACCGACACGCTTGATCGCCCGAGCGTCGTTGAGGCGGACACCGTCGTGGATGGATTCGAACTCCCGATGGCCCGCATCTGGAATCCCCTGGAAGATGCATAACCCTGATACCGACTCCTCGCTCTTTGTCCGTTGCCGCACACCGAGACATGCCCACAACGACCGCCTCTCCGGACCTCCTCTCGCTCCTCCCAGCCGGCCGCATCGAGTTCGTCCCCGCCGAGCCGATGAGTGAGGACGACTTCTTTGACCTCTGCCGGCAAGCCGATCCCCTCTTCCTCGAACGCGACGCCAACGGCCCCACCATCGTCATGCCCCCCGCCGGAAGCTACAACTCGAGCCGAAGTCTACGCATCGCCGGACAACTCCAGCAGTGGGCCGATGAACATGAGCGAGGCGCCGTCTTCGAGTCCAGCGCTGGCTTTACGCTCCCGAACGGCGCGACGCGTGCTCCCGATGCCGCCTGGGTAGCCTCCGACCGACTGGCTAACCTCTCCCCTGACGTGAAGGAGCGATTTCTTCCGCTCGCTCCCGACTTTGCGAAGTGCGCTCTCAGAATGACCGTCGAAGCGACCTGGAGGAAAAGATGGACGAGTACATGGCAAACGGCACACGCCTGGCCTGGCTCGTCGATCCGTACCAGGAGGCCGTCGATGTGTACCGGGACGACGACACGGTCGAGCACCACGATAAACCGGACGCCCTCTCCGGAACGCCGCTCCTGCCCGACTTTGCCTGCGACTTCGAAGACGTGTGGGAGCCCACGTACTACACGTACTAACTGTCACTGCTCTTTCCTTTCACCCGGCCCAGCCCCCTGAACCGAGGTCCTCTTCTCTGCGAGGCCGAATCTGCTCCTTGTCCATGCCGCTCTCTCCCGACGCCGCCGACGATTCTTCCCACGAAGACACCCCGTCCCTCAACCCGAACCTGACCGACCACCTGTCGTCGCGCCCGCCCCGCTCCCGAACGGCCGACGACTACCTCGACGGCATTCGGGCGGGAGACCGCGTCGCGTTGAGTCGGGCCATTACCCTCCTCGAAAGCACACGGTCCGACCACCGCGACACCGCCCGCACCCTGGTCGAGCAGTGCCTCCCCCACGCCGGCGACTCCCTCCGCGTGGCCGTCACGGGCGTTCCCGGCGTCGGGAAGAGCACGTTCATCGAGACGCTCGGCACCCATCTCGTCGAGGAGAGCCACCGAATCGCCATCCTCGCCGTGGACCCGTCCAGCGAACGGTCCGGCGGCAGCATTCTCGGAGACAAGACGCGGATGGGAGCGTTAGCATCGCACGACAACGTCTACATCCGCCCCTCGCCCACCGGCGGGAGTTTGGGCGGCGTGGCCCGCACCACGCGAGAGTCCATCTTCCTGTGCGAGGCCGCGGGATTCGACCTCATTCTCGTGGAAACCGTGGGCGTGGGGCAGGCCGAGGTGAAGGTCCACTCGATGGTCGACGTGTTTCTCCTGCTCGCCCTGGCCGGCGCGGGCGACGAGTTGCAGGGCATGAAGCGCGGCATCGTCGAGATGGCCGACCTCATCGCCATCAACAAGGCCGACGGCGACAATAGAAACGCGGCGGAAGAGGCCCGCGCCGAGTACGGAACCGCCCTCCGTCTCCTCGGCGAGATGGCGTCGGGCTGGACCCCGCCGGTCCTCACCTGCTCGGCCGAGCACGACGAAGGCGTCCGGGAGGTGTGGGCCTCGATTCGAGAGTACCAGACTCACACCACGGAGAGCGGCTTCTTCCGCGAGCAGCGTCGCCGGCAGGCGCGCCACTGGATGTACCAGGCCATCGACGATGCTCTCCGGGATGACTTCTTCTCCACGCCGGCCGTTGAGACTGCGCGCGCTGACATCGAGGATGAGGTCTTGCGCGGAGAACGGAGCTCGTGTGCGGCCGCCCAAACGTTGCTGTCAATTTACCGCGACGCCCTGGCGGACCAGTAGTCCTCATTGGTCCCGGTCACGAATGCGGCTCCAGACGCGGGGCGTGCCCTGCCGCGAAATCCGATCAATCCGGCGGGCCGTTGGGAACTTTCGTGCGGCGTAGACCGAACGGTATCTCCTACGACGTTTCGTCCGACTGCCCCTCCGAATCGAATCGCTCTGTCTCTGCTGTGTCCACCGACGACTCTACGCCCGACGCCGATCCGTCGCCCTCCGACCGCGACAATTTCATCTACGACATCATCGATCAAGACCTGGAGGAGGACACGTACGGCGACCGCGTGGTGACGCGGTTCCCGCCCGAGCCGAACGGGTACCTCCACATCGGACACGCCAAGTCGATCGTCCTCAACTTCGGCATCAAGCACGACTACGCCGACCGGGCGGAGACGACGTGTCACCTCCGGTTCGACGACACCAACCCCGACACGGAAAGCCCCGAGTACGTGCAGTCCATCAAGGACGCCGTTCAGTGGCTCGGGTACGACTGGGAGGAGCACGAGTACTACGCGTCCGACTACTTCGAGCAGTTCTACCAGTACGCGATCACACTCATCAAGCAGGGCGACGCGTACGTCGACAGCCTCGACGAGGAGGAAATCCGCGAATATCGGGGCTCGGTGGACGAGCCGGGCACACCTTCACCCTACCGCGACCGCTCGGTCGAGGAAAACCTGGAACTCTTCCGAAAAATGAAGGCCGGGGAATTCGACGACGGGGAGCACGTGCTGCGGGCCAAGATCGACATGAGCTCGCCGCACATGATTATGCGGGACCCGCTTCTCTTCCGCATCAAGCACGCCCACCACTACCGGCAGGGCGACGACTGGTGCCTTTACCCGATGTACGACTATGCCCACCCCCTGGAAGACGCGATTGAGGACATCACCCACTCCCTCTGCACACTGGAGTTCGACAACAATCGTCGCGTCTACGACTGGGTGATGGAGCACTGCCTGGAAGAAGACGAGCTGCCCTCCCGCCCCCGGCAGTATGAGTTCAATCGCCTCAACCTCGACTACACGGTGATGAGCAAGCGGCGGCTTCGTCACCTCGTCGAGGAGGACTACGTGGACGGCTGGGACGACCCCCGCCTCCCCACCATCGCGGGCCTGAAGCGACGCGGCATCCCCCCGAGTGCGGTCCGGTCGTTCTGCCGCAGCGTGGGCGTTACCCGCTCGCAGAGCCGCGTGCAGATGAGCCACTTCGAGCACGCCCTGCGCGACGACCTCAACGACCGCGCCCCGCGCGTGATGGCGGTACTCGATCCGCTCAAGGTCGTCGTCACGAACCTGGACGAGGGCGAAGTGGAATGGCTAGAGGCCAACCACTGGCCCCGCGACATCGACAAGGACGAGACGCGCGAGGTCCCTTTCACGCGCAAGTTGTACATCGAACGCGACGACTTCCGCATGGACCCGCCGGAGGACTTTACCCGGCTCGCCCCGGGCCGCGAGGTGCGCCTCCTCAACGGCTACTTCTTCACCTGCGAGGAGGTCATTGAAGAGGACGGCGAGGTCGTGGAGCTTCGCGGCACCATCGACCCGGAAACGCGCGGAGGCTCCAGTCCCGACGGCCGTCGGGACACTTCGCCGGAAGGGTCGATCCACTGGGTGTCAGCCTCCCATGGCGTGCCGTTCGAGGCACGCGTGTACGACCGTCTCTTTGACGCCCCGAATCCCCGCGCTGGTGACGGCGAGTTTACCGATCATCTCAACCCCGACTCTCTCTCCGTTCGGAACGGACTGCTGGAACCGGCCGCCGAGCAGCCGGACGCTACTCGCTACCAGTTCATTCGCGAGGGCTACTACTGGACCGATCCGGACGACTCGACCGACGATCACCTCGTCTTCAACCAGATCGTCCCCCTCCGCGACACCTGGGGGGATACGGATTCAAGCCTCTCCCGGGAACAGATCGAGGAGCGGCGTCGCGAAAAAGAGCAAGAAAAGCAGGAGCACCGGCAGCGCTCCCTCGAAGGAAAAACCGACCCGGTCGACCTGCTCTCCGACGAGCAGCGTGCCCGGGTCGAGCACTACCACGAGACCCTGGACGTGAAGCGGGAGTCGGCCGCGACCATCGCCGGCGACGACGCCCTGGCCGACTTCTTCGACACCGCCCTCGACACCTACGACGCGCCGAGTGCCGTCGCCAACTGGATTGTGAACGAGCTGCGCGCCGAGCTCAAGGACCGGAGCGTCAACGCCCTCCCCTTCGACGGCGCCCAGTTTGCCAACCTCGTCCAGCTTGTCGACACCGACGAACTCACTGGTCGGGGCGCCCGCACCGTGTTCGACGAAATGCTGGAAAACGGCGGCGACCCCGACGCCATCGTCGACGCCCATGACCTCCGTCAGGTGGACGACACCGAAGCCCTCGACGGGGTCGTAACGGATGTTCTCACCGACAACCCGGACAAGGTGGAGCGCTATCGCGACGGCAAAACAGGCCTCCTCGGCTTCTTCATGGGTCAGGTCATGGACGCCACCAACGGCTCCGCCAACCCTGAGGTCGCCCGCGAGCTTCTCCAAGAGCGACTCGACGAATAGCGTACGTAGGCAGCACGTGAACCTCACGCACAGACGCACTCTCCCACACCTAACGGAGCCGAATAATCTCTGACTACGCTCCGTAGTGAACCTCCACTGCGGAGTTCGTGTATCCCCAAAACTCCCATACCCACACACTCACAGACGCCCACACGCAACTACCCGAGTTCTTCCGCGGCGCGGCGCATGCGACGGATGCAGGCCTCCCTGCCCACCGCAGCCATGAGGCCGAACACGCCCGGACCGTACGACCGACCGCTTACGGAAAGGCGGGCCGGATGAATGATGGCGCCCGCCCCCACGTCCTCCTCGTCGGCCAAGTCACGGAGCTCCGTCTCGATGATGTCGGTGTCGGAGTCCTCGATATCCTCCAGCCGGTCGGCGTATGTCAGAAGCAAATCGGCGGACTCGTCTTTCCAGCGCTTCTGCACGCCCTCCTCCTCGTACGTCTCCGGATCCTCGAAGAAGTAGCGGTTGTTGGTCACGACCTCCGGGGCCACCTGAATCCGCTCCTGCACCAAGTCGCAGATCGTGCGCAGTCGGTCGTCGGACACTTCGTACCCCTCCTCCTCCACAACCGGACGCGCTCGATCGGCAAGTTCGTCGACGGACAAGTCGCGGACGTAGTGCTCGTTCACCCAGCGGAGCTTGTCGAGATCGAACTGCACCCCGCTCGTCCCCACCCGCTCCAGCGAGAACGCCTCGGCCATCTCGTCGAGCGCAAACAGCTCCTGCTCCGTCCCCGGGTTCCAGCCGAGCAGGGCGAGGAAGTTGAGAAGCCCCTCCGGCTCGTAGCCTGCCTCCTTGTAGTCGGTCACGTACACCGGGATGCCGAGCCGGTCAGCGTCCCGCTTCGAGAGCTTGCCGCCGTCGGGGCTCATGATGAGCGGGAGGTGCGCAAAGGTAGGCGGCTCCCACCCGAGCGCCTCGTACATGAGCACGTGCTTCGGCGTGGACGACAGCCACTCCTCCCCCCGAATCACGTGTGAGATCTCCATCAGGTGGTCGTCCACCACATTCGCCAAGTGATAGGTCGGCAGTCCGTCGGACTTGAGGAGCACCTGGTCGTCCACCTCCTCCGAATCGAACGTCACGCCGCCGCGCACCTCGTCCTGGAAGTGGATGGTGCGCTGTCGGGGCACCTTGAGGCGCACGACGTGGTCGTTCCCGTCGTCGACTTTGCGGGCCACCTCGTCGTCGTCCATCGTCAGCGAGTTGCGCATGTCGCGCCGGGTGGAGGCATCGTAGGCCGTCGCGCCGTCCCCGGCCTGCTCACGCAGGGCCTCCAACTCCTCTTCCGTGTCGAAGGCGTAGTAGGCCGCCCCCGCCTCGACGAGGGTCTGCGCGTATTCACGGTAGTGATCGCTGCGCTCGGACTGCCGGTACGGACCGTAGTCGCCGCCCACCTCCGGCCCCTCATCGTAAGAAAGTCCCGTCCACGTCAGCGCCTCGATGATGTTCTGCTCCGCGTCCTCCACATACCGCTCCTGATCGGTGTCTTCAATCCGCAGCAAAAAGTCGCCGTCATGCTTGCGAGCAAAAAGATAATTGTAGAGCGCCGTCCGGAGGCCGCCGATGTGAAGGAGCCCCGTGGGACTGGGCGCGAAGCGCACGCGGACCGAGCCGTCAGCCATGGTAGAGTCGTAGAACGTTAATTGGGAAAGAATGAGGACAGAAAGATCCCCGAAGAGCGACCGAGGGGCGGACATCTCGGCACGACCACATTGTGGTAGGAGCCCCGTCAGCACCGGTTCCTCCACGGTTCGCAAATTGTCGGGCGCTTTGCGAAATCCCGACAGGTCCACGCCGATCCACAGTTTGCTCCGAAATGAAGCACGTTCAAATTTACACCCGCTACATGCCCCCCGTCCAGAACATCCAGCGAAACGAGGACCGGAGAATTGCATTCTGAGAGACGGTATTCGGCCCCGGAAACCCTCGAGGACGATCCTTCTACCGTTCACGCCCGTCTCCGGCTCCCTCTGCATAGTCCATCTTCAGATGGTCCCCCCTCGTCGACTCCTCCTGGCAACCCTCGGTCTCGTCCTTGTCGGTCTCGGCTGCAGCAGCGGCCCTTCTACCACGACTCCGGGGGCGTCCAACGACGTGCCTACCGACTCGGTTGTCGCTGTCTACGCCGACGAAACCATCACCCTGTCCGAGTTTGAGGCTGCCTACGAGAAGGCAAACGTACAGTCGGCCGACTCGCTGCCGGCCTACAAAGACTTTCTGGAGCAGTACGTCAATTACCGCCTGAAGGTGCGCGCGGCACGAGAGGCCGGGCTCGACACTCTGGACGAGGTCGAGCAGGAGATTGCGAAGTACCGCAGGCAGTTGGCCAAACCCCGGATTCTGAAAAAACACGTCTACGAACCACTCATCCAGACGCTGCACAAGCGGCGGCAGTCGGAGGTCGACGTGAGCCACATCCTCGTGCGCATCTCCCCGGATGCCGCCCCGAAGGACACCCTGGAGGCGTACCGCACGATGCAGGCCATTGTGGACTCGGTGGAGCGCGGAGTGCCCTTCGATGCCCTGGCCTACCGAAATTCCGAGGACCCGTCCGCCCGAAAGAAGGGACGGCAGGGCTATCGGGGGCGTCTCGGATACCTCCGAGCCGGACAACTTGTCCCCGCATTCGAGGAGCGCATGTACAATGTGCCGCCCGATAGTGTGAGCGACATCTTCCGAACGCGGTTCGGCTACCATATCCTCAAGGTGCACGACCGGCGCCCTGCGCAGCCGCCGATCCGGCTGTCGCACGTGATGCTTCGCCCCGACAGCGCCGGCGCTCCGACCCGTCGCCTCGACTCCCTCCGGACCGCTATCCTGAAAGACTCCACCACATTCGAAAAGGTGGCGCGGCAATATTCCGAGGACCCTCGGTCGGCCTCCAAAGGCGGAGACCTGGGCCGCGTCTCGTCCCCGAGCGCCCTCCCGTCCGCGTTCGGCGACGCCGTGGCCGGTATCGACTCCGTGGGTGCCGTCTCGGAGGTCGTCCAGACGAAGTACGGATACCACCTCGTCAAGCTGACGGGGCGAGACACGCTCCCCTCGTACGAGGAGGCGTACGACGACCTCAAGAAGAAAATCTCCGGCAGTGACCGTGTAACGCAACAAAGAGAGTCGTTTGCACGCGAGGTGCGAGCCGACGCTGGCGTGCAAGTCGATACCAGCGCCCTGTTGTCGGCGACGTCCCTCACGTCCCTTGACACCCTGTCGCGCCCGCTTCTGTCGTTTACGAATGCCGATTCCACAGCCGTCCCAGAGACCACTGCTGCCCAGTTGGGAGACTCGACCTATGCGCTCGGGCAGCTGGCGCACCACGTCACGCAGACCGACGGCGGCGCTCGCATGAGCGTCGGGGACGTGCTGGAGGACTTCCTGAACGCGAAGGCCTTCACCTACGCACAGGCCCGGCTTGAGGAGCGGGATTCGTCCTTCGCCGCCAAGATGGACGAGTATCGCGACGGCCTCCTCGCCTTCCAGTACATGCAGGACTCCGTCTGGACCAAGGCGGCGCGCGACACCGCGGCCCTCCGCCGGACGTTCGAACAGAACCGGGACCGCTATCGACACCCCGAGCGTGTGCGCACAATCGAACTCCGCGCTCCGGCCGACTCGCTGCTTCCCCCCTACGCGGACTCCACCGCCGGCGACCGGTCCATCGCTACGATCGCAGAGGCGGCTTTGGCCGATAGCCTCATCTCGGTGGACACGGCGATGGTCACCGATGAGTCCGCCGCGGTCTACCAGCGCATCCAATCGAAATCCAACGGTAGCGTCGTCGGCCCCCTTTCGCACGACGGCATGTCGGTTCTGCTGGTTCGCGACACCCTGCTCCCGGCCCGTCGCAAAACCTTCGACGAGGCGTTGAGCAGCGTCACCCAGGACTACCAGAAGACCTATGAGCAGACAGTCCTCCGTCGTTTGCGGCAGCGGTACGACGCGACTGCCTATCCTGATCGCCTACGCCGCGCCTTCTCGTCGACCCCGTAATGCATTCCCCCTCAGAACCCCGGCCCTTCCGATGCGCGTGCCTCGCTCTTTGCCTCTCCTTGCCGGCGTGCTGCTGGGCCTCCTGATCGGCGGATGCGAGTCCAAGGACCCTCCTTCCTCGTATGTTGCCCGAGTGGGGGACCGCTACCTGCAGCAGGAGGATCTGAGCCGGATGCTCGACGGCATGGGCCCCGTGCCCGACTCCACCCAGGCGCGGAAGCAGGTCATCCAGCAGTGGGTCGAAAACACGCTCCTGCTACGCGAGGCCAAGCGCCTCAACCTAGCCGAAGATCCGGAAGTGAGTCGTCGCCTCCGAAAGCAGCGCCAGAATGCTCTGGTGGCGGCCCTCAAGAATCGGATCTACAAGGATATCGATCAGGAACCGACCGAGCAGGAGGTGCGCACGTACTTCGAACGGCACCGCAAGCAACTCCTCCTCCGCGAGCCCTACGTACGGGTCCGCCACCTGACAACCACAAACAAGGATTCAGCACGGAAGGCCCGACAGCGACTACTGGGGGCCCGCGAAGCAAACATTGATTCCGTCTGGGCCCGGCTCGGTCGAGACTACGCACAACGGCCCGGTCGGGCCCAGCAACGGGCGGAGCGGTTTATTCCCAACAGTCAGCTGTTCACCCAGCACCCATACGTACGGGACGAACTTTCGGCCCTACGGGAGGGCGAGGTGGCTCCCGTAATTCGCGACAACAATCGCTTTCATATACTGCAGCTCGCTCAGCGGGCAGAGGAGGGATCGACCCCGAAGCTAAGGTGGGTCGAGAGCGAAATCCGCCGCCGTCTCCGTATTCGCCACCGGAAACAGACATATGCCCGCGAGGTTCAACGTCTTCGCAATCGAGCAAAGGCGGACAATCTCATTGAGACGCCGTAGCGCTGTATCGTCCGCGGCTTCCGATCCTTTTCGATTACTGGCTTTTTGAGTGCTGGAAAGTCTCCACGGGTTCCGAAAATGGGTAGTGTAAGGAGGAGAAGACCGATGTTCCCGTGCCTTTGTCACACCTCTCCTGCACTGTTCAGTGCCGGAGGATCTGCAGACCGGTTTCCCTGTGGTGTCGTTCCTCTCTGGCTTCCAGAATTGCCTATTGCCTTCAGAACCTGTTTTGCGAGCGGGTGCGTCGCCGAGACACAGTGGGCGAAGTTGTAAAATGGCGCCCGAATGATCCTGGCAAGCGTGCTTGCCTCTAGCGGCGCTACCGGGGAGGAGATCTCAGATCTCCAATGCAGAAGCCATTTTGCGCTGAGAACGAGGCCATCTAGATGGCCATGACCGAGTACTCGCCGGAGTGGCCGTAAACGTCTCGCCACACAGGTTCTCAACGTCCTTCGAAAAACGCTTCTACTGAATGTCTCTTTTGTCCGTTTCGACTCCGCGCCGTACGACGCTCTGTTCGCTGGTTCTCTTGGTCGGCGTTTTGTTGTCGATTCCATGCGTGACGCCCTCTCCTGCTCACGCACAGGACCAGACGCTTGATCGGATCGCGGCGGTTGTGGGCGACAACATCATCCTGACCTCGGAGGTCGACCAACTCGTCCGCCGCCAGACGCAACGAGGGCGGGCCAGCTATTCCGATGATCTCTGGATGAAGACCCTCCAGAACCTGATCGACCAGCGCCTTCTTTCGGAGAAGGCGCGCCGTGACACCACGCTGACGCTCTCCGAACAACAGGTATCTCAACAACTGGACAAGCGCGTCCAGAAGATGGCTGGACGGGCCGGCGGGAAAGAGAGACTGGAACAGATCTACGGGAAGAGCATCCTGGAGATCAAACAACAGTTTCGATCCGACTTCCGGAGCCAACTGCTCGCCCAACGCCTCCAGCAGCGCCGCATGCGAAAGGCCGACATTACCCCGAGTGAGGTCCGGACGTGGTTTGAAAAAATGCCGACCGACTCGCTGCCGCAACTGCCGAAGACTGTTCGTCTTTCTCACATCGTCGAATACCCGGACCCTTCGGGCGATGCCAAAGAGCAGGCCCGCACCCTCGCAGAGTCGGTCCGAGACTCCATCGTGAGCGGAAACGCCTCCTTCGCCGCCATGGCTCGCCAGTATTCCGACGACACTGGCACGGCCTCAGCTGGGGGCGATCTCGGATCGGTGAATCCGGACCAGCTCGTGCCGGAGTTTGCGGCCGTCGCGTCTCGCACCCCGGTTGGAGAGATCTCGCAGATCTTTTATAACGAGAGCCAGGACGGCTTTCACATTGTTCGCGTCAACGGCACGTCGGGAAGCACCGTGGACCTGAGCCACATTCTCATCAAGGTGCAATCGGGCCAAAGCACCGCGGAGCGGGCCAAGTCGTTTCTGAATACAATTCGGGACTCGATTGTGACGCACGGGACGTCGTTCGCCGTCATGGCCCGGCGGCACTCGGAGGAGGACCGTTCGGTCAAGAACGGCGGACGGGTGACCGATCCGCAATCCGGGACGCGAGACCTTAAGCTCGATGCCCTCAACCCCAGCTGGCGCAATACCATCCGCACGCTCGACGTAGGCGACATCAGCCAGCCGACGAAGGTGAAGTTGCTGAACAGCGACGAGGCCTACCACATCGTCCGCCTGGACGACCGCACCTCGGCCCACCGCGCAAACCTGAAGCAGGATTACGATCGGATCCGACAACTCGCCCTACAGGAAAAACGGAATCGGGAGATGCAGGAGTGGGTCCGTGGTCTTCGGGACGAGGTGTACGTGGACGTGCGCGTGACGAAGGACGATCTTTCGGGGCGCCGTAGCACTCGGTAGCCTCCCTTTTCTCCGCTGCAGCCACTTCCTCCTCGCTCCTTTCCCTCGTGCCGGTGTCCCCGGCCGCGCCCAGACTGATCGCCCCCATGCCCCGTCCCGACGCGCAAGATCCCGAAACCCTCGATGAGCTGAGCACTGCCTACGATCGGCTCCGTGGAGAAATCGGAAAGGTCATCGTGGGCCAGGAGGAGATCATCGAAATGGTGGTGGTCTGCCTCATGGCGCAGGGCCACGCGCTGCTGGTGGGCGTACCGGGCCTCGCCAAGACCCTCCTCGTCCGCACCCTGGCCGGCGCGCTGGACCTGGACTTCAGCCGGATTCAGTTTACCCCGGACCTGATGCCGAGCGACATTACCGGTACCGAGATCATCCAGGAGACCATGGACGGTACCCGCCACTTTGAGTTCGCAGAGGGCCCGATTTTCGCGAACGTCGTGCTGGCCGACGAAATCAACCGCACGCCGCCGAAAACCCAGGCCGCCCTCCTGGAAGCGATGCAGGAGCATCACGTCACGGCCGGGGGCGACACCCACGCACTCGACGAGCCGTTTTTCGTCCTTGCCACACAGAACCCAATTGAGCAGGAAGGGACTTATCCCCTTCCCGAGGCACAGCTGGACCGGTTCATGCTCAACGTGTGGCTCGACTATCCGACCTTTGACCAGGAGGTCGAGGTGGTCCGAAGCACCACCGCGGAACCGCAGGCCGAACCGGACACGGTGATGAGCATCGACGAACTGCGACGCTACCAATCGTTCGTGCGGCAAATTCCAGTCGCCGACAACGTCATCGAATACGCCGTTGGCCTCGTGTCGCAGACGCGCCCGGGCGTCAACGAAGCCCCGGACTTCATCACCAACTACCTGAGCTATGGGGCCGGGCCGCGAGCCTCGCAATATCTCGTGCTCGGCGCCAAGACGCTCTCTGCCCTCGACGGACGAATGACCCCGGTAGAAGAGGACGTTCGACGCATCGCCATTCCCGTCCTCCGCCACCGCATCGTCCCAAGCTTCAACGCTGAGGCCGACGACGTGGACGCTGTCGACCTCATCGACCGGCTTCTGGATGCAGACCGATAATTATACTCGTCCCATTTTGTATCACCACGGTCCTTTTCCTACAGCATGGGCTTCAATCCGGACGACTACCATACCCTGACGCTTCAAGAGCGCGTCGATTTCTCGGACGACCTGGCACTGTTTCGTGTCCAGTCGCCCGATCCCATCGACTTTACGCCGGGCCAATACGCGACTGTCGGGCTCCGAGAAGACGGAGAAAGCACGCCTCTCTTACGTCCGTACTCCGTCGGGGCGACCCCCGGCGCCACGGAGCTGGAATTCTTCATCGAACTCGTGGACGACGGGAAGCTCACCCCTAAGCTCTGGAACCTTGCCCCGGGTGCGGAGCTCTGGATGCGGAAGAAAGTCGTCGGGCGATTCGTGCTGGATCCCAGCCGTCGGCATCACATCATGGCCGCCACCGTGACGGGCGTGGTGCCGTATGTAAGCATCGCCCGCCACCAGAAACAGGCCCTCGACAACGGCGACCTCGACACTCCACACCGCCTCCTCATCCTCCACGGCGGCAGCCGGTCCTGGGAACTCGGCACCTACCGCGAGGAACTGACGCGGTACGCCGCCGAGACGACATGGCTCGACTACGTGCCCACTGTGAGTCGCCCCTGGGAGGATCCCGACTGGAGCGGCGAGCAGGGCCGCGTGGAAGACGTGCTCCGCAAGCACGTCGACCCCTACGACTTCCCGCTCGACGACACCGCCGCCTACACCTGCGGCCATCCCGAAATGATCGACAAGGCCCAGGGCATCTTCGAGCGACTCGGCCTCCCCGACGAGGCGATCCACGAGGAGAAGTATTTCGTATAGCGTGCGACGGCGTGATCCCAGCCGCGAAGACAGATCGGAGTCCAGAACGCACGAGCTCCCAGCCTGCATCAGCGCTCAACCCTCGATCCGAAGCCTGCAATCGGACAACCTCGTGATGGAATTCCGTTCCTCTCCAGGGACCGATCCTCCCCTCAAAAACTCGCCTCCATTCGTGGTAACGTTTTTTATCCATAAAAGCTACTTGAGTCCTCGCTGCACGAGAACGAAATACTATCCTTCCTGTCTGAAGGACGTATCCGCTCGATCCCGCGAAGCCGTTCGGCCACCTCGAAGCCCGTCTCGATGGCCCCCGACCTTCCCAATGCCGACCACGTGGTCCCCGGCAACGTGGAGCCCGATGTCCATCATCGCACGCACCTGGGTCCAGCCTCCCTTCCAGACAGGCGTGGCGCCAGCGCTGTGCATCCACCCAGCGCGGCTGCCGAAGAGAGGTAGAGAATGTCGTCTCGGCCTGCGCTTTCACCTCCGGTGGGAGCCTCTCCGGATCCCGATCGACCCGTGGGCGTGTCCAGGCCGGCGCTGTATACAGAACCAAGAGTGGATGCGTGCCATAAATGAACGATTCCGTGCCTACAGGTCACACATGTGCTGATTCCGTCTCCATCGGCTCTAAACCCGGTTTGTCGGAATCATTTTGGGCCGGGTGCCATACCCGAAGACAGCATTCAGCGGTGAAGTTTTCCCCTGCCCCACGACGTTCCCCCCACCGACGCACCTGTTCCATGCTCGGACGCTTGCTGCTCCTTTTCCTCCTAACCCCCGCCGTCGAGCTGGGGATGCTCATCCAAGTCGATCGTCTCATCGGGTTTCCGGCCACCATCGGGCTCATCGTGGCGACCGGGATCGTCGGCAGCTACCTTGCTCGCCGGGAGGGTCTGAACACGTGGCACCGCCTGAACGAGCGCCTGAACCGGGGCGACCTCCCGGGGACGGAGCTCATCGACGGCGTCATCATTCTCGTCGCGGGTGCGTTGCTGGTCACGCCCGGCGTGCTCACCGATGCCGTCGGATTTCTCGGCCTGCTCCCCCCGACCCGAGCCCTCATCCGCCGTCTGCTGATGCGCCGCTTGAAGTCGAAGGTGGAGGAAGGATCCTTGCAGATGCAGTTCGGATTCTTCGGCGGCACGGCCCCCGGCCCTAACGGCACCGGAACGCCCCCCGACCGCCCGCCGTCCCCCAACGGGTCCGACGATAGCTGGGAAGGGACGGGGCGCCAAATTCCACGACACACCGACGAAGAGTCGAGCGACGACGCGCCCCCGTCCGGATAAACCGGCCGCCGCGACACGTCGTCAGCTCTGTCCGTTCAACCGCACGTTGATGTCCCAGGCCCGAGCAAGGTTGAGGAGCAACTCCCGATCCGTATCTGTGAGCGGCCCCTCCGCCTGCGCCACCGCGCGGAGGTCGTCCAGGACCGTGAGGCGCTGTACGAGCGGCAGGGCCTCCTTTAACGCTCCGACGGACCCCTCGACGAGGGAGTTTCCGGGCCCCTCGGCGTAGACCTGAAGCGCGCGCCGGAAGACCTCCCGCAACTCGTCCTCGTCCAGCGTGGACTGCCAGTCCTGCAACCGGTCGAGGATCAGTTCAATCTCTTTGGTGGATAGGTCGTCATCCGCACTGTGCGCGACGATGATGTACAGAAACGCAAGCTCGTGAATCAGGCCCCAGTTCTCCCCTTGTCGCTGGACGACGGCGGAGGTGTCCTGGATCAGCTCCTCGCTCATCTGCTTCAACGACCAGGCGTCGGCCACGATCTGAATAAGACCCTGCTCGCGTTCAAGAAGCACGCCGTCGGCCTCCGCAATGCGGATGGCATCCCGAAGAGCGTGCCGCCGCTCCTCAAAGGAGAGCTCATTGCCCAGCTTGTCGATCGAGCGACGCACCTCCGCTCGCGCATCTCCTTCCAGGAACGCCGTCGTGGCCTCCATCACAATCTCCTGGATGCGCGCGTCGTTCGGCATCACGGTCCAGTCGCGAAGCGCGTCGGTGAGGGTCGACATCTCGTCCTCGCTCAGATCATGGTCGGTGCCATACGCCAGAGCAATGTAGATGAGGGCGAGGTCGTGTGAGGTCGTCCAAGCCTCTGAAGAGTGCATGAGCGTCTGGAGATAGAAAGCAAAGATCTGTTGGCCTCTCCGGTCAATACATGGGGACGGTGTCCCCGATCCCTCGGGCTCCCTGCGGACAGGGAGCATAGACGCATGGAGACCTCGGCGCTCTGCCGAAGCCGCCCCCTTCCACGGCGCCGCCCGGGTGCGGTTACGGGCAGGGATGTAGCACATGACCCACTCGGAGGGCGTTTCGGGTAGTATATTGAAGGATGGAACGGAACGCAACGCCTCCCACCCCTCTCGATGCGCCTCTCCCGTTCTGCCTGACCGCGCCGAGGAAGCCCACGGCGCCCCTACGGCCAATCTCTTCCCTATTCCGGCAGAATTCGGCACCTCCAACCGGCGAGCTCCCCCCGTCCATCCCACGCTTTTCCGCAGATTTGAGGGGGACCCGTTGACCTCGCTCTCGAAGGATCTTACCATGGGGGATACCCATCGTTGCCCTTACCGATACGTGAATAAGTTTGTAAACTCCGCTTCCTGCTTGCGGCTACACACGGTCCAGGAGATTTAGAATCTCCAGCAATCTCAGATTCGCAGCATCTAGGATCTCCAAGCTTTTTGGAAAATGGGGTACATACGTTCTCACGGATCGGTAGAATTGACTTCGGGATTCCGGCGGGCTCCAGTTTCCCTCCATCGGTTGCGTTCCTCCGTCCATGTCTGCGCTTTCTCCGGATCTGCTACACCGTCAGGTTCTCGACCGCCTCGCCCCACACGGCAGTGAGGGAGTGCGCACGGAGCTCTCTGGGGTCGTGGACCTGGAGGCGTTGGAGAATGAGCGCTACAGCGATGTTTTGTCGAGTGTCGACAGTCGCCTTTCTACGGCCCAGTACTCCCTCATCTCGATGCTGGTCGCCGGCATCTACTTCGGCCTTCTCGTCGGCCACTGGCTGTTCACACTGTCCGGAGGAACGGCCCCCCTGTGGTGGATCGTGCCGGTGCTTCTGGTGACCACCTACGCCGTGTACTCGTCCTACCACACGGTCCGTGAGATCCACGAGCTGTCTCAAGCACGCGCCCTGCTTCAGGTGCTGGCCCGAGATCCGGACCCCTCTGCTCAGTAGCACAACGATCCTGCGGGACTGCCCTCTCTCTTCATGTTTGCCCCGCCCACGTACGCACACCGACGCCGCACCCTGTGCCGCACTCTGCGGGACGAGTCCGGGCTCGTGCTATTTCTGGGCAACGAGGAGAGCGCCATGAACGCTGCCGCCAACCCGTACCCGTTTCGGCAGGACAGCACATTTCTGTACTATTTCGGTCTCGACGTGCCCGGCCTGGACGCGGTCCTGGACCTGGATGACGGCGAGGCCCGGCTGTTCGGCGACGATCCGTCGCTGGACGACATCGTCTGGATGGGCGATCATCCGTCGCTCCGCGACCGCGCCGAGCGGGCCGGGGTGGATCGGACCGCGCCGCGATCCGCCCTCTCGGAAACGCTGGCGAATGCCCTCAAACAGGACCGCCCCCTCCACCTGCTTCCGCCCTACCGCCCCCGGCACCGCCAACGGCTTCGCACTCTGCTCGGCGACGCCCGCGACGACGTGGAGGCGTACGTCTCAGCCCCGGTACTCGACGCCATCGTGACGCAGCGTTCCGTGAAGTCGGAGGCTGAAGTGGAGCAACTGGAGGCTGCCCTCGACACGACGGCACACATGCACGAGGCCGCTTTCGAACGGGCGGCCCCCGGCACCTCGGAGCGGGCCATCGCGGGACGGCTCGCCGGCATTGCCGAGGCGAAGGGCCGGGGCCTCTCCTTCCGTCCGACCTGCTCGATCCGGGGGGAGGTCCTGCACAACCACGACTATTCCCATTCCCTGAGCGCCAACGACCTGCTGCTCGTGGACGCAGGCGGCACCTCGCCTCTCCACTACGCAGGCGACATCACTCGTGTGGTTCCCGTCGGCGGCCCCTTCACCGACCGACAGCGGCGGCTCTATAACGCCGTTCTGGACGCACAGACGACGGCCCTCAACGCGATCGAGCCGGGCACCTCATTCATTGAAATTCATCGCCACGCCTGCCGTGTCCTCACGAACCACCTGATCGAGATCGGGCTCATGAACGGTCCCGTGGACGCCGCCGTGAACGCCGGGGCGCACGCGCTCTTCTTTCCCCACGGACTCGGGCACATGCTGGGACTGGACGTGCACGACATGGAAAACCTGGGCGAGAACCGGGTGGGGTACGCCGAGGACCAGTCCCGAAGTGACCAGTTCGGCCTGCACACGCTCCGCCTTGCCCGTCCGCTGGCGCCGGGCTTCGTCCTCACCGTCGAGCCGGGCCTCTACTTCATCCCCGCCCTCTTCTCCCAGTGGCGCGATGAACACCGACATGCCGAGTATATCAACTACGAGCGCACCGAGGCATTCATGGATATCGGGGGCATTCGCATTGAGGACGACGTTCTCGTCACGAACGACGGCGCTCGGCGTCTCGGTCCGGAAATTCCCAAAACCGTCTCGGCCGTCGAGGCCCAAGCGGGCGCTTCGTAATCAGCCGGAACACACCGCTGTTCCGCGTGCGACTTGTAAAGGAGATGTCTTTTCTCCTCCGTCCACGAACGTCCCCGAGAGGGACCTGTAGAGCCCCAACTGCTTCGTTGCGGGCGGAGTCCTTCCGTCATGGTTCTCGCAAGCGTCCCTCTTTCCGGTGGCCGTTCTCCCTAATCCCGTGCGAGCACTGATCCGGGCGCTTGGGTGGCTCCTAGTGCGCCTGGGGCTGCTGTCTTCCGCCCGCGCGCAGCAGATTACGGCCCTGGCCTGGCCCCGCATGGTGACGGGCCTGGCACGCATGTCGAAGGCCACGGCCGACGTGGCGATGGTGGGGACGGCACTCGGGCCCGCGGCCATCGCCGGCGTCGGGTACGGCGTTCCGTTCTGGACGATGACGTTCATGATCGGGGGCGGGATCGCAGGCGGGACAATCAGTCTGGTGTCCCAGCGCTACGGGGCCGAGCGGCACGAGCAGATCGGCACCGCCATCACGGTGAGCGCGGCACTGGCCCTGGTCGCGACGCTGCCGCTGGTGGTGCTGTTCTGGACGTTCCCGGAACCGCTCATTCGGCTCATCGGGACTGGCGACGCCGCCATCCGGTACGGGACCGACTACCTGCAGATAGCCAGCCTCGCGATTCCGTTTTCGGCACTCAACCTCATTGCAAGTCGCTCCCTGATCGGGGCCGACGACGCCTGGACCCCAATGGTGGTGCGGGCCGGCGGGGCCGTTTTGAACGTGGCAATCAACGCAGTGCTCATCTTCCTCTTCGACCTCGGCGTGGTGGGGGCAGCACTGGGGACCGTGGTAGGGAGCATTCTCAGCCTCGGCCTGTTCGTCTGGGGCCTCGGAACGGGGCGGCTCCCTCTGCTCGGCCCGCTTCCGATTCGTCTACGCTGGACGGCCCCCCTGTGGAGCACGACGGACGCCTCCCACCTTCTTCGAGTGTCCACTCCGCTCGTCCTCCGCAAGATGGCCCAGAACGGCGGGCAGTTTCCGATGCTTGCCATCGTCGGCCTCTTCGGCCCCGAGGTGGTGGCCGCTTACGTGATTGCCCTCCGCGTCCGCGCCCTCATGAACACGCCGGGCTGGGGCTTCGGCCTCGCCTCCAGCAGCCTCGTTGGACAGGCCCTGGGGCGGGAAGACGACCAGTTGGCTGAACTGTACGCCCGCGAGGCGTTTCGCTTTACCGTGGCGGCGTTCGCCGCGGTAGCGGTAGCCGTGTTTCTCACCGCGACGCCGATCGTCCATCTGTTCGTGGACACGCCGGAGGCGCTCGGCGTAACGGTTCCGATCTTGCGTGCGGCGTGCGTGAGCGTTCTCCTCTGGGGCGTGATCAGCGGCGGCATGGGTCCGCTCCGCGCCAGCGGCGACACGCAGTGGCCCTTCTACGGCCAGATACTGGGACTCCTCGTCGGGGCCCTGCCCGCCGCCTACCTCGGAGCCACGACCGCCCTCGGGACCTGGGGCCTCTACATGTCCCTCGTGCTCGAAACCGGCCTCCCCGCCGCCGTCATCTACTACCGCTACGCGTCCGGGGAGTGGAGGCGCATCGGCCGGGCCCACCGCTCGGCAACAATCGGGGTGTGACCATTTCGATTCTGTTTCTTAGGTTGGGGAAATAAGCCACGTCAACATTCGCCGCCGTTTCCACCTAGCGTTCCTTCTTCTGCACTATGGACGACGACGTTGAGGTTTTCTACGAGGCCTATGCCGACGAGGAGATGCTGTCCCTCCGGACTGAGGACGGCATCCACATTCAGGTCGCGGCCGACCATCAGGAAACCTTTTACAAACTGATCTACGAGATCTTCGGCAACCCCGACACCATCGCCGGCCAGGTGTATCGCGACCTGCAGGAACGGGAGACCAGTTCCGGCATTACGGTTGCCGAAATGATCGAGGCCGGCCGCCAGGCTGCCGAGAACAATAACTGAGGCCGGTTGCTGAACGCGTTCCCTTTCAATTTTCGTCCCCAACCGCTCTTCGCTAATGTCCGACGACGCGCCCAACGAGATTACCTTCGTGTACGAAGACGCCGACGAGGTGCGCACCATCGCTGCGACCGGTGCGCACGGCGGCCCCACCCCGGACGGGGCCTCCGTCGTCGCGAACCTGTACGTGGAGCGGGCCAGCATTCCCCACCACGTGAGCCATCAGATCGACGAGCGCGGGGAGGTCGATCTCTCCGAAACGAGCAATCAGGTGAGCCGTGGAGAAGTGACTCGGGAGGTGCAGGCCTCACTCGTGATGACCCCCGAGCACGCGATGCAGCTCGCCCAGTGGCTGCAGGAAAACGCTCAGCAAGCCCTGCGGCAGCGTGACGAGACGTACGGGTAGCGCGATGGCTCCCAACCACGACACTTCGGGGTCGCGCTCTGTCCACGACCAACGTTCCGGCCATGCCCCTGTTGCCACTCGATGACGACACCGATACGGACGACGAGCCCCCGTCACGCTTACGGGCATCGAGGTAAGCGGGACCGAACGCGCACAGGTCCTGGAGGCGCTGCGGCTCAACCGGAAGATTTTGCACGAGCCCCAGTCGGACGCGGAGGTGGACGAGGTGTCCGTGCGGGCCACGATCAACGAGTTGCTCGACCGCCTCCCGGAGGCGTCGTAGCCGTCGCAGTCCGCATCGTGTCCCTCCGCAGTTATCCCGCCACGGCCGGCTGCTGATCAATCTCCGGCAGCCAGCGCTCGCGCTGTGATCGCTGCGTGACCAGCTCCCGCAACACCTGCTGGGGATGGGGGTCCTCCAAGAGTAGCGTATAAACAGTCGTGGCAATCGGCATCTTCAAGTCGTACGTTTGCGCGAGATCATAGACGGCCTTCGCCGTGTGCGTCCCCTCGGCGACCATGCCCATCTCGTTTCGGACCTCTTCCAGCGACTTGCCCTGCCCCACCTGCTCCCCCATGTAGCGGTTGCGGCTGTGCTGACTGGTGCAGGTCACGATGAGGTCTCCAATCCCCGTGAGTCCGGAAAAGGTCTCCGGCCGGCCGCCCATCGCCACGCCGAGGCGCCGCATCTCCGCGAGGCCGCGCGTCATGAGGGCCGCCTTCACGTTGTCGCCGTAGCCCACGCCGTCGCTGATCCCCGCCGCGATGGCGAGCACGTTTTTGGCCGAGCCGCCCACCTCGACGCCCGTCACGTCGGTGCTGCCGTAGACGCAGAGGCTATCGGTCATAAAGGTGTCCCGGATGTTCTCCACGACGGACTCGCGGGGGGCCGCCGCCACAACCGTGGTCGGCTGCCCCTTCCCGACTTCCTCGGAGTGACTCGGGCCATGCAGGACCCCGATCTGTTCGGCGGGAACCGCTCCGATCACCTGGTCCAGCATCTGCGTCATCGTCATCAGCGACTCCTTCTCGATGCCCTTGGTGAGGGACACCAGCGTCACGTCGTCGCGGCCATGCTCCTGAATGCGCTCCGCGACGCTGCGGAGGTGCGGGGAGGGCACTGCCATGGCCCACAGATCGGACGCCCCCGCGGCGGTGGCCACGTCCGATGTCACCTGGACGGAGTCGGGAAGCAGAAGGCACCGACGGTACTTGGTATTGTGGTGCGTGTGCCGCATCCGGTCAGCAGCCTCGGGCCGACGGGCCCAAAGCGTCACGTCGCGGTCAGCCTTGGCGAGATGTGCGGCGAGTGCCGTCCCCCAGCTGCCGGCGCCGAAGAGGGTAATAGAAGACATCGGATTCAGTTGGCCTATTCTGGATGTGGCGAGAAGGCGGTTCTGCCGCTCCGCGGGCTGGCTGCAGGTGAGCCCCGAACCCGGTCGGCCTTCCCGCGTCGTCTCTCAGTGATTGTCCGAGTTCAGGGCGCGGCATTTGTCCCTCCCTGTTCATGAAGGTGTAACCGCTTCTTCACGGGACAGTTCTCTCTTGCCTTCAGACTTTGCAGAGGCCCAGCGCGCCCTGCGTTAAACACTGTTCAGCGTGGGCCGCTCACCCACGGGCCGCTCCCTGAAGAGTCGTGGGCCTCATTTCCTCCGTACCACCGCCGTCCAGAACGCCTCCACAGCCGTGTCCTCGATGGACAGGCCCCGGAGCTTCTTGCGGGTCTTCCTCAGATAGTTAAGACAGGTGCCCGCGGTTCCCTGTGTTCCTCGAATCATCGCCGCCCGATCTTCTAGATCCGTCTCTCCGATGTAGGACGCGGCCGATGGGTCATTGATGGCCACGAGGGCCGAAACGGTCCGCCCGTCCGGCCCGCACACGGGCGCTGTCTCCAGATCAAAACTTGGCCCCTCCCGGTCACGGAGATACCGCCAGACCGCTTCTCGTTTCTCTTCGGAAAACTGAAACGCCACCCCCGTACACGAAGCGTCGGGGGCTTCTTCCAGCCCGAGCGTCGGACAGGGCTGGTCGCGCGTGCCCCAGTTCTCGACGGACTTCTTGTTGAAGGCGCGGCGGTAGCCGTGTAGCTCCGCCCCCTCCACCCGTTCCCCCTCAAAGGACTGCTCCCACCCGTCCCACATCAGCGACCCGTAGCCGAAAACCCACACGGACATCCTTGGAGCTTGGGGAAAGGGGTATCGAAGAAATGCAGGAAAACAAAACTGCGCGGGACCGCCGAGGGCTTTGGAGACAGGCGTTTTGTAGTACCGGAGGGGGGACTCGAACCCCCACGGGGCACAGGCCCCAACGGATTTTAAGTCCGTTGCGTCTACCAATTCCGCCACTCCGGCAGCGGGGATGCTTCCCGCGTCCGATCTCTCCCTACGGACCGCCCTCGGAATCGATTCGGGCGGATTGAGCGCTGCCTCCCTCCCCCAGGCCCCGGCGGAGATTCTGCTCAAACATAGAAAAGCCCATCCCCGAAGGGACGGGCTTATCGTCTGCGCAATGGCAGTACGTCTTCAAGACTCAGGATGTCGGCACGGGGTTTAAAGCGCGCCGTTGGTCTCATCGGCCGGCGACGCATTCAGGGCGCTGAGGCCCTTCTCCGTCTGCTCGGTCTCGTATTCCAGCGTCTGGCCCTCGCGGAGGTCATCGCCAGTGGTCATGCCGGAGATGTTGTTGGCGTGGAGGAACACGTCCTCGCTGCCGTCAATCGGCTCGATGAAGCCAAATCCGCGAGAGGTATCGAAAAACTTAAGCTTGCCCTTATCCATGTGGTATACCGTTTCTGTATTGTAGATGCCTCACCTGTATGACGACACGGCTGCGAGGAGAGACACCCTGCTCGGACCGAGGACACTGTGATGACGCGTGTTCAATGTGCTTTCTTCACCCCTGATCGACGGTGCGGTTCCCCGCCCGTTGCTTGAAAGACGAGATTCACGGAGTCGTCGTCTCCAGCGCTCTCCCGATCGCCCGTTCTCTACCTCTCGCAATCGTACGTCCTCCCAAGCATCCGCCCGGCCTCCACCCCGACGGCGATAACAGTGTCGCCCCCGGCCTCGGCCGCTTCCCGGCGGCTCTTTGCGAAATATTGCTGGCACAAGAGGGCCTCACTAATTTTGTTGTTCGATGAAATGTCTCATCGCTTCTCTACTCACATCCTCCCCACAGTACTATGAAAGTCACTGTCATTGGGGCCGGCAACGTCGGCGCGACCGTCGGCGAGTGCGTGGCCCGGAAAGACATGGTGCACGACGTGGTCATGGTCGACATCAAAGAAGGGATGCCGCAGGGCAAAGGCCTCGACATGATGGAGTCCTCGCCCATCCATGGCTTTGATACCACCATCACCGGCACCAACGACTACGGCCCGACTGAAGACTCGGACGTCTGCATCATTACGGCCGGGCTGCCGCGCAGCCCCGGCATGAGCCGCGACGACCTGCTGGCGAAGAACACCGAAATCGTCGGCGGCGTGACCGAACAGTTCGTTGAGGGCAGCCCGGACAGCACAATCATCGTGGTGGCCAATCCGCTCGACGTGATGACCTACGTTGCCTACGAAGCCAGCGGCTTCCCCGCCAACCGCGTCATGGGCATGGCCGGTGTGCTCGACACCGCCCGCTACCGCTCGTTTATTGCCCAGGAGCTGGACGTCTCCGTGCGCGACATCCAGGCGCTTCTCATGGGCGGCCACGGCGACACCATGGTCCCCCTCCCCCGCTACACCACGATCGGCGGCATCCCGCTGCCTCAGTGGCTCGACGACGACACGATTACCGACATTGTGGAGCGTACGAAGGGCGGCGGCGGCGAGATCGTCGACCTCATGGGCACCTCCGCCTGGTACGCCCCCGGCGCCGCGGCCGCTGAGATGACGGAGGCCATCATCAAAGACAACAAACGCGTGCTCCCCACCGCGGCCTACTGCGACGGCGAGTACGGCGTCGAGGACCTCTTTATTGGTGTGCCCGTCAAACTGGGTGCCGACGGCGTTGAGGAAATTATCGAGGTGGAGCTCACCGACGACGAGGAAAACCAGTTCCAAACCTCGGCCGAGCACGTCCACAGCAACCTCGACGACCTCGAACGGCTCCGCGAGGCCGGTGAAATCGGATAGCCAACAGGCCGTTTTCCCGGCGATCGCGGTGTGAAGGGGGCGGCCGCGATGCACCGTCCCCCAGCACCGCCTTGGGTACCCTACAGGTCACCTGGCGCCACCTCCCGCAACGGATCAGTGGGTTCTCGGTGCCCCTCGGGATGGGCCTCCTCGTGGCGTCGCGGTTCGAGGTGGGCCGTCACGTGCACCTCGTCGTCCGGAAACAGAGTGTCGACCCGGTCCTCTACCTCATGCGAACGAGCGTGCGCTTCCCGGATCGACATGTCGCCCGGGAACATCAGATGGTACTCAATCCACACCTGATCCCCCGATCGGCGGTGACGCACCTGGTGGTATTCCGCAATCGTGCCGTCGGCTTTTGCTTCGGTGAGTTCATCCAGCAGGCCCTCAGTGGCCTCCGGATCGGCCTCATCCATGAGCCCGTACACGGAGCGACGAAGCAGCCGAGAGGCCGTCCGCAGGATGTTGGCGGCCACGAGCAGACCCACAGCCGGATCGAGCCACGTCACGCCGGTGGCCCACACGAGCCCAACGCCGACGATCACTCCGAGGCTCGTCCACATGTCTGTAAGCACGTGCTGCCCGTTGGAGACGAGCACCAGACTGTTGGTCTGGCGTCCCGTGCGCACCAAATACCCGCCGAGCCCCAAATTTATGGCCGTGAGCCCGCCGATCAGGAGCAGCCCGGCGTCAAGCTGTCGAAGATCGGGACCGACAACGAAGTCCCGCACGGCCATCCCGGCAATGACAACGGCCGCGATCAAAATGAGGGTGCCTTCCACAGCGGACGCAAAATAGGCAATCTTGCCGTGCCCGTACGGATGGTCCGGGTCCGGGGGCGTGGCCGCGTACCAGAGGCTGAAGCCCGCAAAACCGGTTGCGAAGAGATGAATGATCGATTCGGCGGCATCGGACAGAATCGCCGTACTCCCAGTAAGTACCGTTGCCGTGAGCTTCCCAACCAGCATAAGGACCGATACCCCGAGGCTCAGCCCCATCGCCCAGCGGCGGCGGCACTGAACGTCGGTGGCCGATTCGGAATCTCGGGACGGAGCGTCGATCATATCCGGGGGGCACATCGATTATAGCAGAAATCTAACCTGCCATTCGCTTTCCAGGTTCGTGTCTTGTGCCTTTTTCCCCAAAAGTCGTTCGTCTCCGTTCCGCTGTGCAGGACCGTCTCCGCTGCATCGTTTTTCCTCTTATTTTTCTGACTGATACCGTATATGGCTCGACTTGACCACATCGGCGTTGCCGTAGACGACGTGGAGAGCGTCATCGACTGCTTCGACGATCTTCTCGGCATCCGTCCCTACAAGAATGAACCGGTGCCCCGCCAGAAGGTGCGCACCCACTTTCTCGACACCGCCGTCGGAAAGCTCGAATTCTTGGAGTCGCTGGATGAGGAGTCCCCCATTCAGAAGTACCTGGAACAATGGGGCGAGGGCGTGCACCATCTGGCCTTCAAGGTCCAGGACCTGGAAGCAACGATGACCCGCCTCACCGACGCCGGATTCACGCTCGTCAACGAGACGCCCCAGCCCGGGGCCGACGACAAGCGTGTGGCGTTTGTGCATCCCCAGGACACCCACGGCATGCTTGTCGAATTCTGCGAGACCCGAACCCCTCCCTCCTGGACACCGGAGACTGTCCCGCATCGGGACGGCGAACTTGCCTACTACTCGAAGGGCCATCCCGACAATCCCTGCATCGTTTTCCTACACGGCGCCGGGGGCACCACGCTGCTCGACACCGCCCCCCTGATGCGCCATCTCGCTTCCCGATACCACGTCGTGGGGGTGGACCTCTGCGGGCACGGCAACACGTCGATACCCGACGACGAGACGATGAGTATGGACCGGTTCGTGGAAGACATCCGCGCCACCCTCAACGCCCTCGACCACTCGTCGTGCCACCTGTTCGGGTTTTCCCTCGGCAGCTCCGTGGCCCTCAAGACCGCAGCCGACTCGCCCGACCTGGTGGACCGCCTAGCCCTCTTTGCCCCCAACGGACGGTGGAACAACGAACTCGTCGACACCCTCAACAGCCACCTCGACCTCGACGCCCTTAAGCGTCACATTCCCAAGCAGGCCGAGCGGCTTTTCCGCCACCACCAGGCCCCAGAACGACTCTTCCCGATTCTGCAAGACTTCGTTGGGACGCTCCCCGCAGCCAACGAGGACATGATTGCCACCCTCAACCGCGTGTCGCACCCCACGCTCGTGGCCGGGCTCGATGAGGACCTGCTGTTTTCCGTCGACGCCACCCAGTTCGTGTACGAGAACCTGGAAAAGGCGCGCCTCTCTATCCTGCCGGGGCAGAAGCATCGCCTGGTGCCCGACACCGTGGAGCTTCTCGTGCCCCTTCTGCACCGCCACTTCGGCCCGGAACCCTGACTCGACGCGGTTGAAAGCCCTCCTCAGGACAGAAAGGCGCGTTCGAGGTCGTGAAGCGCGTCCAAGACCTTCGTGCGCCCGGCACCGGCCGTAAAGTCGACATCTTGAAGGGAAAGACCCACAGTCTCAATCTCCATCCCCGTCCCGGCGTCCGTCGTCGCGACGATGCCGAGGCGAAGCGGCGCGTCGCCGCCCGCTGGGGTGGTGCGAAGCCGGATGCGCATCTCGCGCACCGCCTCCGCAATTGCGTCGACGAGCCGCTGGGCCGCCGGGGTGTCGGCCGACGCGGGAAGGCTCATCTCGGCCAGGTCGATCGGGGCCCCGCCGTGCCCAGTCACCCGCTCCGAAAAGTGCTCGCTGACAACGGAAAGGTGTGCGCGCATCCTGAGTGACTGAGTGACAATATTTAGAGCATGGGAACCTGTTTTGCGAGCGGATGGGACGCCGAGACACAGTGGGCGAAGTGTAAAAAGGTGCCCAAATGATCCTGGCAAGCGTGCTTGCCTCTAGCGGAGCGACCAGGGAGGAAATCTCAGATCTCCAATGCAGAAGCCATTTTGCGCTGAGAACGAGGCCATCTAGATGGCCATGACCGAGTATCCCGACGGCCGTCGTGGATGCACGAGAACCGCGAAGTCGCAGCGCTGGGAGCAAGGCCATCCAAATGGCCGCGACCGAGTACTCGCCGGAGTGGCCGCAGACATCTCGCCAAACAGGTTCTGAGCCTCACGAAAAACCGAATCCCCTACAGTCGCTCCTGAAGAACGTTGTACCACTCGTCGCGCTCCCAGGTGGTGAGGAGGCGTTCGTCTCCGGACGCGGTCGTCAAACGAATCCCATTCGGCACCAGGCCGCCGACGGTCCGCATCCGGTCCATCGATTCAATGTCGGGCAGGGCGACGACCCAGTCGGTCGTACCGTAATTGAAGGGGTGCGACGTGAAGCGGAGGTGCCGGTCCGTCACGTACAGAATGCCCCCGTGCTCCCCCAGATTTGCAAACCCGCTCTGATGGACCGACTCCCCCTCCTCTAACGAAAAGTCCGTCTTGCGACGCGCCCAGTCTCGAACCCACCTGGAGGCGTTCATAGCACCCATGGCCCCGCCAAACATCGCCCCGAAAATCGCCGCCCGGACGATCGCCACCTCCAGGGTCGCCCCTGCAAACAGAAGCTCGACGACGATCATGAGACCCGCAAACGGAGCGGCCGAATAGACAAAGGGACGAATGAAGCTGCCGTTCATGACGTTCGACGCAACCGCCGTAAAAGCCGATTCAGAACAACGAGGTCGGGGCCGCCCAGAGGCACCGCGGATGTTGAAAGGGTAGGCAGAACCGCCTCGAATCGCAACGACCGCAAAGCCCCCTCGGTCCGAGTCGGCCTCTCGCCTCCTACCGAATCCGCTCGCAACGTTCAAGATTGGAAAAAGCGTACAGTTCCACGGCAGAGTTGGGATTACACCCGCTCATCGATGACCTCGCACCACTGCGCTCGCTCCCACGTCGTGAGGTCCTTCTCCTGACCGGGGCCCATCTCCAGGCGAAGCCCGTTCGGCAACACCCCGCCGAGCGTCCGCGTGGGGCGCGCCTCGTCGATCTCGGAAAGCGCCACCGACCAGGTGGTTGTCCCAAAGTTGAGGATATGAGACACGAACCGCACCTGCTGATCCGTGACGTACAAAAAGCCGCCTCGCCCCTCCAGATTCGCCATGCCCCACTCCTGAATCGTCTCGCCATCGTCCGTGGGCAGCGTCGTCTTGCTACGCAGCCCGTCGCGGACCCACGTCCACGAGTTGAAGCCGCCCATCAGTACGCCGAAGAGGAGCCCCTGTGCGAGCCCCACGCCCGCCGCGGCCGACGGAGGCGTCCCGGTCACAGTCTCAAACACCATCATGCCAATTCCGAACAATCCGCCCGCCCAGAACGCCGGTTCCCAAAATCGTCCCTTCATCAGTAAGAAGCAGCAGATTCGCCATCAGACAGAAAAATCCCGCCTCACAGGATGTGAAGCGGGATTGAGTAGTAGGCCCGGGGGGATTTGAACCCCCAGCTCACGGATTAAGAGTCCGTTGCTCTACCAAGTTGAGCTACGAGCCTATCGAGACGTGTACAAAGCACCTATTTTGAAATTACGATGTCGTGATACCTGCGGTCGAAAGACGAGTTCTGTGGGAGGCGCCGGATACCGGTATTCCACGCACGTTTAACACAACCGCCGCCCCCACTCCGCTGATCTCCCTGCAACGGGGTCCGCCTCCGGTCTGCCAGAAGCACGTGCCCGGCAAACACGCCCCCCACACTTCCGTACCTACATATTTTCTATACCTACCCACCTACCACACATGTCTAAACGTCCAACTCGTCGGCCTCCGCGGCGTGCTGCATGATGAAGTCGAAGCGGGCGGAGCTGTCCCGGCCCATAAGCTCGGTAATCGTCTGCTCCGTCGCCATGCGCTGCGTATCGGGAATGTCGACCTCCAGCAGACGACGCGATTCCTTCGAGAGGGTGGTTTCGTCGAGCGTGTCCGGCATCATCTCCCCGAGGCCCTTGAACCGCTGAGTGTCGACCGACAGGTTGCGGCCGTCCTCCGCAATCTCGTCCAGGATGCGGTCGCGGTCGGCGTCGTCGAGCGCCCAGTGCGTCTCCTTCCCCGCGTCGATGCGGTAGAGCGGCGGCTGGGCAATATACACGAAGCCGCCCTCGATGAGCGGCGTCATGTAGCGGTAGAAAAAGGTAAGCAGCAGCGTGGCGATGTGATGTCCGTCCGAGTCCGCATCCATCAGGAGAATGATCTTGTGGTAGCGGAGGTCGGACAGGTCGAGGTCGTCGCCGATGCCGCAGCCGAGCGCCTGGACGATATTGGAGAGCTCCTTGTTGCTCTGCACGCGGTCGAGCGTGGCCTGCTCGGCGTTGAGCACCTTTCCCCGAAGCGGGAGCACCGCCTGCGTGCCCCGATCGCGCGCCTGCTTGGCCGAGCCGCCCGCCGAGTCGCCCTCGACAATGAAGAGCTCACACTCGCTAGGCGTATTCGAGGAGCAGTCCGCCAGCTTGCCCGGCAGGTTGAGCCGCTTCGTGGAGCCGGAGCTGCCGCTGCTGCCCCCGGAACTCGACCGACTGGCCCGCCGCGCCTTCGCCGCCTGAATCACGCGCGACGCAATCGCCTCCCCCGTCGACGGATGGTCGTTGAGATACTGCTCGAAGTGCTTGCGGAGCGAGCCCTTTACCATCGACCGCACCGACGGGTTGTTGAGCTTGTCCTTCGTCTGGCCCTGAAACTGCGGGTCCACGATGAAGAGATTCACGATGCCCACAAGCCCCTCCCGCGTGTCTTCGCCCTTGATGTCCAGCCGGTGCGGGGTCAGGTCGTGGGTGTCCATGTAGGAGCGCACCACGCTGCGGATGCCGCTCTTCAGGCCCTGCTCGTGCGTGCCTCCGTCCTGCGTCGGAATGCCGTTGACGAAGGTGTGGAGCTGCTGATTGGGGGCGTCGGTCCACTGCAAGGCAATCTCCAGGCGGCCCTCCGCCTCCAGGTCCTCGTCCTCCAGCATGAACACGTCCTCGTGGATTGTGCTCACCTGCAGGTCCTCCACGAGGTGCTCCAGGTACTCCTGAATCCCGCCCTCGTGCTGGAGCTCCACCCGGTCGCCGCTGCTCTCGTCCGTGAAGACGATCCGGAGGCTCTTGTTGAGGTACGTCTTTACCTCCAGCTGCTCCGGAATCCAGTCGGCATCAAACTCCACGGACTCGAAGATGTCGGGATCGGGCCGGAAGAAGATCTCCGTCCCGGTCCCGCGGGCGTCCTCGTCGGTCACCTCCAGCTCCGTCACCGGCGTCCCACGGCGGAACGTCTGCCGGTACTCCGCCCCGTCCCGCTTCACGGTGGCCACCATCTCCTCCGAGAGCGCGTTCACCACCGACACACCCACGCCGTGCAGGCCGCCGGACGTGATGTAGTTGCTGGCGTCAAACTTGCCGCCCGAGTGGAGCGTCGTCAGAATCAGCTCCAGCGTCGGCACGCCCTTCTCCGGATGCTCATCCACCGGAATGCCGCGCCCGTTGTCCGACACCGTGACGCTCTCCCCATCCTCATGCAGCGTGACCTCGATGGTGGAGGCGTACCCGTTGGTGGCCTCGTCGACGGCATTGTCCACCACCTCCCACAAAATGTGATGGAGGCCGGGCCGCCCCGTGCCGCCGATGTACATCCCAGGCCGTTTGCGCACGGGCTCCAGGCCTTCGAGAACGTCGATGTCTTCTCCGGTGTAGGTCGTGGGCATGTTGTCGTGTCAGCGTCTAAAACAAACGATTGCTCCGCGTTAAATACGTCGATCCCGCACTGGACTCCCCCGCAATGCCTGCATATTTTCCCAGTGAACGTCAGACTGAAAGAAAAAACACCCGGTTTACAAAGTGGTCGGAATTGTTTTCCTCAATCAGGCGAAGGATGCCGTCCGCCAGGACGCCGGGTGCTAATTCATCGTCAACGATCACAGCGCCAGTCATCTCGTTCTTCTGCCGAATCCGCTCATAGGCAAACGCTGGAATGGTCTCACGGTCGTGCGTGAGTAGGACTCGATCACGCTGGGCAGCCCATTCCAGAATTTCGCGGTCGTCGGCGCCCATCAATCCGACATCCTGCACACGCACAATGTCGAGTTCAGGTCGGCGTTGGAGAAGTGCCCGGTAAATCGGACCGTAGAAGTTTTCGTCCGTCAGAAGCGAGACCCTCTCAACTACGAGGAGTTCTCACCTGCCTGCGAGAGGGAAACGTTGACGGCAACCCCCGCGTCCTCGAGCGTCTCACGCATCTCGCGCGCCCCTTCCTCTCGTTCCTGCAGATACTCTTCAACCTGGTCTCGATGCGCGAGAAAATATGCAATGGCGCCATACGTATCCGCCAGCGTGAGCGTCGTGTATTGCCGAACAATCTCTTCGGGAGTGTGGCCCCGAAGATAACTGCGAATCACAAGCTCAAACAAGACACGGGTATCCCCCACACGTACGGCGCCGCTTTCATCAATGCGTAGCGGAACCTCCTTTTCGAGAATTTCCATGGTGTCACCTCCCTACGGAAAGCACTATTTATTTCTCGTCCATCGACCGCACCACGGGCTCGGGAAAGACCTCCGCAAGGTACCCGCGCTTGATGACGAGCGTCCCCTTCGCTCCCGATTCATTCAATCGAACTTCTTGATGCGCACAATCTCCTTTTGCTCGTTGGCCATCGTTCCCGTAAGTCCCTCGCACGCTTGATTATGTCGTGAGACCTGACTTGTCCTTCACTCTCAATACGGAAGAAAGAGAACACGATTTCGAAGGTGCTCCGGAGAACTTTCTTCAACAGCGTGGAGAAGATCCGGAACGAGATCACCGGGCGAAGCCTGATCGTCAAGGACAATCACCCCCGGCGTCTCCTGCTGATTACGCATCCGCTGGTACGCATAGTCAGTCATCGTCTGTCGGTCATGCGTGAGAAGCACGCACCCGTGCTCAGCGGCCCAGTCCAGAATCAAGGGATCCTCCGTGGCTCGAAGTCCCACCTCTCCGACCCGGACGAGATCCAATTCGGGACGCTCTTGCAACAGTGCGCGGATAATCGATGCACGGACATTTTCATCCGTCAACAGCGGAATCATCACGCTCGGGTTGATTACGGGCGAGGAGCGTCTGAACGTCGATCGCGACTCCTTCCTCCTCCAATGTGTTACGGAGCTGGTGGGCCTCTTGCCGTCGCTTCCGAAGATACGTCTCTACCTGATCGCGATGCTGGAGGTAATACGCAACGGCCCCGTATGCATCCGCAAGCGTGAGTGTCGGAAACTCCCGAATGATTTCTTCAGGGGTGCGCCCCTGGCGATACTGTCGTACGACCAGTTCAAATAAAACACGCGTTTCCCCGACTCGGATTGCTCCATCATCATCCCGGCGCAACGGCACCTTCTGCTCAAGAATTTCCATGGTGATTTCCTCATTGACTGGCAATAGATTCGGGCTCGGCTATCCGTCGTCCTCCATCGACCGCACCATGGGCTCGGGGAAGACCTCCGCAAAGTATCCGCGCTTGATGACGAGCGTCCCCTTCGCCCCGCGATTCGTTGGGTCGAACTTCGTGGTGCGCACGATTTCCTCCCGCCCGTTGTTCGTCGCCACCGTGAGTCCCTCCCGCGCCTTCGTGCTCAGCGTGAAGCCAATCACCCGGTCGTCGTCTTGCAGGTTGATCGCGCGGACACCCTTCGCCGGCCCCTTGTACACCGACACCTGATGGACCGGGAAGACGAGCGCGCGCCCGTCGTGCGACGCCAGGCACACGTTTTCATTCCCCCGCGCCAGGCGCGCCCCGACGACTTCATCGTCGTCCCCGTCCAGCTTCATGAACATGCGCCCCGTGCTCGTGGAGGGCTCCGCAAAGCCGTCGACCGTAAAGCGCGTCGCCTGCCCGCCCTTCGAGATCGCCACGACGTAGGGCTGATCCGGCGCATTCGGATCGTCGGGATCGAACTCGTCCTCGTCGAAGAGATCGGCCTGATCGCTCGGCTCCGGTGGATACGGATCCGGCAACACCCGGTCGTCAAACGGCACGACGCCGATAACGTACTCCCCGTCGTCGAACGTGAACAGCTTCTGCACGGGGTCCCCGTAGCCGGTTGTGCTCGGAATCTCGGCGATGCGGGTCGTGTAGCAGGTGCCGTAGTTCGTAAAGAAGCCGACGGTGTCGCGGGTCGAGCCCGGCAGCACCCAGCCCACCTCGTCCCCGTCCCGCACCCGGATCGAATCGACGTCCGAGTAGGAGCCCTGCCGCTTCATCCACCCGTCACGCGTCACGATGACGTACACGTCCTCGTCGACAATGTAGTCGCGCTCGGTGTACTCCATCTCCGCGTCCGGCCCGATAATCGTACTCCGGCGCTCGTCGGCGTACTCCTCGCGTACCTCCTGCAGTTCGTCCTTGATGAGATCCCACCGCCCGGCCTCGTCGTCCAGCAGCGTCCGGATCTCGTCGGCCCGCGCCCGCTTTTCCTCCAGCTCCTCGCGCACCGCCTCGATTTCCATCTGCGAGAGCTTGAAGAGGCGCGTCTCCAGCACGGCGTCGGCCTGTTCTCGATCCAGCTGAAAGCGGTGCATGAGCCGCTGGGCGGCGTCGTCCTTATCTGTGGAGGCCCGAATCATCTTGATCGCCTCGTCGAGCGCGTCGAAGATGGTCTCGAAGCCCTCCAGGATGTGGATTCGGTCTTCCAGCCCCTGCAGCTCATTTTTGAGGCGCCGCACCACGACCTCCATCCGGAAGTTGAGGAAGTGGCGCAGGATCGTGCGGAGGTCCACCTGCCGCGGGGCCCCCACCTCCGCATCCTCCGTGGGCACGAGACACGTCAGGTTCACGTGAAATCGCTTCTGGAGCTTCGTGTGCTTGAAGAGATACGCCATCGCCGCCTCCGTGTCCGAGCCGCGCTTCAACTCCAGCACGATGCGCACGTCGTCGGTCGACTCGTCGCGCACGTTGGAGAGCTGCGGCACGTTCTCCTCCGCAATGTGGCCGGCAATCTCCTCCACGATCTTGCTTTTGTCCACCCCGTACGGCACCGACTCGATGATCGCGCGGGTCTTCCCCTTCGTGCGGTAGCCGCCCCGCATTTCAATCGTGCCCTTCCCGGTCTCGTAAATCTCCTTCATCTCCTCCTCCGTGTTCAGGAGCTGTCCCCCGGTTGGGAAGTCCGGTCCCTGAATGTGCGCCTCCACGAGCGCACCGCTCGACACGTCCGGCTCCTCAATCATGTGGAGCGCCGCATCGACGACCTCCCCCAGGTTGTGCGGTGGAATGTTCGTCGCCATCCCCACCGCAATGCCGCTGACGCCGTTTACCAACAGATTCGGAGCGCGCGTCGGCAGCACCACCGGCTCCTCCAGCGTGCCGTCGTAGTTTTCCCGGTAGTCGACGGTGCCCTCCCGGAGCTCCTCCAGCATCTCCATCGCGAGCGGCTGGAGCTTCGCCTCCGTGTACCGCATGGCGGCGGCGTTATCCCCGTCCATCGAGCCGAAGTTGCCGTGCCCGTCCACCAGCGGCGCCCGCAGCGAAAAGTCCTGCGCCATCCGCACCATGGCGTCGTAGATGGCCTTGTCCCCGTGCGGGTGGTACTTCCCCATCGTGCTGCCGACCACCGTCGCACTCTTCCGGTGCCGCTTGTTCGGATACAGGTTCAGGTCATCGAACATCGCGTACAGGATGCGGCGCTGCACCGGCTTGAGGCCGTCCCGAATGTCGGGCAGCGCCCGGCTGGTGATCACCGACAGCGCGTAGTTGAGGTACCGCTTCCGGGCGGTCTCGTGCAGAGAAATGGTTTCCGTAACGGGCATAGGCGTCAGTCAATAACGGATGTTGGTGGCGCACACATATCTTACATACACTGGGGGGAAGTTACAACCCACCCCGCATCCTAGTGGTCAGTCAAGCCAAAGATGACGAGTGCCGAATTGAGGACGACGCTTCGAATGGTGCCTCTGAGGGTCTGACGGCCATTCGGCAATCAACGCTCTACGCGACACGGAAAACGGGACGCACCACTGGGACGATCACATGGTGGACGACTCCGGGAAAGCAGGAGGCGCTTTTTTCGTTCGTCAACCCATCTGTCCGGAATGAATAGACGCATGGACGCTGTGCTCCACCGCTCTCCTGTGTTCATCGTAGAACAAGATGCAATTGCCGCAACCTCGGCTCTCGTGGGGATCGCATGTCGCTCTCCACGGCACACACCCGCGGGCGCTTTCCCAGTGAGACGGGTGGAATTGTTTTTTTGCAATAGCAGAAACAAGAGTGCAAATACCCTCTGCCGTCCTCCGAATCACGATTTCCACACGTACGCAATCCCTCCCGTCGCGAGGGCCACGCCCAGAATTTGGAGCAGTAGGCGATTCCAGGCGATCTCCCCGTTCTGCACGTCGGACAGGGGACCGTCGTCGCCAGGGCTGAACTGCGTCCACACGGGGTGATACTCCACCGTTCGAATCGTCTCCCCCTCCAACATATCGGAGACCTTGTCCATCGGCCCGGCTCTGAACGGGGGCACGAGACACATGGCTGCGATAATGAGGGCGCCGATAATAAGCGTCGGACGGTTCATAGAACAGCAGTCGGACGTGTGGAAAAAGGATCCCGCGCCGGATGCACTCGAAAGGACACTCAACAGACGCGGGCTACTGGGCAGATGGTCCGTCGCACCGTAGAGACGGTTTTGATTTCGAGCGTTGGCGTCTTGAGAGCCGCGTAACGAGGTAGAACAGTCCCCTTCTCCCAGTCTCGACAATCTACAGGCTCGGTCTCCGACGCGCCCGACGAGAGACGGCAGTGCGAGAGGACGCGGGCCGAACATCAAAGCCGTCTGCTAGAGTGCGTCTATGAAGATGTGGGGAGCCGTCCCTAAATCAGGCAGGAACAAGCAGCTTCGAGCTCCAAGCTGGGAAAAGAGTTCGTTGGACCTCTCCCCAAATGGCTTTCTGAAATCGTAGGGGGAAACCCACCCTGTGAACGCAACTTCATAAACGGACTCTTAGATCGTCGGGGCGGAGTACGGGACTCTGGCGGAGATTTTGCAGAGTTCATGCTGCTCTACCTACGTCCTCCCACCTGCACGTTGCTGTCTGTGTGTACTCGTGTTTTTCGTGGCGCGATCGGTGTCCTCGTCGGCGTCCTTGTCGCTTCTGCGTTGTTCTCCCTTCCGTCTCGTGCCCAATCCGGCGATTCGTTCTCCGGCGTAGTGGCCCGTGTCGTGGACGGAGACACCTACGAGGTCCGATCGTCGACGGGCAATACGGTTACCGTTCGGCTCTTTGGAATGGACGCCCCCGAATCGGACCAGCCGTACGGCGATAAGGCCACGAAGGCCGCCCGTCGGTACCTCTCCGACGAACGCGTTCGCGTACTCGTCCGCGAGGAAGGCGCCTACGGCCGCACCATTGCCCGCCTCCACATCCAGGGGCGGAGCCTCGCGGAACTGCTGGTACGCGACGGCCTGGCCTGGCACTCCGACCGCTACGCCCCCGACGAGACGGAGCTGAGACGCCTCGAACGACAGGCGCGCAACGCCGACCGCGGCCTGTGGGCGGAATCCGATCCCATTCCCCCCTGGGACTGGCGGGACGGCGAACGACACTCCTCTTCCTCAACGACTGCTCCCGGGGAGTTGCCCTATGCCCCGAACGGCCCCGACCGCGACTGCGGCGACTTCCGCTCGCAGGAGCAGGCGCAGCGCTTCTACGAAGCCGCCGGCCCGGGCGACCCGCACCGCCTTGACGGCGACGGCGACGGCCGCGCCTGCGAGACGTTGTGATCCCCTCGGCTTACACAGTGAGGTGCTCTGCAAAACATCAGAGCAGCCGGCATTTTCACTCACTACTGCTCTTCCACGCAATACGCATCACGCAACACACTCGATCGGAAGAAGCAAATCTGTAGGGCTAATAGTTCAAGGTAAAGTAGTCCTCATCCTCCCCGTTATTGAGGTGCAGCACGTCGGCCCGGGCGAGGCGCAGAAGCGTCTGGGAGGCCTGCTCCGGCGACAGGTCAGCCAGCTTCGCAAACTCCGGCACCGAAATGCGTCCGTAGTCGTCCAGATAGCGCATGAGCAGCGACTCCGTCTCCCCGAACTCGAAGGTGACGCCCTCTTCGTCCGACTGGTGTCGAAGCTGGTGGATCGTGTCGTCGCTCGCCTCAATGCTGCGGTCCTCCACCCGCACGTAGGCCGGGCCCTCTCCATCTGCCGCTGGCGCATCGCCGAGGACAACGTGCGGCTTCCTGGTGCTCTCCGGGACCGTCACGACGATCACGTCGCAGTGATCGCCCACGACGACGCGGGTAGTCTCGTACTCCACAGGCGGGGAACAGTGCGCCTCCGTGGCCCGCCGCAGGAGAAACTGCTGTTCGGCAATGTGCTCGAAGCCCTCAATGGTGCCGTCGTCACTCACCCCCAACACAATGCGCCCGCCGTTCGTGTTGGCGAGGGCCACAATTTCTTTCGCGATCCGCTCAGGCCGCGGCACGCGTCGCTTAAACTCCAGACTGATTCCCTCACCGAGCGCAACGAGCTGTTCGAGTTCGCGGAGGGTCATGGGGCCGAAGATCCGTGTGAAGGGACGCAAATCCGCTTTGCGACGTACAAGCGTCACCGGGCAGCGTTAGATTGTCGTAGACAGGATTGAGAATTGATTGGGGCCGGATAGAGGAACCGTGTTCCACTCAGAATCGCAGAAGCAGTCGTTCTCGGGACGCCTGCCCGTCGAAACGTGACGAAAAATGGACGGGATCAGTTCTCCGGCGCTTCCCCCCGGAGGTCGTCGGGCAGCCAGTCTTCTTGCTTAGCCGAGCGGGTCATGAGCCGAGAGACCATCGTTTCTGGACGCTTGTCGTCAAAGAGGACGCGGTACACAACCTCCGTAATCGGCATTTCCAGGTCGTGTCGTTGCGCGAGGGCGTGAATGGAAGCCGTCGTCCGCACGCCCTCGGCCACCATGTTCATCTCGTCCACCACCGCGTCCAGAGACCGTCCCTTCCCAATCTCCACCCCAACGTACCGATTGCGGCTATGCTCGCTCATACAGGTGACCATGAGGTCTCCGATCCCGGACAGCCCGGCGAACGTCTGCGTGCGAGCCCCCATCGCGAGGCCGAGCCGCCGGATCTCAGCAATCCCACGCGTGGTGAGTGCCGCCCAGGCATTGTCGCCGTAGCCGAGGCCGTCGCTGATGCCGGCGGCAATGGCAAGCACGTTTTTGGCCGCCCCGCCGATTTCGACGCCGACCACGTCGGTGTTCGCGTACACGCGGAGCGTTTCCGTCATAAAGCGCTCCCGAATCTGCTCGGCCACGTCCAGCTGGTCCGCCGCCGCGACGACGGTCGTAGGACGTCGCGCCGCCACCTCCTCGGCGTGGCTGGGCCCGTGGAGCGTCCCAAAGCGAAGCCCCTCGTAGTCCCCGAGCACCTCCGCCAGTACCTGCGTCATCGTAAGCAGCGACTCGTTCTCGATCCCTTTTGCCAGGGACACCACGATCCCGTCCCGGTAGACATGGGGCCGGAGCGCTTCCGCCATGGAACGAATGTGCTGCGACGGCGTCACGAGGGCCCAAAAATCCGATGCCTCGGCGGCCCTGTCCAGGTTGGACGTGATGGCCACCGACTCCGGAATCTGCACGTCCGACAGGTAGGTCGGATTCGTATGGGTACGCCGCATCTGCGCCACCGCCTCCGCACGTCGGGCCCAGAGGGTCACGTCCCGCCCGGCCCGCGCCAGATGCACGGCCAGAGCGGTCCCCCAACTGCCGGCCCCGAAGAGAGTAATGGACGACATAATCAGAGACGAACGATCCAACGAAGGGAGCACACAATCGGACCGTCCCCATTCGTATCGAGGTCAACCGAACCGACCGGGAAGTGGGTGCCGCAATTCAAACGGCCCCTCTTCCCGGCAGACAGCTATTGCAGTTCCCCACGTCCCAACATGCCCTGAGCGGGGGCGAAGGAACCGACTCGGCTCTCGTTGCCCCGAATGAGGCGACCGATGTTTGATCGGTGCGCCACGATGATAGACGTGGCAATCAGAAGCCCCACGACGATCAAGCTCGGATCCACCTCCGTCCCGGCCCCGAACCGTCGAATCGCCGCGATGGTCGGAAACGACACCGCCGCCGTCATCGAGGCCAACGACACGTAGCGCGAACTGAACAGCACCACGGCAAACACCCCGAACGTGTAGAGCATCGTGATCGGGGCGAGGGCCAGCAGAATCCCGGCGGCCGTGTTGACCCCCTTTCCACCCTCAAAACGGGCAAAAATGGGAAACATGTGCCCTACGATCGCCGCAAGGCCCGCGATCAATCCTATGATCACATCCACATCCCAGCCGAACACTCCCAGTGCGGGCAACGGATCAATCCGAATCAGCGAGGCCACGATGCTGGCCGACACGTACCCCTTTCCCATGTCCACTATGGTCGCGAGCACCCCCGCCGGCCACCCCACGACCCGGAAGGCATTCGTGGCCCCGGCGTTTTTACTGCCGTACTCCCGGATGTCGACCCCGTGAAGCACCTTGCTGGACCACAGGGCCCCGGGCACCGACCCAAGGAAATAACTGATGAGCACGATGAGAAACAGACTGAGCATGCGGACGGACCGTACGTGAAGAAAAACTGTCCGAAATGCATCTCCCGGCAATAATCCGCACCGAGAAATACACTGGTTCTACTCCCAAATTCCCGCTCGATGTTCCTTTCGGTCCTCATTTCACCTAGGGCGATTGCCGCTTGCTCTATGATGAGCACAGGAGGAGCGGTGGAGCACAGCACCCTTGTCTCCACGCATCCATGCATTCCTGCTTCCATGCCTTCCGGGCCGTCTACGTTGAAAAACTTCCCATACGGCTCTCGGCTCATGCCCCTGCTTCCGGGACTTCTCCAATCTTGACCGGTGCCTCCCCGAGGTCCGAGAGCCGCGCTCGGGCGTCGGAAAGGTTATCCTCCCGCACGACCGCCACGAGCCCCATGCCGAGATTAAACGTCTGCCGCATGTCGGCCTCCGGCACGTCGCCGAGATCCTGAATGAGCTCAAACAGCGGCGGCCGCGTCCAGGCGTCGTAGTCAATCGCAGCCGCGCAATCGTCGGGAACCACGCGGGACACATTGCCGGGCAGACCGCCGCCGGTGATATGCGCGATGCCTTGCGCGAGCCCAGCGTCTACAAGGCCCTGAATCGCCTCCAGGTAGGAGCGGTGCACGCGAAGCAGCGCCTCGCCGACCGTCTCTCCCGCAAGCGCATCCGGGGTGTCGTTCACGTCGTACTCGTCGAAGAGCACCGTTCGCGCCAGCGTGTACCCGTTCGTATGGATGCCGGTGGAGGGCAGGCCCAGCAGTACGTCGCCCGGAGCCACATCGCTCCCGTCCACGATATCGGCCTTGTCCACCACCCCGAGGATCGTCCCCACGAGGTCGAAGTCGCCATCGCGGTACACATCCGTCATCTCCGCCATCTCTCCCCCCACTAGGGCGCAATCGTTTTCGTTGCAGGCCGTGGCAAACCCCGTGACCACCTGCTCGGCCACGCCGGGGTCGAGCGTGCCGGTGCCCACGTAGTCCAAAAAGTACAGCGGCTCGGCCCCGCACACCGCCACGTCGTTCACGCAGTGGTTCACGAGGTCCTGCCCTACCGTGTCGTACCGCTCGGCGCGGGCCGCCACCTTTCCCTTCGTGCCCACCCCGTCGATCGACGAGACAAGCACCGGCTGGTCCACCGCTCCCAAATCGAGCTCAAAAAACGACCCGAACGCCCCAATGTCGGCCATTACGCCGGGCGTAAACGTCTCCTGCGCCATCGGGCGAATCCGATCGACCGCTTCTTCCCCGGCCTCTACGTCGACGCCGGCCTCCTTGTACGTGGTCATGATTGCATCCAGTCGTTCGTGAAAAAGCGAGCGGGCCGGGCGGCCCTCCTCAGCGGGACGCGGCACGTCCGAGGAATGTCTGAAGGTACACCTGGGCCCGCCGCACGAGCGATAAGTCTAAGGGGCGACGCCAGAGGTCGTACTCGTGCCGGTCGAGCTCGTCGAGCAGCACAAGCGCCCCGATCCAAAACCGCTTCAAGGCAAACCGATGTCGGAGCGACAGGTGCCCGATGAGGGGGCGTCCCTGCGCTAGCGCGTCGCGAATCCGCACGCTCTCCTTCCAGAGCAATGCCCGCACGGCCTCGTCGGGACTCCCGGCCCGCAACTGCTCGATCGACACCTCCTTTCGCCGAAGCGCCTCCTGCGAGAGAAACAGCCGATCCGCCTCCAGATCTGCAGGCAGGCGCACGAGCCGCGCCAGGTAGAAAAACCCGCGCGCCAGTTCATCAACGTAGTCGAGAAGAGCAGAAAGAGTCACATCCGCCAGCCTCGTAAGCAGGCGCGCGTGCGGCACCGCCCAGCGCCCGACAAACGCCTTCAGGGCCGACTCGGTCTCAAACCGGACCGTTCCAACGTACTCGTGGGCCGCTTGCACCTGCACCGCCAAGAGCGATCGGTCCAGCCCGTGGGTCGCGCATGCCGCGTACGCGTCTCGGCATACCGCGTCGGAAATGAGTTGAAGCGGGTCGCCCGCCTCAGCCCGAGCCCGATCTTCCTCAAACACAGAGGCATGGTTCTCCGCCCCATCCATCGACCGGGCACACGACGCAAGCGCCCCGTGCCACTCCCAAAGGGCGCGTGCGGCTGGACACTTGCGACGCGACCACTGATCGTAAAAGGGCCGTGGAAGATCCGTGTTCTCAGAGCCACCCATACGACACCACCGATTCGCGGAAACGTCCGTGAACAACTTCGCTCAGACTGGGCATAGATTCCCGATTCGGCAAATCTGTCGCCATCGTTCGACTGTTCACACATCCGAGTATGATGCCGAATCCACCGGCAAGGCTCGGAAACGCTAATGCGATCGTCCGGAGACAAGCCGATCGGCCCCACGCACATACCCCGATTCGGAACGAGTTCCGATGAGTCGGGACATTGCCCACATCCGCCCACACCTGGACAACGGCCCACAATAGCGAACGGGGAAGCCGACAGACCGGCTTCCCCGTTCGAGGTTGTGCGGTGCGTCTCAGGACGTTACGCTTCTACCCCCGCAAACTCTTCCTTCACGACGCTGATCTGGCTGCCGTCGAGCACCATCTTGAGCTCGCGCTCCGAGAGGTCGTGCTCTGCGACGTGGGTCTCGCCCGTGTCGGCGTTCGTAAACTCCACGTCCGTGCCGGACTGAATCTGGTCGCGCAGGTTGCGGAACTGCAGCGTGTGGCCCTGCTCGATGCCGTCGTACGCCTCGTCGTCCTTGAACAGCAGCGGCAGGATGCCAAAGTTCGCCAGGTTCTGCCGGTGAATCCGGGCGTAGCTCTTGGCGAGCTTGACCCGGGTGCCGAGCCACCGCGGCGCAATGGCGGCGTGCTCGCGGCTGGACCCCTGGCCGTAGTTGGTCCCACCCACCACGGCGAAGCCGTTGTCCTGGTGCTCCATCGCGCGGTCGAAGAAGCTCTCGTCAACCTGCTGAAACACGAATTCCGAAATCTTCGGAATGTTGGAGCGGTACGGGAGAATGTCGGACCCGGCCGGCATAATCTCGTCGGTGGAGATGTCGTCGCCCATCTTCAACAGCACCGGCAGGTCGAACGAGTCGCGCAGCTCCTCGAACTCGGGGAGCGACACGACGTTCGGCCCCTTCTCCAGCTCCATGCCCTTCGCCTCCTCCTCGGGAAGGGGCTCAACAAGCTGGTCGGTGTTGATGCTGATCTCGTCCGGCTCCTCGGCATCCGGGTACTCCATGTCGTAAATGTCCGCCAGGTCGCGCGGATCGGTAATCTCGCCGGTGAGGGCGGACGCCGCGGCGGTCTCGGGACTGACGAGGTACACCGCGTCCTCCTTCGTGCCGGACCGGCCTGGGAAGTTGCGCGGCACCGTGCGCACCGAAATCTGTCCGGTGGCGGGCGCCTGCCCCATCCCAATGCAGCCGTTGCACCCGGCCTGGTGGATGCGAGCGCCGGCACGCGTCAACATCTGGAGGTGCCCCGTGTTCATCAGGTTCTCCAGAATCTGGCGCGACGTCGGGTTCACGTCGAACGACACGCGGTCGTGCACCTGGTAGCCGTCCACAATCTCAGCGGCACTGGCGAAGTCGCGGAAGCCGGGGTTGGCGGAAGAGCCCACGTAGCTCTGGTAGATCTCCTGGCCTTCCACCTCGCGCACCGAAACGACGTTGCCCGGACTGCTCGGCTTCGCAATCTTGGGCTCGAGCGTCGAGAGGTCGATCGTCTCGTGCTCGTCGTAGGTAGCATCGCCATCGGCCTTGATTTCCCGGAAGGACTCCTCGCGGCCCTGACGGCGGAGGAAGTCGCGCACCTCGTCGTCGGCCGGGAAGACGGTACTAGTCGCCCCCAGCTCCGTGCCCATGTTTGCGATCACATGCCGGTCCATGCAGCTGAGGCTGTCGAGGCCCGGCCCGTAGTACTCGATGATCTGGTTGACGGCGCCGTCCACGTCGTGGCGCTCAAGCATCGTGAGAATAACGTCCTTCGCACTGACCCAATCGGGCAGCTCGCCGGTGAGCTCCACCCCCCAGACCTCCGGCATGTCAATGGTGTACGGCTTGCCGGCCATGGCCATCGCCACGTCGAGGCCCCCGGCACCGATGGCGAGCATGCCGATTGCCCCCGCGGCGGGCGAGTGGCTGTCCGACCCGATCAGGGTCTGGCCCGGCTTGCCGAACCGCTCCTGGTGCACCGGGTGGCTCACGCCGTTGCCCGGGCGGCTGTACCACGCCCCAAACTTCTTGCAGGCGCTGCGCAGGAAGAGGTGGTCGTCCGGGTTTTTGAAGTCGGATTGAATCAGGTTGTGGTCCACGTACTGCGCGGACAGCTCGGTTTGAACGCGGGGAATCCCCATCGCCTCAAACTCAAGCATCACCATCGTCCCGGTGGCATCCTGAGTCAGGGTCTGATCCATCTCAAGACCAATTTCTTCTCCCACCTCCATCGTACCCTCCTCGAGGTGGCTGTCAATCAGTTTTTCTGCAACGTTTTTGCCCATAGTGTACTGTCGGTATGTGAATCTGCTGGAGCGAACGGCCCGTTGAACCTTCCCCATCCGTGCCGTGGGTCGCTCCCCTCACGGGGACCAGTCGCGGCCCAAATTTCAACAATCAACGCCGTCGGGTGCGAGCACGTATGGATATGAACGTAACGGGTGCGGAGCGGAGATGGTAGCGATCCGAATAAAAATTGTTTGTCTGTTCTCATTCTTCAACTGTTCCGGGAAGTGAGCCGGTACGTGCGCCTTGCTTGGACGTTCGACGCTCTGCATCCAAATTCCTCATGCGGGAATTTTCCTTCCGACTGCCGAAATCTCGCCTTCTCCAAGGAGTACGACATAAACAGCGGAATGAAGAGATACTGGTACGTGAATAGAGTGCCACCGATCTCTGTGACCTTTTGAGATTGGTCGCGTCCCAGAGTTGTGAGTTTTAGCCGGGAGTATCGCTGAAGATTCGGTCGAAGGCCTTCGGATGATGGCGCCAGAGCTGCCACCACCGAGCCATCGCCGTTGCGCCCGTCTTAGACCACTGTCCCCCGTTTTCGAAGCGCCGCCCGACTTCGTGCATCTCCCGCTCGATGGGGGCGGTCGTCTCAACGACGAACGCTTCTGGATGGGCGTCCATTCAGGCCAGCCCGTCGGCGGCATTCAAGAGATGACGCGCAGTCCGGGGCGCAGCGTGGCGCTGCGCATCTAGGATGCGCATTGCCCAAACCCACCGAGCGACCCCTCGCCTCCGCTCGGAAGGAGACGCCTCCGCAAAAACCAAGTCGGCCACCTGTTTCCTCACCCTACGGCGGCGAGGATTGTCCGTCGCGTCGCGATGAAGCGGGAGTCCTGCGGTGTGGGGAACGTGCCACCGGCCTCTTCCCACCAGCTCGGCGGCGTGGGAAAGATCGGTTCGACCGTCTCCGAGGAGCGCGGTCGGGCGAGTCGTATTCTTCGCCAGTCGGTCCGGCAGCTCGGCCTCAGGGCCGGCGTAGGCCGCAAGCACGGTCCGCTCAAGCGCTGTTTGCTGCAGTCCCTGCTCGGCGGAGGCTTACGAGCGGTAGACCGCATGGGCCAACACGAGGCTATGCTGAGTGTCGGCCTGCTGGGCTGGAATGCGAGTCGCATCGGCCAGGCCAATCGACTCGTCGCATCGGCCAGGCCCGTGCCCACAGCGGTCGTCGTCGGACCCGTAGTCGGAGAAGTCCCCCTGTCCGCACCGCCGAATCTGCTCTGCAGCGGAAGCGATGGGCTTTTCTGCATCCGCCGGTGCAGCGTCGAGGAGGAGGGGGGCTTCCGGATGGGCCTTCGTTGCCCGGCGGTAGCTGGTTTGAACTGCCTGTTCGACTGGCCGCTTCAGTCCTTGCCAGTGGTAGGTCCGCTGGCCTTCCAGCCCGAGAGCTCCATCGTGGGGCGCCCACGATCGACCGCAGTCTCGACACCGCAGGTAAGGCCGCTCAGCCGTGGTTTTTCTCCATCATGGCACGGCCACCTGGCGAGGCCTCCAGCTTTTTCGCCTGGCCCGGCGGCTTCCGCACTCGGGGCACTGGAGGCTTCCCTGAGAGTTTCACTGAGGACGCCCCTCCGGCAGAGCCTGCCCCCGAGCGTAGCGAGGCCCCAGATCTTCAGCCAAGTGGGCCTGGAAAGGCGAGCGCCACATCGAGGGTGGTCGAGCCGACGTGCGCCGAGCCCTCTACATGGCAACGTTGTGTCATGTGTCCACCACAATGAGTCATGTGTCCAACACTCATGTGTCCAGCACAATGATCGTGTCAAGGCTTTCTACGAACGGCTTATCGATCGAGGCAAGGAGGCAAAGGTTGCTTTGATTGCGGCAGCAAGGAAGCTGCTGGTGATTCTGAACACCATGCTGAAAAATCAGACTGAATGGCAACCGAATCACTCACCCTCTACCGCTTGACGTTCCTGACTGTTGCTGCGGATCACGGCAGACGCACTCGGGGTTCCAACTTAGCAACTCTGTACCCAATTCTTGCTCGCCCCATGCCGTCCGCATCTGCCTCTCCCTCCGAGCCGACGTCCGAGGACCTGTCGGCCCTGCTGTCCACCATGCAGGCCCACGCCCCGACGGTCCGCGACACCTCGGCGGCACAGCGCAAGGCCAAGCTCCAGCGCCTGGCCGACGCGCTCCTGGACCGCCGTGCCGAGATTGCCCGCGCCCTGGACGCCGACTTCGGGAAGGCCCCCGTCGAGGTCGACCTCACCGAGATCAAGGCCGTCACCAAGGAGGCCGAGTTTGCCATTGCTCGGCTCGACGACTGGATGGCGCCGGACCCGGTCGATGCCCCCCTCCTCTTCAACGGCACGCGGTCGGCGATCCACTACGAGCCGAAGGGCGTGGTACTGATCCTGTCGCCCTGGAACTACCCGGTGAACCTCACGCTCGGGCCGCTGGTCGCCGCCCTCGCCGCGGGCAACTGCGCCGTTCTGAAGCCGTCGGAGCACACTCCAAACACCGCGGCAGTACTGCAAGATCTCATCGACGACCTATTCGACGACCGGGAGGTGCGCGTCGTGCAGGGCGGCCCGGACGTGGCGGAGACCCTCACCCACCAGCCCTTCGACCACATCTACTTTACCGGGAGCCCCGCCATCGGACGCCACGTGATGCGGGCCGCCGCGGAGCACCTGGCCTCCGTCACCCTGGAGCTGGGCGGCAAGTCGCCCGCCGTCGTGGACCGGACGGCGGACCTGGACCGGGCCGCTGCACGCATTGCCTGGAGCAAGTTTACAAATGCCGGACAGACGTGCATCGCCCCCGACTACGTCCTCGTCGAGCAGCCGGTGCACGACGCCCTCGTCGCCCGCCTGCAGGACACCATCGCGCAGTTCTACGGCGCCACGCCCGCAGCCCAACAGGCCGGCGATGACTACGCCCGCCTCATCCACGACGACCACTACGAGGCGGTGGTGGGGCTGATGGACGACGCCGTCGAGCACGGGGCCACGGTCGCCAGCGGCGGGCAGCACGAGGCCGAGAGTTGCTACGTTGCCCCGACCGTGCTCACAGACGTGCCCCTCGATACCAACATCATGCAGGACGAGATCTTTGGGCCTCTCCTCCCCATCGTGCCGTTCCAGACTCTCGACGACGCCCTTCGCATCATCAACGACCGTCCCAGTCCCCTGTCCCTGTACGTGTTTTCCGAGCGGGACGCGACGGTAGACACGGTGCTGGGCCGCACGAGCGCGGGCAGTACCTGCGTCAACGAGGGCTTTCTCCACTTCGTGAACCCGAACCTTCCGTTCGGGGGCAAGGGCGAGAGCGGCATCGGGCGCGGGCACGGCTACCGGGGGTTCCGCGAGTTCTCCAACGAGCGCTCCGTCCTCCACCGCACCTACGGCTCGGGCCTCATACGCACCCTCTACCCACCATACGACCGCCTCACCACCCAGGTGATGTCCGACTGGATCCTTCGCTTCTTCTGATTCTCGCTCCTGTGTCCCGGTCTCGTCACAGGAGTAGGAGCCTTTCAGGATTCCTCCTCATTCCCTTCCAGATTTTCCAGATCTGCAAGATCCTGATGACGACCGCTGGCTCGCTTGTTCTTCCGGAGTGCATCCAGTCCAATAAACGCTACGCCCGTTCCCCCCACGTCTGTCTGTCTACGACCCGCAAAGCTTTCCTCGAAGGAGACGCCGTCGAGTGACGCCAGGAGATCGATTCGATTCGGCGGATGACCGAGTTGAACGACGGTGTCCGGCTCCACAAAGTCACGTTCCTCCAAGTCTAGCCCCCCAAAGCCGAAGTCGTCGAGCGCTGAGAGAAGACGACGAGCGTTTTCGGCAGTGGGATCGACCCACACGTCGAGATCCTTCGTATACCTGGGATGACCGTGAAAGGCAACCGCGTACCCCCCAACCACCAAGTATCGCACGCTATGTGCGTTCAACAACCGAATAAACTCTCTGAAGTCGGGGGACAGTGTCATCGGTCCATCCGTGGTACTCCTGTCGGATCTGCTCAAGAGCGGCGAGCCGCTCCTCCGGAGGCTGTTCTCGCCAGTAGGACGCGTCGGACGGCTCCTCCCCACGAGCCACCTTACGAACGATTTTTTTCATCGACCTCACGAGGCCAGAGACAGAGAACGTAAAACTGACGGGTGTTCACAAACGATGAGGATCCGTCCACGATCCATCAGAGCGTTTCAAAAAAACCGTCGTTCCGAAATAGCAGCGCCCTCAATCCCCTTTCTCCACTCCTACCCCGAAACGCAAAAACCCACAACCCAAAACGCAGCAGCCCACACACGCCCACACTCACATGCCTTACGGCGTCGCCGCCATCGCCGTGGTCTCAAAGAAGGCCGACGTGGTTTCGAGCACCCCGCCGAAGAAGACCCCCAGGACGAGCAGCGACACGGCGCACACGACAAGCGTCCCCATCGCCGTGGGCGTGACCTGCGGCAGCGCCGCCTCCGTAAAGCCCTCCGCCTCCACGTCCTCGGGCGCCTGCATCCAGAAGACGTAGATCACACGCAGGTAGTAGTAGGCACTCAACGCACTCATCAGCACCCCGGCCACCACGAGCCCCGTCAGGCCCGCGTCCACCGCCGGTGCGAAGACCGCGTACTTGCCGATAAAGCCGCCGAGCGGCGGGAAGCCGATCAGGCTGAACATGAAGACACTCATCGTCGTGGCGAGGACCGGTCGCTGTTCCCCGACCCCCGCCAGCGAATCCAGCGTCTGGGTGCGCCCCTGCTGCCCGTCCCACTCCAGCATCCCCATCACCCCGAAGGCGCCGATATTCATCACGGCGTAAACGAGCAGGTAAAAGAGCGCGCCCGAGTACCCGGCACTGGTGCCGGCCGCCAGTCCGACGAGCATGTACCCGGCGTGGGCAATCGACGAGTACGCCAGGAGCCGCTTCACGTTCGTCTGGGCAAGGGCCATGACGTTGCCCACCACCATCGTGAGGAGCGCGATGACCGCGAGCACGAGCGTCGCCTCTCCCCCCGGCACAGCGTGGTACAGCACAAGGATGAGTGCCCCAAAGGCCGCCGCCTTCGACGCCGTCGCCATGTACCCGGTCAGGGGCGTGGGGGCGCCCTGGTACACGTCCGGGGTCCACATGTGGAACGGCGCCGCACTCACCTTAAAGAAGAAGCCGACCAGGAAGAGCGCGAGCCCCCCCCAGAACAGGAGTTGGTTCGTGGCGGTGGCAAGCTCCGCCTCTGCCATCGCCGGGAGCACCATTGTCCCCGTCGCCCCGTACATCAGCGCAATCCCGTACAGAAAGAACCCCGTCGAGAAGGCCCCCAGTAGGAAGTACTTGAGCGCGCTCTCGACGGCACCCTCATCCTCCCGTACGAGACCGGTGAGCACATACAGGCAGACCGACATGGTCTCCAGTCCCAGGAAGATGCTGATCATGTCGTTGGCCGCCCCGAGCAGGAGCATCCCCACCGTGGCGTACATGATAAGGGCATAGGCCTCCCCGTAGTCCCGCTTCAACCGGCTCAGGTACGGGTTGGAAAGCAGGATCGACGCCAGCCCGGTGAGCACGATGATCAGGTTCACGAAGGCAGCGTACCCGCCCGTGCGAATCGTCTCGAAGAAAGCCGTTCCCTGCGGGGCCCCGAGGTGGAAAAACTCCCATATCGTCGCAATCGCCATCGCGCCCGCCCCAAGCCAGGGAATGGACGGATGATTGTTGCGAAACGAATCAATGAGCACCATCACCAGCCCGACAACCCCGATGAGCCCCATCGAGAACACGGCAGGAAGGTCGGCAGCGAGAGCCGAATACGCGTTCGCAAGATCCATGTAGATCAATCCTTTCTATGAAATCACCGGCAACCAACCCCTCCCCACCCGCAACAGCGGCCTCCCCCGAAAACACTCAATCCATAACACTCAGAAGCTGTTTGGTGGATTGATGTTCAGCCGAGACACAGTGGGCGAAGCTGCAAAACGGCGCTCAATCGAGCCAGGCACACTGGTGTGCCAGAGTGGAGCTACCGGGCGAGGAGATCTCAGATCTCCAGTGCAGAAGCCATTTTGCACGAGATCCACGAAGTCGAAGGCCACAGAACGTCCGCCAAACAGCTTCTCAACGCATAACGCTGAACACACAACGCTGAACGCATAACCCCAACGCATCAACGTATAACGCATCAACGTATAACGCATCAACGTACAACGCACTAACGCACAACACACGACGCTACACCCACACAAACTCCTCAATCTTCGACGCCAGCTCCACGTCCATCTCCGTCACCTTTCCCCCAGCGTCGTGCGTCGTAAGCGCCACATCCACCGTATTGTACACATTCTCCAGCTCCGGGTGGTGCATCATCTCCTCCGCGTAGAACGAGAGGCGAACGATGAAGCTAATCGCTTCTCGGAAGTCCGAAAACTCGTAACTGGTCTTCAGCTTATCGTCGTCGTGGGTCCAGCCCGGCAGATCGTCGAGGGCAGCGTCAATTTCGTCGTCGGAAAGCGGCTCGCGAGAGGGCATGGTGCGGTGTGTCGATTGATGCAGCGAAACATGTACAGTGAGCAACCCCTTGGGGCGCACTCAAATTCGTAGTGCGTATTGCGTGTTGCGTAGGGACCAACCGGATCCGCAATACGAAATACGCACTACGGAATACGCGATACAGGATCTACCGGTCGATCGAAAGTGCACCCACGTCCACGGTTACCTCCTCCGCCTCCGGCGGCGCGACCGGCACCCGGGCCGTCTTCTCTCGGGACTCGGCCTGCTCGATGGCCGCTGCCTTCTTCGATTCGATCTTGTCCAGCAGGAAGTCGGTCGTCGGCTTCGTCTGCCGTAGGAAGGGATTCGGGAAGAACCCAAGCACAAGCATGAGCACCACCAGCGGTGCCATGAGCAGAAACTCCCGCCCGTTCACATCCGCCATCTCGGCGTTGGCCTCGATCGTCAGCTCCCCAAAGAAGGTGCGGTACACCATGTGAAGCAGGTAGACGGCAGCGAGAATTACTCCTATTGTCGCCAGCACCACGAGGCCGGGCGTGTCGAGGACGGTGCTCTTGAAGGAGCCGAGCAGGATCATGAACTCGCCCACGAACCCATTGAGGCCCGGCAGGCCGGCGGAGGCAAGCACGCTGAAGACCATGAGCGTCGAGAGCACCGGGACGGACCCGGCCAGCCCCCCGTAGTCCTCCATCATCCGCGTGTGACGGCGCTCATACAGCATTCCCAGCAGCAGAAAGAGCGCGCCCGTCGACAGGCCGTGGTTCACCATCTGAATAACGGCCCCCTGCAGCGCCTCCGGCGTGAAGGCAAAGAGCCCGAGCACCACAAAGCCGAGGTGGCTCACCGAGGAGTATGCCACGAGACCCTTGGCGTCCTCCTGCACCCGGGCCACCAGCGCCCCGTAGATAATGCCGATCACGGCCAGGATCGCGATTAAAAGCGCGCCGTCCTGCGCCGCGTTCGGAAACAGCGGCAGACAGAACCGAAGCAGCCCGTAGGTCCCCATCTTCAGCAACACGCCGGCCAGGACGACCGAGCCGCCGGTCGGCGCCTGCACGTGAGCGTCCGGCAGCCACGTGTGCAGCGGAAAGAGCGGCACCTTGATCGCAAACGAGAACGTAAAGATGGCAAAGAGCCAGCCCTGCTGCGCCAGCGGCACGTTGTACTCCAGCAGCTTGTACCAGTCGGTCGTAAACACGCCGTTGTTGACCGCCGCCCCCGCCTCGAACCCGAGGTACAGAATCCCCACCAGCATCAGGAGCGATCCCACCAGCGTGTAAATCACAAACTTCACCGCCGCGTAGATGCGGTCCGTGCCGCCCCAAATCCCGATAATGAAGTACATCGGGATGAGCGTCAGCTCAAAGAAGATGTAGAAGAGAAACAGGTCGAACGACGTGAAGACGCCCGTGATGCCCGTCTGCAGCAGCAGGAGCAGAGCGTAGTACCCCTTCTGCTTCTCCGCGATGTAGGTCCAGGACGAGAGGACCACGGTAGGCCCCAGCAGCGTCGTGAGCATCACGAGCATAAGACTCAGCCCGTCGATCCCCACGAAATACTTGATGTCCAGCGACTCCGGAAACCAGCTACTCGACACATCCGCCAGCTGCGGCGTCACGGCCGTACTCACCGACGGGTCGTAGCCCAGAAAGAGCCCCACCGACAGCACAAACGTTAGTGTCGTGGTGATAAGGGCCGTCCACCGGATGCTCGACACGCTCCGCAGAAAGAGCGTCAGCAACGCGCCAAGAGCGGGCAGAAGAATGACCGAGGACGTGAGAAGCGGAAAGTCCATGTGTAGCAGCAATTTGGCAAAATCGGTCGTCCGCGATCAAACGCAGGGCAGAGCCCGAAATCGGGAATGCCCGTGTGCAACAGAGCGATGGCGTATTTCAGATCCCGTATTCTGGGTGCCCCCCGTTCCTCTCACAACACGAGAGACGGAATACGAGAATGAGTCGGCCCGACTCACAGGGGCACTCGCAACCAAACGGGAGCTAGATCCCGAGGAGCATGATACCGATGACAAGCACCACGCCCAGCACGAGGCTCAACGCGTAATTCTGCACGATGCCCGTCTGGGTAAGTCGCAGGGCGCCACTGGCCTTCTGCGCAACGCGGGCCACACCGTTCACGGCCCCGTCCACGATGTGGGTATCGAACGCCGCAAAGGCCTTCCGCCCGACGCCGTCGGTCACCGTCTCCACGACGACATTGCTGTAGAACTCGTCCCAGTAGTACTTGTCCTTCCAGGTAGCGTACAGTCCCCCAAGGCGCGTCTCCAGCATGGCGTCGTATTCCAGTCCACGGGTGGTGTACACCGTCCAGGCGTAGTAGACCGTTCCAATCGCAATGACGGAACTGAGCCCGATGAGCCCCCACTCCAGCGCCAGGGAGACGTGCCCTGGAAATGATGCCTCATAGACCGGGCCGCCGTACTTGTGGCCCAGGTAGTGGTGAATCCAGTTCCAGTCTCCGCCCTCGATGACTGCCGGGAGCCCAATGAAGCCGCCGATCATCGAGAGCGTGCCGAGCGTCCAGAGCGGGATCGTCATGGACGACGGCGACTCGTGGGGCTGATGCCGATCCGGGGCCGTCCAGCGCGGATCGCCCTCAAAGGTGAGCACGTAGGAGCGCACCATGTAGAACGCCGTCAGCAGCGCCGTCACGATGCCGACGCCCCACACCGCCCAGGCGTAGCCGTGCCCCCCCAGGTATCCAAACTCGAAGGCCTTGAACAGGATCTCGTCCTTCGAGAAGAATCCAGCCGTCAGCGGAATGCCCGAAATCGCCAGCGTGGCGAGCAGATAGGTCGCGCTCGTAGACGGCATGTATTCCTTGAGGCCGCCCATCGTGCGCATGTCCTGCGGGTCGAAGTTGCTGACGTCGTGGCCCTCGTGCTCCATACTGTGCTCCACCTCCTCCATCCCGTGGATCACACTGCCGGAGCTCAGGAAGAGGCAGGCCTTGAAGAACGCGTGCGTGACCACGTGGAAGATGGCGACGAAGAACGCCCCCACGCCCGCTGCCATAAACATGTACCCGAGCTGCGACACCGTCGAGTAGGCGAGGACGCGCTTGATGTCGGTCTGCGCAATCGCGATCGTCGCGGCCATGATCGCCGTTACCGCCCCCGTCACCGCGATGATCGCCATCACAATCGGCGCCTCCAGCACCACCACCGACAGCCGCGCCAGCAGGTAGAGCCCGCTCGTCACCATGGTCGCGGCGTGGATGAGCGCCGACACCGGCGTCGGGCCCGCCATCGCGTCCGGCAGCCACACGAACAGCGGAATTTGGGCGCTCTTGCCCGTCGCCCCGATGAAGAGAAGCAGCACCGCCCAGTTCAGCGTCTGCGTCGACAGCTCCGGGCCCTGTTCCAACAGCACGTCGAAGCTGAGCGCCCCCAGCTCCTGAAACAGCAGAAACATCGCCACCAGGAAGGCGAAGTCGCCAATCCGGTTGACGATAAACGCCTTGTTGGCCGCCGTGCTGTTGTCGAGGTCCGTGTACCAGAAGCCGATCAGCAAGTACGAGCAGAGCCCCACGCCCTCCCAGCCCAGAAACAGCACCGGCAGGTTGTTCGCCAGCACAAGATTGAGCATCGCGAAGATGAAGAGGTTGAGGTAGGCGAAATACCGCCAGTATCCCTCATCCCCGTGCATGTACCCAATCGAGTAGAGGTGAATGACGCCGCCCACCCCGGTCACAACAAGCGTCATGATGAGGGACAGCTCATCCACCCGGTAGGCAAAGCTCAGGTCCAGTTCGCCGGCGGCCATCCAGATATAGAAGTCGGCCACTACCGGGTCGCCACCAAACGTCACAAACAGATAGAGCGCCAGCAGGAACGGCACCGCCACCACCGCCGTCCCGATCGTCCCAATGAGCGTCTCGTGGGTACGCAGCTGCGTCAGAAACAGCGGAGCCACTCCATTGAGGACCGCCCCGGCCAACGGCAGCAGCAGAATGAGACGAATGAGCAAGTCGGGCTCCATCGGCGTGGCGAGGGGTGAGTGAGAAATCTACAGACGACGCGGCAACGTGCCGAACGTGACAAAAAAAGCCGAGAGCGGGATCCGCCCTCGGCCGAGAGCACTAATGTTTGAACAGGTTGATCTCGGTGATGTCCACTGTGACTTCGCTGCGGAACACAGCGATCACGATGGCCAGCCCCACGGCTGCCTCCGCCGCCGCCACCGCAATCGAGAAGAAGACCAATATCTGTCCCCCCGGGTCCCCCATCGACTGGCTGAACGCCACCAACGTCAGGTTTACGGCATTCAGCATCAGCTCCACCGACATCAAAAGCACGATGGCGTTCCGGCGAAACAACACCCCGAGTGTGCCGATCGTGAACAAGACAGCACTCAGTGCAAGATACCAGTTCAGTGCGACTTCCATGTCGGTCTGCTCGTGTCGTGTGGATCAGAGACGGGCTCGGCCGGCGCCCTCCGGCGACACCTTCTCGACGGGAACGAGGCGCGGGCTAATTGAACTTCCGCTGTGCCATCATGACGGCCCCGACGGTCGCGGCCAACAGAAGAATGCCGGCCACCTCCACGTGCAGTGCGTACCGCGTGAAGAGAACTTCGCCCAGCGTGGCGGCCGAGCCAACCTGTGCCGCCGTTTCGGGCGCCACCGGCTCAACGCCCAGGTCAAACTCCAGGGCCACCACGTAGAGCAGCTGGCTCAACACCGCCATCCCGAGGATAAATCCGCCGACCCCGGCCCAGTTCATCTCCTCCATCTCCGGCAGCGTCGACAGGTTGAGGAGCATGATGACGAACAGGAACAGCACCATAATGGCCCCGGCGTACACCAGGATCTGAATGACCCCGATGAACGACGCGTTCAGGGTCAGGTACAGCCCGGCCACACAGAAGAGATTCAACACGAGCCACAGGGCACTCGACACGGGGCTGCGGGCAATCACCATCCCGAGAGCCGCCGTGACGGCTACCGTGGCCAGAAAGAAAAACATCAACGGGGACGCCATAGACCCGAACGTGCTGGATGAAAACCAATCGGCGAATGCCGTGTCGCCCCCGCACAGACGGTACGGGACAGCAATCAGACTCAGAGCGCAAAGTAACGCGCCTCCGTCGTAGGGGCAAGAATCGCTCCGGTTAATCCCGCGTGAATCGGATACGCAGGAACGAGCAGCCGGTCACCGACCCGTCTCACCGGACGTCCCGTGCTCCGGACTACGCCCCCCGACGAGCGACGCAGAACTCGGCAGAGGCACGGGCGTGGCTGCGGCGTCCGGGTGGACACGGGGAATGACTCACGACTTGGACTAGCGAACTGCCTCCGGCGCTGAGACGGTTGCATGCGACACGGAGGGATCGGTCTCGTCGGGCGCCCGCACGTCGATAGCCGTAGGCTTCACCTGCAGCGTTCGGGCGAACTCATCCTCGAACATCGCCCCCTCTTCGCCCCCTGACCACACTTCCAACTGGGGATCCCCCTTTGTCGCAATCGACAGCACGAGCGCCTCGTCTGTCAGGCGCGCCCGCAGGGCCGTCACGTTCTGGAAGTGACTGCGGTCGAGGCCCTCCGCGATGCGAACCAGGGACGCCAGCTGACGCACCCGCCGCTGCACGGCCTCGGATTGCTGTCGGTAGTGTTCGTCGGATGCCAGTGGCACCCGCCCTCGATGGTAGCGAGCCACGAGCGACATGATCGCAATTTCGTCGGGCTGGAAGCCCTGCAGGTTCGCGTTTTCGATGAGGTAGCGCGAGTGCCTGGCGTGCGTGTCGTGGCTCACGAGGTGCCCCACGTCGTGAAGCAGGGACGCGTACTCCAGCAACTCGGCGTCCCGATCGGGGCCGTCGTACAGGGGGCGGCACACGTCGAAGAGAAACGTGCTGGTCGCCGCCGCGTGTTGCGCGTGGCGCTCCTCCCAGTTGTATCGGTAGGCCAGCTCATGGACGCTGCGGCGGCGGGGGGTTCGGAACGGGGCAATCCGACGAAGCCGCGCGTAATTGGTGTCCATGAAGTGCACGACCATCCCCTCCCGGAGCGCATTGGTCGACACCCGCACCTGCTCAACCGCCGGGAGATGCTCCAGGATCGTGTCTAGCAACACCGCCCCAGCCCCGATCTGGTCCACCCGCTTCGGGTCGATGGTGCTTTGCGCCATGCGCTCCTCAGCACTGGACGCAATGGTGCGTTCGAGCGACGCCTGGACGTGCGGCACGTCGAACGTGCGCTGGAAGACGGTCTGGCTGCCATTTTCCACCGCATTCAGCGCCACCCGGGCCAGGCTCTTTATGGTGCCGGACGACCCTACCACCCCCGTCACGTCGTGCGCTCGGCACGCCTCGAACACCTCCGCCATCGTGTCCGCGCAATGGTCGCGCAGGGCCTGCTCCTGCTCCTCCGAAAGCGGATCGCTGTTCACAAACCGCTCCGTCATGCGGGCCGCCCCCAGCTTGAGGCTCGTCGCAAACAGGCGCTCGTCCCCGGCCGCCACAATGAACTCCACAGATCCCCCCCCAATGTCGACCAGGAGCGTCGGGGACGTAATTTCTACAGCCCGGCGCACGCCCTGATAGATGAGACCCGCCTCCTGCTCGCCGCTAATGGGGCGAATCCGAAGCCCGAAGGCATTGCGGACCCGGCGGATAAACTCACCACCGTTGGTGGCCTCCCGGATGGCACTTGTGGCAAACGCCAGGTACTCCTCAGTGTCCCACCCCTTGGCCAGCAGGTGAATCCGCTTCAGGGCCTTCATCCCCCGCTCCATCGCCGCCTCCGGGAGCGTGTTGGCCGAGAGGCCGTGCTGCCCCAGCCGCACCATCTCCTTCATGCGGTCCACGATCTGGTAGCTCCCGTTGGCGTGGGCGTCCACGATAACAGCGTGAAACGAGTTCGTCCCCAGGTCGATGACGCACACCCGCATCGGCGACGTCGATCCGTTGGAGGCGTAGGTGGTCTCGGGAACGAGGATACAGGCGGCGCGGTCAACGGAGGCAGACATAAAACGCGGCAGCAATGCAGATGAATAAAATCAGCAGCGACCAGCAGGACGGCGACGGAAAATCCCTTCTCTCTACTGATCCGTGCACGGGTAGGAGAACGACATTCTCCGTATGGAGAGGCCGGCCGGACTCGCCCGGCAAGGTCTGCGGAATCCCAGATTACTGGCAATCCATATTTTGGGAATCTGGATTTCCTGAACCGTGGTATATACTAGCCGGAATCTTTTTAAAGCCCCATCCATGTGTCAGCAAACACCACACGTGCAGAAAGGATGCCACTCTCCGGCCGAACGACTGAGACGATCCGGAAATCATTCTTGTATTCCGTCACGAGGGTGTACCCGGCGACCGTGGGACGCGCCTTTCACCAAAAACGGGCTTCGGCCTCGGTCGAATCATGACACGATGCCCGCCCTGGTCCCCTCTATCCGTTCCGCCGAAGACCGAACCGAAACGACGCAAAGACCGACGTGGGCTCCATCAAACGGGACAGCGCCGTAGAATAGAAAGAGAACCGGAGGGAAAAAAGCCCTTTCATCTACGCTTCCATTCATCTACGCCTCGACGCGTCCAGAAGCAGACAGCACTCTTCTGCCCGACTGCAGCGTACGCCCTCCTTCGGTCTCGGTTAGGCCCGGACCCGCTCCTCGTCCACCTCGCCCATCATGAGCACCGTGCCCCCGTCGATCGATCCGAGATACTTTCGCCCAATGCCGAGCGGCGTCGCGTCCGTCTCGTACACGTGCACGAGGACGGTTCCCCGCTGCAGTTGCGTTGACTGGTTAATTTGAATCAGCGCGTCGATTAGCGCGCCCTCCTTCTCGAAGGGTCCAACATTGGGAATCGGCTCTCCATTTTTGTAAACCTTATAAAGCCGATTTTCAGGCACGAGACGGATCAAAGCGGCAGCGAGAAAGCGTTGGGCGAGACGGCGGAGACTGGAGGTGCTCCGGGCTTGTCTCCACGTCCACATTATCGGATTTGGAACGGACATCCACAACCCCGATTCTCACGCGCTTGTGCAATCGAGCTTTGGACGGACCTCGTCCGTCCATCCCTCAAGCTGGAGCTTGGAGCAATAGCAAACTGCTTTCCCCAAAAGATCGTTTGAAGCTGCCTTAGAGACCGTTTTGATTTTTGGGACGTGATTTCTATTCCTTTCGATGGTTTTCCAACGCAAATCGCACCGCGTCGTTGAGGGCTGAAGAAGGGGGGACGCTGACCGTTCCGCACTCGTCACGTTGCGCTCAAGGCCCCAACGGGTGAAATCAAAACAGTCTCTTAAACTCACGAGGGGCCGACCGGGATGCCTCTGCCTGAGCCCTGTTTCGCAGCGGCCCAAGCAGGATCACGATAAGCATCCTCGCCTGCAGCGCGGCCATTGTGGCAAAGAACGCCAGCGTGCAGGCTCCCAGAACGGCGCCTTTGTGCGACCAGAGCGCCACGGGTGGGCTGACTGGGGGACCGGAAATCGTGAATCGGGATAACGGATGGATCGCCTCTCAGTTCGTGGCCGTTCAGGATAAAGTCGATTTCTTTCCAGGCACGTTCGCATTCCTCCCTCCGGGCCGAAGGCCTCACGTTGCCGCTCTCCGGTGGCTCTTCTTTCCCAACGATTCCAATCGTGCTTTTTGTACGCATCTACTGAACGTCCTCGGCGTTGAACGGTATGGGTTGACACTGTTTACGGGCGGGTAGCATCCGTCCCGCGGCACTTCTTATTGGCGCCCAATCACCCACCCACTCTGTCAACTATGGAAACCCTTACATTCGACGACGGCGACGAGATGCCCATCCTGGGGCTCGGCACCTGGAAGTCGGATCCCGGCGATGTCTACAACGCGGTCAAAGTGGCCCTGGAGGTCGGGTACCGGCACATCGACTGCGCCCCCATCTACGGCAACGAGCCGGAGGTCGGCAACGCGCTCTCCGATACGTTCTCGGCCCACGACATCGACCGGGGCGACGTCTGGGTCACCTCCAAGCTCTGGAACGACTGCCATGACCCGGAGCACGTGCGCCCAGCCCTGGAGAACACGCTCAACGACCTGCAGCTCGACACGCTGGACCTCTACCTCGTTCACTGGCCGGTCGCCATGCAGCACGGCGTGGACTATCCCGAGCAGCCGGACGACTTCGTTCCGCTCGGCGAGCTGCCCCTCGCCGAAACCTGGCACGCTATGCAGGACCTGAAGGCGGAGGGTCTGGTCCAGCACATCGGCGTCTCCAACTTCAGCGTCCAGAAGATCCAGTCGCTGATTGACGAAACCGGCACAACGCCGGAGATGAATCAGATCGAGATGCATCCCTACCTCCAGCAGCCCGACATGCTGGACTTCGCTGAAGAGAAGGGGGTCCACCTCACAGCCTACTCCCCCCTCGGCTCGATGGACCGGCCCGAGGAGATCAAGGCCGACGATGAGCCCAATCTCTTCGAGGACCCCACCATTCAGGAGATCGCGGACCAGCACGACGCCAGCGCGGCTCAGGTTCTCATTAGCTGGGCCATTCACCGCGGCACGGCCGTCATTCCGAAATCCGTGACCCCGGCCCACATCGAGGACAACCTCGCCGCCGCCGACCTGAGCCTGTCGAACGCGGACATGGACGCGATTGCGGACCTCGACCGGCACCGCCGCTACCTCGACGGCAGCATCTGGACGTTCGAGGGCAGCCCGTACTCCAAGGCCTCCCTCTGGGACGAGTAACGACTTTTTTCTCGAAACTGGTGACCCGTATCCGTCCGGTCTTCCGCACCGGACGGATGCGAGCACCGGCATAGTCGCATCCCATCGCCCCTCTCCTCTCGCTTCACTCTTCGTCTTTCGCCTCTGCCCACAACTCGGCGGCCGTCTCCAGATCGGCCTCTGCAAGCGACGATCCGTTCTCGTCGAGCCGCTCTTCGATGTGCTGGACGCGCCGGATGAACTTGTCGTTCGTCCGTCGGAGCGCCTCCTCAGGGTTGATATCCGCCTGCCGGGCGTAGTTCGTGAGCGCGAACAGAAGGTCTCCGAACTCTTCTTCCTTGTTGTCGGCGTCGTCGGCAGCCACCGCCGCCTGAAACTCCGACAGCTCCTCCTCTACCTTCGCCCAGGACGCCTCGCGGTCCAGAAAGTCGAACCCAACCCCCGCCGCCTTCTCCTGAGAGCGGGACGCCCGGAGCAGCGCCGGCAGCTGTGACGGCACACCGGCGAGCACCGAGGTCTGCTCGCCGTCCTCCTCCTGCTGCTTGATCTCCTCCCACGACGCCGCCACGTCGTCGGCGTCGCTCGTCGTGTCGTCCCCGAACACGTGCGGATGCCGCCGGACGAGCTTGTCGGTCTCTGCCGCAATCACGTCTGCCAAATCGAAGTGTCCCTCCTGCTCTGCAATGACGGAATGAAAGAGCACATGCAGAAACACGTCCCCCAGCTCTTCCGCCAGCTCGTCCCAGTCTTCGTGGTCGATGGCTTCGACCACCTCGTAGGCCTCCTCAATCAAGAGGTGCTTCACCGACTCGTGGGTTTGCTCACGATCCCACGGGCAATCACGCCGGAGTTGCTTCACAATCGCCACAAAGTCCGCGTACGCCTCCAGACGCTCGTCGGACTCGGCAAACGGCGCCTCGTAGATCTTATCGGTCGCATCGTCTCCGGAATTAGCCATGAGAGAACAGGTTGAAATCAAGAAGTGCACCGTAGGCCCCTCTACTTCCACCCCGCACACATGTTTTCGACCGCTTACAGTCCCCTTCGCGCCCTTATTCCCTGAAGGCCTCTATGCATTCTGGACTTCTCGGATCAGGATGTACAAAAGCGCTCCCTCTCGCCGGACGTTGCTCCTCCAATCGCCCGGTCCTCGGCCGCGCAGGAACAACGGCTCTGTCGCTTCGTCTCAAGCAGTGCTCAGATGGGAGAGGTACCCCCGACGGGCGAGATGTTCTTTCTACTTATGGGGATGACACGGCTTCGACGTGTAGTCAACGTGCAGCGGGCTGTCTTGCCGAGCTTCCTGGTATGCTCGTAAATCTTGTCAGGAACTAGTAAATGCGGACGATTATTCGTACGCGATGGCGGCGTAAAAGCCCCCATCTGTCCTGCGTCGCTCCTGACCCTTGGGGAGCGTAGGACATCGACAAAAAGGGTGTAGTCGCTCCATTCTCTGGCTGCGGATGGATCGGTGAATCTTAACCAGCTGTAGCGTTGTCCTGGCCTCGTGGACGGGCAGACGGACAGCGTGAACTGCCAATGCATCCACTACGCAAGTAGAGGCTCGGACTGTACGGCTACGCGGACCCGGGTTCGACTCCCGGCATCTCCACTCCTTCTCACCCCGTAGGCCCCTGCGGCGTACGGGGTTTTCCTTTTGTGCCTTATTCCCCCCGCTCAACCGGGGCGGAATTATCGCTCAACGGCAAGAGGCGCCTCCGGCGTCCCCAAAAGCACTCCCGCCTGCAATCGCTCAGCAGGTTCTCAGGACTTTTTCCGGGACTTCTCCAGCCGCATCCGCAGGTTGCGGTACTTCCAGAAGGCGTACACGGCGATGAGAAAACTGACGAGCGTCACGAGATCGGGAAGACGTCCGCCGAGCACAAACAACAGTCCCCGGGCAATCGTGACCACGGACATAAGCAGCGCAATGGCAAAAAAGATTCGTCGTTTCTTGTACATGAGCGTTCCTCAATCTGGAATCTGATGCGAGGTCACAGCGCGGATTGGATCGCCGACCGATCGGTCTCTCTTACGTCCTCGTGCCGGCACCGGTCCGTTCGAGGCCCCGTCGAGTAGCATCCGTAGCACGCAGATGTAGCAATCCGTTGACGTAGCCTCCCAACGCCCCAGGATTTCATCGATCAGCGACGCCAGGACGGCCGTCTGTAAAATCCCCGAGAGGGACTTGCGAAGATGGTGGCTCAGGTCTACGTTGAGCACGCGTCGATCTGGGCACTCCGCCGGCGCCGTCTCGTTGTCGTCGCGAACGCTTGGTCCTCCGATTTGCCCTATGGTTCCGTCCGCCTCCGACGCCTGGCGCACTGCTCTTGCTGATCTGCGCGACACGATCCCGGAGCGGACGGTTCAGAACTGGCTCGACCCCATCGACCCGCTTTCGCTGGACACCGACGACGGGACGCCCACCCTCCGCCTACAGGTACCCACGCCGTTCGGGATTCAGTACCTGCGGAGCCGGTTCGACCGTCAGATCAATACGGCCGTGAGCCAGGCCGTCGGGGAGCCCACCGACGTGGAGTACAAGGTGACCCCGGAAGATGAACGGCCCGATGAGATCGTGGCCGATGAGCACGAGGAGGCGACTTCATCTTCGTCTTCTGGCGAGGTCCCCGACTCATCTTCTTCCCCCTCGTCCGACGGCCGCTCCCCGCACACCTCGGGCACTGCTGGCAAGCAGTCGTCCAACCAGCGGCAGCCGACGGGCCCGTCGTCGGAGCCAGCGTCTCGCTCGTCGAAGGCGTCGACCCCGTCGGACACGTCGGCTGCTCCGTCCAGTGAACGCCCTACCCCCGACCCCGACGAAACTGACGTGGCGGGCGAGGCGGCCCCCACCCCCGAGGAACTGGCCAGTATCGAGCGGTCCGGGGCCGGCTCGGACGATGAGCGCTCAGCCCTTTACGAAAAGGCCCACGAGCACCTGCGCCCCGAGTACACGTTTGAGGAGTTTATTCAGGGCGACGGCAACCGGCTGGCCCGCAGCGCCGCGTACGCCGTGGCGCAGGAGCCCGGCAGCACCAACTACAACCCGCTCCTGGTGTACGGCGGCGTCGGCCTCGGCAAAACCCACCTCGCCCAGGCCGTGGCCAACTATGCCCTAGAGCACAACACCGCCGAGCACGTCCTCTACGTCTCCAGCGACCGCTTCACGAGCCAGTTCGTCCAGTCGGTCCGCGAGAACCGGATCGCAGCCTTCTCCAGCTACTACCGGCAGGCCGACCTCCTCATCGTCGACGACGTGCAGTTCTTCGGCGAGAAGGAAAAGACGCAGGAGGAGTTCTTCCACATCTTCAACGACCTCCACCAGAACGGGAAGCAGATTTTCCTCTGCGCGGACCGTCCCCCGGTTGAGATTCCAGGCATCGAGGAGCGGCTGCTCTCCCGCTTCCAATGGGGCCTAAGTGCCGACATCCAGCGGCCCGACCTCGAAACGCGCATCGCCATCCTGCAGCGCAAGGCGGCCCGCCAAAACATTGAGGTCGACCCGCAGGTGCTAGAGCTCATTGCCCAGCGCGTGGACTCCAACGTCCGCCAGCTGGAAGGCACCCTCACCCGTCTGACGGCCCTCGTGCAGCTCGACGACGGCACGCTCGATATGGACACGGCCCGTCGCTACCTGCGCGAGCATACCGATGAGGACCCGTCCCCCCTCGACGCTGCCGACATTATCGAGCAGGTGGCCGACTATTTCCGCCTCTCGGAAGACGACCTCCTCTCCCGCTCCCGCAAGCAGAAGGTGGCCAAGGCCCGCCAGATCGCGATGTACCTCTGCCGCGAGCTTACAGAGGATTCCTACGCGCACATCGGCACCCGCTTCGGCGGGCGCGACCACTCGACCGTGATCCACGCCTACCGGAAAATCGAGGAGAAGGTGGAGAACGACACGGACATCCAGGAAGACGTGTCCGCCCTGCAGTCCCGAATCCGGAACCAGTCGCTCTCCTCCCCGCTGTAATACGCTCGTCGACGCTGTACCACGCTCACGAGCACGGTGGAGCGAGTAGACCAGCAGCCTCCGGGGATGGACGGCTCAACCGTCCGGGTCGGTCCCCCTCCCGGCAGCGGAATCTCGATATGCATCCGCGTTGCGCTGCTGAGGCGGACCTCCTCTGAGGTCTACATCCGGACGCAGGGGAGCTCCGTCCCTCGGAGCGCAGCCCCTCCGCCGGGGAATGCTCGCTCGCCTCCACACTCCCAACCGCCCAGACCCACATACGCGCATGCTCAGCCTCGACACCCGTGCCGTCCATGCCGGCGAGCCGGAGCCTCGCATCGAGGGCGCAGTCTCGCTGCCGATTTTTCAGACGGCCACCTACACGCATACGGACGAGGAGGAGGTCCGCTACATCCGCTACAACGACTCGCCGAATCACGAGGCGCTTCACCAAAAGCTGTCGTCACTGGCGGCTACAGACGCAGCACTCGTAACTGGGAGCGGTATGGCGGCGATTTCCTCCGCCCTGCTCGCACTCCTGGACAGCGGCGACCACCTCGTGGCCCCGCGGGCCCTCTACGGCGGCACGCTCGACCTCTTCGGCGACCTGCTCCCCCGGTACGACATCAGCCACTCGTTCCTCGGGGGCAACCCGTCGACCTGGAGCGACGCGCTGACCGACGACACCCAAGTCCTTTACGCCGAGTCGATCACCAACCCGCTGCTGGAGGTACCGGACCTGGAGGCAATGGCGGCCTTCGCGGACGACAACGACCTCGTCGCCGTCATCGACAGCACCTTCGCCTCGCCCGTGAACCTGCGGCCCGCCGACCTGGGCTTTGACGTGGTCCTCCACTCCGGCACCAAGTACCTCGCCGGGCACTCCGATCTCGCCGCCGGAGTCGTCGCGGGGCCCGCTGATGTGCTCGACCGCATCGGCCACACGCTGAAGCTGCTCGGCGGCATGCTCGATCCCCACGCTTGCTTCCTGCTCCACCGCAGCCTCAAAACGCTCGGTGTACGGGTCCGCCAACAAAACCAGACGGCACAGACCGTCGCGGAGGCCCTGGATGCCCACGGTGCCGTCGGCCGGGTGCGATACCCGGGCCTCGCTCAGCACCCGGATCATGAGCGGGCGCAGACCCTGCTCGACGGCTTCGGGGGCATGGTGAGCTTCAACCTGGGGGACGCCGTCGACCGGACGGCCTTCTTCGACGCCCTTTCGCTCCCAATTCGCGCCCCGAGCCTGGGCGGGGTGGAGACGCTCGTGAGCCAGCCCGTCAACACCTCGCACGTCAACATGGCCCCGGCCGAGCGCGAAGCCCTCGGCATTACCGATCGGTTCGTCCGCCTGTCGGTGGGACTGGAGGGGGCGGACGACCTCGTGGCGGATCTCACCTCGGCGCTCGACACTGCTCGCTAAGGGCGAGCGATCACCATCGTCGCCTCAAGCGACTCGGTCGCCGGGGGCAAACAGATCTCGTCCGTACACACCATGAAGCGGAGGGTACCCTGAAGGGAGTACGAGCCGGAGGGCACGTCGTCCGGCGACGAAACAGGCAGGCGCAGACGAGCCTCGCCCGAGAAGAAATGGACCTCCTTTCCAAAATGCGGGTCGTACGTCGTCGAGGCTCCGGTGTAGTCCATTTCGTTGGATACGGCGAGCCGGGCCGCCTCGACCGTGGTAACACTCACCCCGACGGTCGGCGGCGGCGAGTCCGGGGCGTACATCTTCCAGCCATCGGCAATGGACGCCCGGAGCGTAACGGCGCCCGCCTCGCCCGGCGCGAGGGTATCTCCTTCCACGGCCCACGTCACCTTCGACGCCGCCCCGCCGGACTGGCCGTATACAACGCCCGCAAGCCCGAAGAGCAGTCCCACTGTTGCGAGAAATCGACGCACGTCCATACCAATCTGTGAGTGTAGCCCCCGTCAAACCGACAGAGATCGGGGACAACCAACACCGAAACCGAGTGCCCTAATCTCCGGCATCGTTGCCCGTCGGCAGCGCCCCATTCCATAGAAAAACCCCGACCTGTTGTGTACAGGCCGGGGGCAACGCCGTTACAGCGTCACTACCCGGACTCCGGAATGACCTGAATGTCGAGGGCAGCGTCGACTTCCGGGTGCACGCCGATGGTGGCCGTATAGGCCCCGACCTCACGGATCTCGTCGTCGAGGTTGATATCGCGACGATCAACATCGTACCCGCGGTTGCCGAGCTCCACGGCAATCTGCTGGGTGGTCACCGTGCCGAAGATGCGGTTGTCCTCCCCCACCTTCGCCGAAAAGACCACCTGCATGTCTTCCAGCTCCTGCTTGAGCTCCTGAGCCACGTCTTTCTTGGCCGCCTGCTTCTGGGCCTGCTGGCGCTTCTCGTCGCGCAGCTGGCGCACGGCTCCGTCGGTTGCCACGCGAGCCAGCCCCTGCGGAATCAAATAGTTGCGTCCGTAGCCGTCGGCCACCTCGTAGATCTCCCCCTCCTCCCCGAGGTGCTCCACATCGTCAATGAGAATAACGTCCATGTCAGATTCCTCCGTCAAATAAATGAAACGAACTACGCGGACTCAGCGCTATCGGATGGACTCCGACACGTAAGGCAGAAGCGACAGGTGACGCGCCCGCTTGATGGCCGTCGTGATCTGTCGCTGCACGCGCGCCGGAACGTCCGTCACGCGGCGCGGCAGAATTTTGCCCTGGTTGTTAATAAACTGCTCCAGGAACTCGGTATCCTTGTAGTCCACGTATTCGATGTGCTCGTAGTCGATGTCGTCGTTAGCCATGGGTCGTCAAACAGATATTCGTAAAAAAGCGTCGCGGTGATGCAAACCATGCCGGAACTGGCAGGGGCCCTACTCTTCGTCCGAGTCCTCAGTGTCCTCGGTGTCGGCTGCGCCGTTTTCGGCCGCCGCTTCCTCAGCGTCCTCCTGCGCCTCGCGCTTCTTCCGCTGCTCGTAGTGGCGCTGCATCTTTGCGTCCATGCGAAGGGTGAGGTAGCGGAGCACGTCGTCGTTGATCTGTAGCTCTCGCTCCAGACGCTCGATAAGCGAGCCGGGCGCCTTGAAGTACATGTTCACGTAGTAGCCGCTACGCTTCCGATTAATCTCGTAGGCGAGACGCTGGTTGCCCCACTCGTCCACCTCGAGCACGTCGCCGTCATTGCTCTCGACGAGGTGATTGATCTTGCGGACAATGTCGTCCACTTGATTCTGCTGAACGACCCCGCTAATCACGTAGGTCAGTTCGTACTGGTACTTGTTTGCCATGACACGGTCGTGTCCCTGTGGAATGAAAACGCATCATGCCCCTCGTAGAATGCCGACGGCCGTCGGCATGCGGAGGAGCAGGGAACCCCCGATCTGGGCACGATACGCACAGATCGGCTCGTCCAAAGTAGACGTACGACGACCCGCCGAAGAGGTCGCACGCGGGCCTTGAAAACAGGATGAGGATTGCTGCCGAGAAACCGGATCCGCTCCGCTGCCCTCCCCCCGTCCCCGCTCATCAGAGGTTCGCGAGCTTTTCGGCGTTCTCTTCCGCCCGCAACGCGTCGATGATCGGGTCGAGATCCCCCTCGATAATGGTCTGGAGCGAGTGATTTTTCTGGCTGCCCTCCAGCCGGTGATCCGTCACGCGGTCCTGCGGGAAGTTGTAGGTGCGGATCTTGGCCGAGCGATCCCCGCTACCCACCATGGACCGCCGGGCAGCCTCGCGCTCCTCGCGCTGTTCCTGCAGCTTCTTCTCGTAGAGACGCGACCGCATCACCCGCATCGCCTTCGCCCGGTTCTTGTGCTGGCTCTTTTCGTCCTGGCAGGACACCTCGACGCCCGTGGGACCGTGCTTGATACGCACCGCCGAGTCCGTGGTGTTCACCGACTGCCCCCCCGGCCCGGTGGCCTTGAACGTCTCCACCTTGAGATCGCTCGGATCGATGTCGATGTCCACTTCCTCCGCCTCCGGCAGCACGGCCACCGTGGCGGCGGACGTGTGAATGCGCCCACTGGACTCGGTCTCGGGCACCCGCTGGACGCGATGCACGCCGGCCTCGTACTTGAAGGTGCCGAACACATCTTCCCCCTTCACCCCGAAGATGACCTCTCGGAAGCCCCCCTGGGTGCCCTCCGACACGTCCATCATCTCGTAGGTCCAGCCCTGGCGCCTGGCAAACTTCGTGTGCAGCTCAAAGAGATCCCCCGCAAAAAGCGCCGCCTCGTCGCCCCCGGCCCCGGCCCGAATCTCGACGATCGCGTTCTTCTCGTCTTCCGGGTCCTTCGGAATGAGCTTCTGCTTGAGGTCCTGTTCCACCACCGGCAGCCGCGCCTCCAGTTCCTCCAACTCCATCTTGGCCATGTCCTCCATCTCGCCGCTCTCGGTCTGGACCAGCTCCTTTAGGTCGTCGCGCTCCTGGAGCAGCCCCTCGTAGCGCTCAATGGCGGCGACCACCTCTTCGAGCCGGCTGTGCTCCTGTCCCAGCTCCTGCATCCGGTCGGGGTTTGTGGCCACCTCGGGGTCGGCCATCAGGCTTTCGACCTCTTCAAAGCGGCGCTTGATCTTTTCGAGCTTCTCGAACTCAATCATAAACAGGGGCGGTGCGTAAAAGCCTCGCTGTACGTCCGGGCTGAACGTTTGCCCGGCGGGGAGGTTCGACGGCGTGTTGGGGGATCCCGTGACTCCTACCTTCCAGTTCCTTTTTCTTTTCGAAAAGCATCCGGAAGATCTGTAAGGCCGGTCCGTGTCTCCGCCATCTGTACGTAGACGAAGAGATTGCACGTTCTTTGCGTTCTACCCTTCGTCATTTCTCTTTGCCACTTTCAGCCCTTCTACCATGACTGCACCCGCCGTCCGAGTGATCGCGCTGTTTCTTCTCGCCGGAGCGCTCATGGCGTGTGATAGCGGAGGAAGCATGAATGATTCGGACGACCAAACATCGGACGACCAAACGAATACCTCGCCTGCATTCGCCCTCGAGGTCCGCTTTCTGGACGACTTCACCTCCGACCAGAAATCGAACATCCGCAACGCGCTGGTTCCCTGGAATCAAGCCATCACGGAGGATCTGGAATCCGTCTCGGTCTCGCAAATCCCTCCTGACTGCGAACTCGATAAGGCCGACGTGGACGACGTTCTGCTGGTTATTCGGAAAGCGGACCTGGACGGCTCCGGAGGTCGACTCGCCCAGGCAAAGCCGTGCGTGGGCCGAACCGACGCCGAGGGAAATGTCAAAACGGCCGCCCTAAGCCTCATTGAGATCGATAAGGCCGACCTCGGCAACACTGCCCTCGAAGAGATCGTCACACACGAGATCGGCCACGCGCTCGGGATTGGCGTCTCCGAATTCCAGGGATGGGGCGAAAACGTGTCCGGCCTCAATACGCCGAATCCGTCTCATTCCGGGGCGAACACGACCTCTGCCTTCGACAACCTGGAGGATGAGGCCTATCTCAGCTCCGGCGTCCCGGTTGCGAACACCGGCGGTCAGGGCACGGCAGGCGCCCACTGGCGGGAAGTCAACCTTAAGACGGAACTCATGACGGGCTTCATAGACAACAGTAAGAACTCCCCTCTCAGTCGCGTAAGTCTGGCGGCCCTTGCGGACATCGGGTATTCCGTCGACCTGAGTACCGCCGATTCCTATTCCCTTCCGATGCCGCAGGAAACCACCTTGCTCGCCGAGGCCGACGCGACCCTGAGCCGACCTGCCTCTTCCGGAAAAAACTTTGGAGCGCCCGACGACGGCTCCCTCGGCGAGACGCTGGTGGCGGGAAATAATGCCAACGGGCGATGGTCGAGCGATTCAGACACCGAAAAATTCTCTGGCCTCGTCCGATTCGATGTGCCGTCTTCCCTTCCTTCGGGGGTTACGATCAAGAACGCTACTCTCCGGCTGGTCGTCAACGACCGGGTGACCGACGACCTCAACCACTCGATTCAGATTTCTCCCGTCACCGGAAACTGGACGGAAGATAATGTCACCTGGGGTAACAAACCCTCTTCCGGATCAACGGTCGACTCCTACGACTACGAGACCTGCGACCAGTGCAAACGCGACCTCACCGATCTAACGACGGATTGGCTTACCGGCATGGAGGCGAATCACGGCGTCGTCGTGAAGGCCAAAGACCCTTCCTACTCCTCCATGACTAATGCATTCAGTGTGGGGTATTACAGCCGTCATATGAACAACAGCAGCGCGTCGCAACGCCCCATCATAACGGTGACGGCAGAGTCCGGCTCCTCATCCCTGACGGAAAAATCGAAGTCCCCTGGAGAAAAAATCCCGCTTGGCGACGACATTCGAGACGGAATGATCTACGGCGTCGACGCCCACGGTACGGTCGTCAGCAAGAAACGCCTCCAGTAACCGATGTTCCCCTCTGCAGACGCTCCCTCCAGATGCCCTCGATGAATAGAGTTCCTGCCATGCGATCTGTCGTTTTCCTACTCGGGGCTGTCGTTGCGGGCGGCCTTCTCACCACGATCCTACCGGGATGCCAGCATACGGACGGGACCACCGGCGCGGCGGATCGCGCCCAACGAGACTCGCTTCGCAGCCAAGTGCACGGATGCTGGTCGCTGGCAGTGACGGCGGAAGGAGCACAGCACGACTCGCTCCGCGCCTGGCTCCCAGCCGGATCGCTGCCCGACATTGTCGAACTGGACACCGTCCGTGCCGAGTCGTCTGCCGAGGCCCCCGTGTATGCGGCGCATTCGTGGGTCGACGGGCGTCGTAAGGATCAGCCGTTCTCCGTCTGGCGCCCCCACGGCCCCGACTCCATTCGGGTGCAGCGTGCGGGAGCGCTCGCCGGCGTCATGCTCCAGGTTGCCCCCACCAACGATGCCCTCACCGGCAACGTCATTGTATACCGGGATGTGAGCATGGCGAATACGCCGACCCAGCGCAACGGCCCCGTCAGGATGGCCCCCACCCGTTGTCCCGACACATGACGCGCGACGGACCGCGCCCTGCGTCGTTGCCCCTCTCTCTACCGCTCCCGTGCCCTCTCGCCCATGATCGACGACGCCGACGGCAATCTCTCCGCCCGCGAGGCCCCCACCGAGCAGCACCGATATCGCCTGCAGTACGTGCCGGACGACACCGACCCCGACCCCGTCGCCGAGACGATCCTCTGGGTCGTGGAGTGCAACGACCATTCGCCGTACGAGAACTGGGACGTGCGCTACACCGACAACGTTCTCGACGCCAAGTACTTCACGCGGGCGGCGGTCAACGCCCTTCGGCACCGCGAGGGCCTGTACCCGAACGGCAACATCCGCGTGCACGAAACGGGGCCGGACGGAAACACCGAGGTCGTGACCGTCGACGACCCGGACGCGACGACCGACGACCCCGACGACGTGCCACCGGCCGACATCCTAGCGCCGTCGCCCCTTCTCACCCTGGCGGCCTTTCTGATTGGCCTGGCCGCGGAGTGGGTGTGGCCAATCGAAGTGGTTGGGGCCGCCGAGTGGGCCGGGCTTCTGCCGGGGCCCTGGCACCTGATCGCGGGGATCCCCCTCCTCATGGCGGGCAGCGCCCTGTTCGCAGGCGCGATCTGGACGATGGACGCCGCCGGCAAACACCCAAGCCACGCCGACGAGCCGCCCCGCCTCATCACCGCCGGCCCCTACCGCTACAGCCGAAACCCCATCTACGTCGGCCATAGCCTCGCTCACGTCGGCGGCGCCGTCATCATCGGAAGCCTGTGGGCATTGCTGGCCCTTGTGCCGGTCGTCGTCTACCTGCACAGCGTCATCCAGCAGGAAGAACGCCGTCTCCAGGCCCTGTTCGGGGAGCCCTACAATGCGTACCGCGCAGACACCCGGCGGTGGCTGTAGCCCGGTCCTACGTGTCGCCGACCCCCTTCCGGATTTCGTCGAAGGTCTTCTCGATAATACGCTCATCGATGCCGTTGTAGATGGCGCTCATGAGCTGAACGGTGTTCTGGGCCGCGCCCTCGAACGCGAACCGCGGCGCGGCGAACTCGCACCGCACGAAGTGCGGCGGCACCCCGCCCCGGTACACCAACGTGCACGAGTCGAAGGCACAGTCCGTGAAGTGCTTGTCGTCGAGAAGGACACGATCCCCCACAAAGTTTTGTCCCTGCACCTGCTCGCGCTCGGAGTCGGGGTCGCCGTTTCTGTCTGTCATGGATCATGCCGTGCATAATTGCAATGTCTGTTTGCGCCGGAAACAATGCGTTCGTACATGCTCTTCTGCCCCGACAAATTTATCCAGACTCGCTTAGAGGCGCGGCGGCGCTCAGTCCCAGTTCGAGGGCCTGAAGTTGAAGGCGCATGGCCGTGTTCAGGGGCACCATCTGAAGGTCGAACGGATCCAACAAGTCGTCCACATCCTCTCCTCGCTGCAATCGCGCCTTTGCCGTCGGCAGCCGCTCGCGCAGGGCCAAATACCGGTCCGGATGCCCCGGCGTCGGGTCCTCATTTGCCACCAAAAACAGCGGCAGCTCCGTAACGAGGGCAAGCGGATCGCCGCCGAGCCCCATCACAAACTCCATCGAGCTGTCGTGGAACTTCCGGGCGGTCTCGGGATCGTCCTGGGCCCGGAAGTAGGTGCGCATGGCGTCGCCCCGCGGGGTGGTCTGGAATCCCGGCTCAATCCAGAAAAAGCCTTTCTCCCCTTTCCGGTTGTGATCATGCATACGCATCCCCTCAGCTTCGACGGCCACCCGGAATTCGTCCCGCAGGGACTGGGTGCGAAAGGTCCAGTCCCGATTAATCAGCAGCAGCGCGCCTTCACTCGCCGACATGCCGTGCAGGCTCGCGTGCATCGCGTAGGGCCCGTGCTCGCGCAGAAACGCGGACACGTGCTCATTTTCGGGCCGCATGTTCGGGTAGCCGTACTCCAGGTCGCGGCCCGGCGTCTCGCGCACCGCATGCTGGAGATACGCCGTCACGTCCGGCCACCGCTCGATCCAGTCCCGGTTGCGGGCCTCCCCATCCGGGTTCACATGCGGCACGATCACGAACGTGTAGTGCCGAAGCCAGGGCTCCATCTCGTTGCGATGCGCGAGGGCGTTGAGCACAAAGGCACGGAGCGTTTCTGGCCCCACCGGCTCGTCGGCGTGGTTGCCGGCAATCAGACTCACCGGATGCTCCCCCGTCCCGAGGGTGATCCCGTACAGCATGCTCCCCTCCTCGCTGGGCCCCAGTTCCCGGAGGGCAGCCACGTCGGGATGCCGCGCACACGCGGCTTCCAGATCGTTCCGCACTTCCCCGTGCGTCCGAAACGAGGGATGATCGTCAGCAAGACTCGTCAGTGAAAAGGCCATAAGCACATAGGCGGATCCAGGCAGAAGATCGTCGTACGAGCATCGCTCTCAATTCGGCAGGGTTCAGGGTTGTTCAAGAAGGGGGCGAAATCCGAACAACATTTCTCGCAAAATGATGGCGTTTCCATTCTGCCGCCCGTCTCTATATCACAGCCGAGGCGGGCACTGAAATCAGAATGCAGACGGGATTGACATTGAGCCGTTCATCATCGTATTCTAACAAAAGTGGCAGTTCATTCACATCTACGGTCGCGTCGCCAAGCGGACGTGAGCCGATGTTTCCACAATGCTCTGCCGCTGTGTACCTGTTTTTCTCTATCTCGAAATATCAAGCAGCACCATGGCAGAGCGACAGACCGGAACCGTTAAGTGGTTCAGCAACGAAAAGGGATACGGCTTCATCGTCCCGGAAGAAGGCGGCGAGGACCTGTTCGTCCACTACAGCGAAATCGACACCGAGGGCTTTAAGAGTCTTGAGGAGGATGACCGGGTGGAGTTCACCGTCGGTCATACCGACAAGGGGCCCAACGCCCAGGATGTCGTGGTCATCGGCTAGTCCCATCCGTCTCCTTCAGGCTGCCTCGTCCAAGGGGACGGGGCAGCTTTTTTATCGCGCCTCAACGCGCCCGACCCGGAGAAGACGGTCGGTTCCCAGGCTTGGATCTCGGTAGTACACGAAGGTCGTGTAGGTGCTACGCCGAAGCGGCTGCGTCCGTCGGATGGTCTCTCGAAGGGTCGGATCCGTTCCACTGTAGAAATACCCGTAGCGCCCCTGCTTCAGGAGGACGGTTCCCTCGTACCGCCCCGCGCCCGGGCGCCAAGTCATCGTCGTTCCGCGAGACGGGTCCATGCCCGAAAAGCTGCCCGCGACCACTACGTTGCCCGACAGGCGTCGGTCGCTCGGCGGTACGAAGGCAAACGTCGTCTCGACGTACTCGGCGGACACGTCCGGGCTGGCCCGACCGTCCACGGCGTCCTGCACGACGATCCGGCCGTTGAGCGGAGAACCGCGGGTTGGCGCGGCCAACTCGGCGTAGTCTGGCGCAAGCAGTGCCCGGACCGGCGTGCGCGTAGCGTCCAGTCGTTCGATGGTATTGGTGGAACGCAGATTGCTCAGATCCAGGGTGTAGTTGGCCGTGATCGGGGCAAACGCCCGCTCCTGCTCCAATTCAAACGAGAGCTGCGGCTGCCGGGCCAGCGTGGGCTCATCCCGACACCGCGCGTCCGGGAGGTGCCCGTTCTGGACGAAGCAGACGGCATACCCGAACGGATCGCCGCGAAGCGCCGCAGGCGGACTGAATCGGACCTTCGGGCGGACGGACTGCTGCCGCTGGCCGGACACCGCGATGCCCTCCGCCCCCACCTCCAGCTGTCCGGCCTCGTCGGTCACGAAAAAGGGCTGTTCGAAAAGCACTGAATCGCGCTGCCCCCGCTTCGTGACGCGGACGATGAAGTTGCCACTCACGCGGAACCGGATGTCGTCGTTCGGAAAGCGGTACTCGTAATGCACGTAGGGCACCGCGGTCCCCCTCGACGACTGGTAGTCGAAAATTCGGTCGTTCTGATAGGAAGACAACACCTGATTCGGGGACAGGTCTCGTCGCCACTGCCGGTCGGCGTGAATGAAGTATACCGAGAGGGGACGCCCCTCCTCTTTCAGGAGGTCGAACTCCAGCGTCAGCGCCTCCGGCGATTGCAGGGGGACGACCGGCAGCGCCCGCTCGTCGGAGCCCCGATACAGCTGCACGGTGCGGATCTTCGCGTCTTGCGCCGCCAGTCGGAGCGCCCCCCCGGACGGACCCGAGGCCTTCTCCGTCGTCGAGTCGTCGGTCTGCGGCGGCACGCACCCGCTTCCGGCCCCGACCATCACGACGACAAGGGTCAGCAGAAACCAGAGCCGCGCTGGAACGATGGGCATGCTGGAATTGGACGGGGTAGGAAGAACATGTTGTGTGTGAACCGGGGCTGAAACGTGGAGTTCAGCCGTCGGGGCGAAGACCGTGACGGCGCCGTAATATCGAATCCATTACGGATTCGGCAGGGCTAGCGTTACCGCTTGGCCCAGGCCCTGAGCGCACGGGCCCACGCCTGCGCCCCATGACGTTGGACCGCCGCGGCCACTGCCTGAAACTGCGCCCGAGCCGCCGCGACTCGCCCGGCCCGATGGGCCGCCTCCGCCCGCCACGCTCGCCATTGCAGCGCAACCGCCGAGCGTTCGCTTGTCGACCATGTGGCTCCGTCGGGACGGTCCATCTGGCGCCACGCCGAATCGGCGCGGGCGTACCGGTGCGCGTCGATCCAGCGGAGCGCCTGCCACGCCCGAGTGGCGGGCGCGGCCGCAACGGAGGCCAGTTCTTGTGCCTGCGCGGCCGCAGCCCTCGGGCCCACGAGGATCCGAACGACAGCGGGCCGGTCCGCCACCAGCAGCCGGAGCAACAGCCGGGTCCGTCCGTCGTGGGCGTAGCGCGGCAGCAGCGCCCGCGCCCGTCGGTAGTGCCGCCGAGCCGCGGCGGTCCGCCCCTCCAGCACGAGCGCGTCAGCGAGCACTCGCTGCAGGAGCGCCGAGCGGCGGGTCGTGCGAAGTGTATCCAGTTGGGACACAACGGCGGCCGCCCGCCCCTGTTCGAGCCGATGCCGGGCCCGCAGGGCGTGGGCCGCTCCGTAACGGGGGGCTGCCTCCAACGACTGGTCCAGATGCTGACGGACGCGACTCGTGTCTCCTGCTCGCCTCGCCTGCCGGGCGGCCTGGAGGTGTCGACGATGCGGCGGGACGTAGTGCGGACAGTCCGTCTCAAAGAGCGACGGACGCGTAAACTGACGGGTCACCACCTCGTGGGCGGCGCGGGCCACGAAGGGCCTCCCCTCCAGAAATCGCCGCCATCCCTCCACCAGTCGGTCCAACGAGCGGCCGTAGACGGCCTCAAAATTTCCCCAGGCGTACACCTGCCGCAGCCGCTCCGGCCCGTAACGATCCAGCAGATACTGCACGAACGACCCCATCGCAGCGTACGACACCGCGCCGCGCCCCGTCCAGAACCCCCACGGCGTGAGGCGGTTCGCCAGCGCCTCGGCTGTCAGTGGGAGCGCGCCGGTCGTGTCCGTGGTGCTCGCCATCTGCACCAGATCGTGCGACGACGGGTGCGGAGACGGCGGCTCCAGGGCCACCGCCCAGCCCTCCACGAGGCCCGGACTCCACGAGGCCCGCAGCCCCGGGAGCCCGTACGGCCGACTGAACGCGTGCGCCAGCTCGTGCCCAAGGCTCGCATCGGCCCGGCTGTGGAGCAGGTGCACCTGCGGAGCCCCCAGCCACACGGGCGAGACACTCGTCGTGCGGGCCCCCGTGAGCTGGGCCTTCACGTCAGGGTTCGGATACAGGTAGCTCTGAATCCGATCCGGCCCCTCTCCGGCCGACAGCCCCAAGCGGTCGCGGATCTGGACGTAGTAGGCCTCGTGGTCCGCCGCGAGGGCCTCTACAGCCCGGCGCGAGTGGCGGGTGGAGTCGTAGTAGAGGTCGAAATGCGCCGTCTGCACGTGCCCGCCCAGACGCCGCTGGATCTTCCCCTCGGACGTGTTGATCCCCAGCGGCACGGCCCCGGCGTACACGACCGCAATCGCCGCCAGCACGCCGAGCACCAGACGCCCATCGCCTCGGCCCCGCCCCCAGCGGCCGAGACACGCAGCCCCAAGCGCCCACAGGAGCGTAAGGCCCCGAAACACGAACAGCCCGGACCGCACCGCCAGCTGCTCGTCGTAAATGGGCCCCAGCACGCCCCCGAAGACGTGGTTGTAGGTGTAAAACTGCGGATGAAAGCCGAGGTCGTACAGCGGCCCGGCCACGCTTACGACAAGTCCAAGCCCAACCAACGTCGACATCGTCGGAACCGGCCGGAGTCCCGTCAACGCGTAGGCCACCGCCACGGCCACAACCACCGTCCCCCCCGGAAACAGCAGGTAGAACAGCAGCCCCTGGCCGACGGTGCAGTTGGGAGCCCAAAGCTGCGCGACCAGAAGCAGGAAAAGCGGCACGACGAGCGCCGCCTCCTGCCGCCCGAGCACCCGCCCGAACGAGGCCTTGCCGTCCCGAAACTGGACGACGGCCGCCGTGCCCGCCACGAAGTACGCCGCGAAGGCCACCACGGCCGCCGATTCCACCTGAAGAACATTGAGGAGCGGCACGGGCCACAGGGCAAACCCGAGAAGCCCGTATGTCCCCCAGACGCGACGACTCATGCCAGTTCGTGGAACGGTACGTAACGGTACGTGACAGACAGGGTCCGTACGCAGACGGACCGAGTGTGGTCGCGGGGGACAACCGAGTCCAGCACCGCGGTCCCCCAATTACCGATACGTGAACAAGTCTCTACACTCTGTTTTCGCTTACAGCTACACACGGTCTCCCCCATACCGGAGGAAACCCTTTACGTACTTTCTCACGGATCGGTAGGAGAACCGGGACCTCCCGAACCGCTCATCCATCTAGGCTGAAGTTCAACCCCACTGAAATGGTCTCCTTCAGCTGTAGGGCGTCCGTGATGTCGTTGTCGAAGAGTGCCACGAACTCAAGATCTGTACTCAACCAGTCATTCACCTGCAGGTTAAAGGTATTCTGCCAGCGCGCGTCGGGCGGGTCCTCGGTCTGATTGACCGCGTAGAAGGCGTTGAACTGCGAGCGGTAGCGGATGCTTTCGGTCAGCAACCGGTTGGCGGAGATGGCGAGCTCGGCACCGCCTTCCACCTCCGCCACCTTGTCGGAATCGACCCCGTACAGAACCCGAAAGTCCGGATCGTTCACGACCGTCTGCTTCGACGCCGCCCCGAGTCGGATGGTGATATCTCGGTACGGCTCATAGGTGAGACCGATCGACTCCGTGATGAAGGCCGGCGACAGAAACTCGGAGGATTGTACGGGCTCGTTCAAGTCAAGACGCGGATCTCCGTCCGGCACCTGCCCCTCGAAAGGATTCTCCGTGTAGTCGAATCCCTTCGCAAACTGGCTCCGGAAGGTCCCGGCAATCGTCGGATTGAACTGGTTGAAGAACCCGTCCCCGTCGTACCGGAGACTCGTGTTGAGTTGAATGAGGTCTTCCGCCTTCCGTACCTCTTGCTCTTCTTGGTCAACGACGCCGAAGTCAAGCTGCAACTCGTGGAGTTGGATCCAGCGCCGTCCCCGCTTCTCGGCCTGCCCGAAGAAGCCGGTAGCCAGCGCAAGCGAGTTGTTTCCGGCTCCCTCCTCCCAGTTTCGGTACCCGGCCTGCGAGGCGTTCAGGCCCACGTCCGCATTGTACTCCCACTGCGCAGTGTCGGGAGGAGCGGTTGTGCCGTCCTGTGCCCGGGCGCCTGCCCCAAGCAGAGCGGTGAGCACGAGTGCGCTCAGTGCAATGCAGGTTGTCCGTAGTAACGTCATGCTAAATGTGTTGATTGTGAGAGAGAAACGACGTGTCCACCGGAATACTTGTGGGAGCTGGTATGAAAATTGGGGCGCCCACGCCCCCCTCCTCGAGAGATAGTGATTTTCCGGTAACGGCCTTTCCCGATCCATGATGAGCTCACCCGAACGGAAGCGTCCCACTGGGTGCGCTACTTTCAGCATCGGCAAATACAGTTCCATCGCTGGGCCCCTTGACAAATCTCAATCCCGAAAGGAAAAGGCTATGCCGAAGTGGCATAGCCTCCCGATCTCTCGTATGGAAAACGCCGCCGGTGGGGGCAGCAGGCACGGTTAGAGCTCTTCGTTTTTGATGTCCTGGATCTCCTGCCGGATCTCGTGAGCGAGCTTCTTCAGTTCCATCAGACTCTTGCGGGCCCGCGTCCCGGCCGCCTTGTTGCCCTTCTCATAGAACTTCATGAGGTCCTCTTCGGTGTCGTCCAGAACATCGTTCAGCTGGCTGTAGCGTTCTTCAAAACTACTCATTCGAGTGTCGCCTCCATAGACTTTTTCGGTGCAAATAGAGCGAGGTGTGAATCGTTGACGGCAGAACATAAAGCGTCCCTGAGCCGCTGTCAAGCACCAGCCCAACGGGGGGCATCGGCTGGGAACTTGGTGAGCCAATTTCCCAGAAGGTTCAAGGACGAAAGCCGAGGACTACTCGACCAGCCGCGTTCCGCGTGGTTCCTCACCGCCCAGCAGCTCCTGCGCACTGGTGAGAAAAATGGGCACGTCCGCCGTATGCATCCGCTTGACCGCGGCCACCTCTGCTCCGTCCTCGTCCGAGAACTCGTCGATGGAGGTTTCTTCTCGAGCCGATCCGTTGTCGCGACGACTGGGGGCGTCGGCCCCGCTCAGAACGGTGATCGCCGGATCGAACGAGGCGGAGAGCACCCGCACGAGCGCCAGGACCACATCGGCCGCCCACACCTCCTCCACTGTGCCGTCATCGGTTTCAACGAGGGCCGACACAACCGGCACCACCCGCTGCTTGATGAGGGCCGCGAGCCAGCCAACGTTCGAGGCCGTAACGCTCCCGTCCGCCTCCACGCCCAGCAGATTTCGGTCCACGCCCTGAATGCCCACGGTGGAGACGACCTCGTCGGTCAGGGCCGCCACGATCTCCTGGTTCGTCTCGCGTACGGCCCGCTCCACGAGCCGACGCTGGTCTTCTCCCTCCACCTCCAGCACCCCGTCGGTCCGCTCCGGAAAGTGTCCCTTCGATTCGAGGGTGCGCTCCACCTTTTCGCCGCTGCCGTGCACCAGCAGGCAGGGCGGCTCGCCACTCTTGCTCTCCGCAAAGTACTGGGCGAGGGATTTCAGGAACAACTCGTCGCCGAGGTGCGGGCGATCGAGGTAGACAACGTAGAGGGTTTGCATAGGATGGACGTGCGCAGAAACCGGAGGGAACGAGCGAGGCTCTCGGGGGCTGAGACCATACTGTCGAATGAGTGATCCGGGAAGACGTTCACCACAGCGCGGATGCCACTCTCGCCACTCGGGAGGACGCGTCGAGCCCCTTTTCCTCGTATCGAATCCGCTGGTAATGTTCAAAATTGGGTAGCATGTCGGTCCTATGAGAACTGCCCTTTCAGACGGGAGGTCGGTGGCCGCAAACGAGCAAACAAAATGCGGCATCGCCACTTCCAACCGGCCAGATCGAAGCCGCCCAATGGATTTCGATTGATGGTGGCATCAGCCCTCCGTCACCTCTGGCGGAGGTTATGCGGAGCCCGCTCACCAACGTCCAGCTCGGAGAAACTGGACAATCCGATTGACAATTTCTTCCTGCGGACCGTCTTCAAGCACACCCACCACTCCTTCAAATAGCTGAGGGTTTGCCGTGGAGAGCTTTCCGGGTCGCGTGTAGCTCACTCGCCTCAAGCTCCCCTCTGTGAAATCTTCCTCCGCGAGTTCAACGGCGTTCGGATCCGCATATGGATTGCTCGTCACCTGACGGCACACGAAGTCATCACGACTGATCTCCGCCAGGAGTACCGCCGGGCGAAGTTTTGACTCCGACAGATCTGAAAAAGGAAATGGAGCCAGAACTACGGATCCGGCTGAAGATGCGCCCACGCTTCCTCCTCTTCTTCACGGGTCCAGTCTTCAGCGAGGGCCTCTTCGCTTAGCAGAGCAGTTTCGGTAATCTGCGGCTCAGAGGCGCGTTCCTCTTCTTCCTCAAGAATCGTAACGAGAACTCGCTGGTCGCGCTTTAGCGAGATTGAGTCTGGGAGTCGGATGTATCCGTCGTCGTCAACAACGGCCTCGACGGTCTTTGGCATGACTCACGATGCTTACGGATTGGGAATGCAGTGCTTCACACGGCAGTGAGCAGTTTCCGTTCGGTTACGCATAACGACAAAAATTAGCTGAAACGGAAACGAAAATGTTCAACAGAGTCAAATACGATTGATCGACATCGGCACGCGAAGTTTCCATTCGCCGGCATCGCCACTATGAGGCAACGGAGTCGAACCCGTTCGGCTGACCACGCGCAACAGCGGCACCGGCCCATTTTCAGCTGTAGCGGGCGTGTTATGCGGCCACAACGTTCCCATTCAGTTTTCCTTCCCTTCTCGAATCCACTCTGCAAGCCGCCTTCGAATCCGCTGCATCCGATCAGGGCTGATTCGCCCAATTCTTCCCTCAA